>NZ_AP024154.1:65000-395416 GCF_015533855.1 Echinicola sp. 20G | reverse complement strand
GTGGGTAATTTTATAAAAGAACTCTACCTATCAGTTTTCCAATCCCTTTTATCAGTCTTTAGAACGGTGATTTCTGGAATATCCACCATTACAGAAGTACTTGGATTGGATGGTATAGCTTCAGGTTTGGATAAGGTCAATAGTAGCTTGGATGATTATATTTCAAAGGTCAAGGAGGTAAAAGAAGAAGTTGAAGGGAATTAAAATACAAATCCTGTAATTATTCCATCCATTGAACCAACTGTTAACTCGAGTTCAATCAATGGCAATAAAGCATCTAAGAGAACTTCTTTTGGTTGGATTGATTCAGTTAAAAAGGTAGTCCCTAAACTTGAGCTTACTGAGTTCAATAAGAGCTTAGAGGAGCTTAAAAACAAGGGAATCCAACTAAGTACTACAGTTGATGAAATGGCCAAAAGGCTTACTGAAGGATTCAACAATATTATCAATAAAGGTATTGCCAACGGCTTAACTTCCTTTGCGGATGCATTGGGACAGGTGATTTCAGGCAGTGCCCATATCAGCAGTATTGGTGTATCATTGCTTAATACATTGGCCAATGTGATGGGACAATTGGGTAAGATGGCTATTGCTACAGGACTTGCAATTGAAGGCATAAAGACAGCCTTAAAATCCCTTAATCCTTATGTGGCCATAGCTGCAGGTGTGGCCTTGATTGCTTTGAGTTCAGCCATTAAAAGTGGTGCTAGTAATATGGGTGACCAATTTGGAGGAAGCAGGGCAGAAGGCGGTAATGTGGACTTTGGAAAAGCTTATTATGTAGGTGAAAGAGGTAAGGAGCTTTTTGTTCCCAATCAAAGTGGAACCATAGTTTCCAACAGCGATTTGAAGGTGAACAATCAACAGGTCTTTATAAGTGGGGAGCTTAGAGCCAAAGGAAGTGACCTTGTTTATGCTATTGATAAGGAAAAAGGAAGAAGGAGCAGGAGTTAATTTTTTAAGCTATTAAAATTATGTACAATACCAAATACAGCATCCAATACAAGGATTTATATGGAGTAAACACCACTGTAAATATCAAGCTCAAGGATTACCAAGGTGAACTTATTGAGCTTGATAAGTTTGGTGTTGATCCTTTGTTTGTAAAATGGTTCGGAGAAGGAGGTTCAAAGTTCCAGACAATCCAACAGAGTGAAGCAAGGATTTCTTTGTTATCACAGTTCAATTTTGAGTTTATAGAATTTGCAGATTTTGAGGAGAAGCAATATTTGGTTGAGGTAATCAAAGGAGGTTTGTTGTATTGGGTTGGTTTCCTTCTTCCAGATAATTACAGGGAGTCTTATGTTACTCCTCCTTATGAGATAGAATTGTTGGCCATAGATTATTTGACCACCTTAAAGGATATTGATTTTACAGATGATTTGGGGAACAATATCTATGAAACTAAATCCCTTTTGGAAGTGCTGATAATCATTTTTGAAAAGATAGGTTTAGACCTTCCTATTTATGATGGGATAGATGTGAAATATGATGTTTCGGTAACCAGTACTTTAGCTGCTACAAAGGTAAACTGTAAGAAGTATGTGGATGATGTAAACAGCGATAATCCCAAGCCTTGGAACTGTCAGGATGTTTTAGAAGAGATATTAAAAACCTTTGGGGCTACTTTAAAGCAAAACCAAGGGAGATGGGAAATAAGCCATTTTGATAATCCTACCAAAAGCTTCCAGAAGTATTCCTATAGTGGTTTCTATTTAGGTGAGGAGAGTATTGAAAAACAGCTTTACTTGGATGATTATGAGGTGAAGATTATTGATGAGAGTGGTGAGCTTGAAATTGAAGGAGCTAAGAAATCATTGGAGATTACTCATAAAGTTGGGAAGAAAGAAAACATCATCAAAGGAGGAGATTTTAAGCTTTCCAGTAGTTGGAAGGATACTAATGATCTTCAAAATTGGGAGGAGACAAATATTAATATTCTGAAAACTGAGGAGGGGATTTTGTTTCAAGACTACTATAATGATTTGAGTTATACAGGAGGGAATCTATTTATTGATTCAAAGGTGAATTTTATAAAAAGTGAGCCAATTCCTGTTGCCCATATTCCAGTTAGCCTTATCCCAAATAAGAATGATAAGTATTTTGATATTAACTTTTTGATGAAGCTTACACCTCTTTTTACTGAGCCTCCTGAATTTACTTCTGATCCCAATTACAATTTTGAACAATACTATACTTACAAAGAAGACCAAATAAACCAGTTAATTGATAATTGTGATATTGGATCACTCTTTAGTATTAGATATACAGATTCTACAGGGGAGTATTGGTTAAATCAAGACCCAGATTTGATTGCTAAACTTGAAGAAGGGGATTTACAACCAACACCTGTTGCAGTTGGAAGGAATTATAGAAGTGAATGGACACCGACAACCACAAAGCAATACTTCAATTATCTAAATGGGGATAGGGTTGAATATAAAGAATTAGAGGTTAGCAGTAACAGGAATATCTATAAGGAGGTTAGTTGGGTAAGTGGATACGATAAGAAAGAGTTTTTAAAGGGATTCTATAATTACCAACAGAGAATTTATCTTTATAAAGATCAATATGAACAACAAATTCCATTGATTGCTGAAGATGGATATTTTGAATTTTATGTTTACCCTCCTTATGTATGGAACCTTACTTCAACCATTTCAGGGATTCCAACAGAATATCAACTGACATTTACAGATATAGATATTGAGTTGCAACAGGTCAGTATTGAAAGTAATGAGATAGAAGAACAGAATTTGATAATCCTTGGAGACAACCAGAAAAACATCAAAAAATTAGATGGATTTGATGTTGAAATGGGTGATGGAGATGCTTTGATTCAGTCTAGCTTGTTAAAAAGTGATGGGCAGTCAGTTACCGAACTATGGATAAGAAGCAATCAGAATTTACCTATACTTCAACATACTGCCAATAGGATTATCAAGCAGTATAAAACACCTTCAATGATATTTAGGGCTAAGATTGCCACTGAAGAAACCATTGATTTGAATACTGTTCTCTATAATCCTATGACAGATAAATATTTCATCATTCAAGGGCTTGAGTTGAATGATAAAGAAGGTGTTTATGAAATTGAATTAAGGGAGCTGTTGCAGGATGTGGAGGAGAATGAGCAGTTGAACTTCATTAAATCAATGACCTATACCCACGTAGATAATGAAGATGGATATTCCATTAATCTTGAAGAATAATTTTTTTGACTATGCCAATAGAATTGAAACAGCTTTATGCAGGAGGGACAGAACAGAATAGAACCACTATAAAAGCAAGGGTTGATTTTCCTGATGCTGAGCCAGTGGTTGAAAACAACCTTAGAGTATATACCATCCAATATAAATGGCCTACAAGCCCAGGGAAGTTAAGGATTTGGTGCAATGATGAAGTAGTAAGTGAAACTGATGTAACAGGTGTACACCCATACTTTCAAAACTTATTGATTGGGGGTGATGAGCAAAATTTGAATGGTTATATCTGTGAAGGTATGTTTTATAAAACAGGCTATGACAGCTTAAGTGATGCTGAAATTACTGCTTATAATAGGTGGCTTGCTGATAAATGGCTAGATACTGGAACAGACTTCAATGGTTATACTGTGCAATCTTCTGAAGGTACAGAACCAACCTTTACAAGTGGAGGTAATGGAGGTGTAGAAAAATGGCTTCATTTTGATGAATCAACCATTGTAGATGATGTTAATGGCTATGCTGATGCTTGGAATGATAAAGCTGCTTTTAGCGGTGTTGCCAAGACTTCAGTTTATTATAATGTACCTACTTCAAATAAGTTACCCATTGAATCCAGTGGTAAAAATGGAAAGAATGTAATCCGTTTTAATGGGGATAATTTCTTTAAAATGTCAGTCCAGAATGGGGGAGCCAATGATTCAAATGATCCAGATTATTTGACTATTTGGGTAGTGGCTAAATTTGATGATTTTGATTTAACAGGAGGTTTTGCAGCAAGCCAGACAATATTTGGATCTATCACAAACAGTGGTTCTTGGAATATACCGATTAGGTTCAAGAAGTATGCTAATGAAACTGACCTTTCATTAAGAATGCAAATTGGTGGTACTTATAGGAATGGTACAGTTTTAAGGGAATATGTTATTGATGAAAGTGGAGGAGCAGAGCAAACAGCACCAATAAGGATTGGATATACAAAAGATTCCAACTTTTTAAATGATATTGAATACACTCCTTTAAAAACAGCTTCTTCTTTAAACAAAGGAGCTTTGCTTTTTAATATTGAGAACCTTGATGAAGATGCTGAATACTTTGTGAAGGCTGAAGTTGATAGTTTTTTACAAAGCCATCAAGCAAAATTCAAAACCTTTAAAAAGCAGCAACCACAGAGTTTTACTTTCATTTTTGGCTCCTGTAATTATAGCAATAGTAACCATTTGATTTGGGAAACTATGAAGACTTATAACCCAGATGTATTTATTCATTTGGGCGATTTACATTATGAGGATATTAATGTGAATGATGTGGATTTGTTCAGGGATGCTTTTAATAGTACAGTAGAGCAAGAAAAACAGAAGAGCTTCTACAGCAATCAGAACAATTATTATGTATGGGATGATCACGACTTTGGAGCCAACAATAGTGATAAGAACAGTGCTTCAAGGGAAGCTGCTTTACAGTTCTTTTTAGAGAATGTACCAGTTGCCAATATCATTACTGATCCTGAAACCAACGGTGTAAGCCAGTATTGGGATATTGGTAGATGTCGGTTTATTATGACCGATAACAGGAGTAATAGAGATGATTGGATGTTGGAACCTTATGATGATCCCAATAAAACAGTATTGGGAGCTGTAACCAAACAATGGTTTAAGGATTTGATGTTGGAATACAAAGCCAATCCTAACTTGGATATGTGTTTCTGGATGAATCCTTTTGGTTGGACTGGTGATGTTGATGATCCTTATTGTTGGTCTTATGGTGTGACCACAGAGGTTTGGAATGTTTATCTAGCAGAGAGGGAAGAGTTGGCCAACTTTATGTATTACAACCAAATTCCAAATGTGGTAATTTGTAATGGTGATAGCCATATGTTGGCCATTGATGATGGAAGGAATAATTTCTATGCTACAAACAATGAAGGCAACAGGATTGATATTGATGAAGTCCCAGATAATCTTAGACACGTAATCATAGAATCTTCACCTTTTGATAAAGACCCTGATAAGCAGAATGGACAGTTTCAGATTAACAATCAAATAGACAGTGGAGGCCCTTATCCAAGTGGTGGAAATGTATTTTCATTTTTTACAGTGACAGATTTGGGTAGTAATTGGATTGAGTTGAAGATTGAGCAATATGGCTATTATTCCTTTTATGAAGGAGGGAATGAGCTTTATAAGGTCAGGGAGTTTAAAAAGCAGTACCAGACCAAAAACAACTATACCAATATTCCTTCTCCTGAAAAGTTTATTGATAACTATAGAATTGATAAAGGCAGCTTAACGGTTGATCAGGCCAATCACAGTGAGCTTAGTGGTTATATAGAGATTACAAGTCCTTCTTATGGAGCTTTAACAAATGCTTGGAAAGGTGAGATTACTGGAAATGTCGTTGGTCAAACTGTAGGAACTGGAACCCATCAAATAAGGTATTATAGAAGGTCTGATATTGATTATCTGATTCAGACAGTAAATGTATTAAGTGATGGATCTTTTACCATAGATAGCAGCTTACAGAGTGGGACAATAGTTCTAGAACTGTATGATGTTGTCTATGATTTTGTGGTCTCTACTTGGGCAAATGATGGGAATACAATTGATAAATGGACTGACTTGGAGATTCACAAGTTTGTAACTACTGATACCGATTATCTGGAAGCTGAAATAATGGCTCCACATAATAATCAGTTCAGCTATGAATATACCTATGACGAAGGCTTGATTAAATACAAGCTTTATAGACCAAGTGATGATACCTATGTTGCTGAAACACCTATCAAAGCTGATTTGCCAAGGAGCTATGAAATACCACCTGAAGAGGAAGAAGTTTATAGCTCTCCTTTTGTGGATAGAAACTATATATATGATGCTGCTTTAAGTTTGATAAGCTCAACTGGATTAAAGGAATTTGAATTAGCTGATAAGATTGTAAAAGGTATTTTATTATCTCAGTTTCCTAATGGTGCTTTTCCTTTTGGTGCAAACCATTCAAGTCCAAACTATCAATACAATGATGCTTATTTTAGGGTTGGTGCTATAGCTTGGGTGGCTTATGCTTTGGGTTTCTATTTGGAGTACAGAAGAAGTCCTGAAAATAGGAGTGAGGTGGCAACAGCTATTTCAAATACACTTGACTACATAGCTTCATTAGAAGATAATCCAATTGGATTGCCTACAGGAGGAAGTGGGAGGTATGAAGGAATCAATTTCAATCCAAATTACTCAATCGGATGGATAAGTACGGAACATTGCATTGATTACTATTTTGCCCTTAAACAGGCAGGAAAGGTGTTGAAGGATTCAGGATATAAGCATAAGGCCAATAGTGTAAAGAATCTAATGTTGAATGAGCTTTGGGATGAGTCCAATCAAAGATTTTACCAAGGTATCAGTGATGCTTCAAATAATACAAAAGATACAGCTGATGCCCTTGATTGTAATAGTTGGGGATATTTGTTTTTGGCTGCTTCTGGGGAGGCTAGGAGAGGTCAAAACCTATTGGATAGGTTAGAGCAGTATTATTATGTTGAGGACGTTGAAACAGGCGCAAAAGGCTATAAACCATATTCGGATCAATGGGGCTATCCAAGTGCTGTAGATACTGTTTGGTTTGAAGGAAGCTTTGGTGTTGCTTTGGCTTATTGGAGAGCTAGGGATTACAGTAAATTCAATCAAATACTGAGTGATCTTAAGTTGTTTGAAGAAGAGGATGGAAGTTATAGGTATGCAGTCTTAAGGGATGAGACTTATGAGATTTCCAATTATAAGAGTATTGCCAGTACAGCTTGGTATGTGATTGCTAGTAAGTTGAAGAATATGGTTTGGAGGTAGAAAAAAGGCTCAACAATAGTCAAGCCTTAATACAGTTTCACTTATTATCAATGGTTTTAAATATCAAAGTAAAAAGGGGATGATTTAATAAAGATGATGTTGTGTACTTTTATATATGAAGAAGGTTTCATCCCCTTTTATATTACTATATGATTTTCACACACTGAAGGTGTGAAAATATAAGCCGTCTGCTTAATTATTATAATATAATAATTCAAATTTTATTTGAAAAATATAGTAGCTGTATTTGTTGTTATATGTTATTTATAAGGTATAATTTGATATGATAATCGATTTTATAATTGTAATGAATATTCAAAATTGTTATTTTAAGGTTAGTTTTTCAATTTAAATTTTTGGTTATGAGTGATTTGCAGAAGGTTTTTGAGCAGATGGAAAAGGAACATTCCATAAGTAAAATTGTAGATGATAGCTATTTTGATTTGGAATCTGAGAAATATATATTTTGCGATCCATCAATTGAATCATTCGAAGGGGATGGTTTTAAGATTACTGTTCTAAATGATTCCAATGGGAAGTTAGTTTGTCAATTTGCTTCTGAAAGAAAAAAGGAAACTAGTTTTGGTATTCTTGGGAATGATATGTTTGGAAGTGCCTATTTGATGGTTAAGATATGCTTGTTGAATGGAATGCACGAAGAGCATAGTAAAGTCAAAGAAATACTGGCTTGGCAGGAGAAGTTGTTTAGGAAGATTAGTAATGGCAAGGACAGCTGAAAGGCTGTCTTTTTTATTTTAGCTAAATGATATTGAGAAGAATTAAAAAAAAATGATTTTTTTCTGCTTTCTGCAAGTGAATAGCAAGTAAAAAAAGAAAAAGGCTTGTAAAATCCTGATTTTCAGTCATTTACAAGCCTTTCAGCAGAGGAGGAGGGATTCGAACCCCCGGTACCTCGCGGTACAACGGTTTTCAAGACCGCCGCATTCGACCACTCTGCCACTCCTCTGGGTCTGTTGCGTATTATTTGAAGACGTTTATGTTTGTCTTACGGTTTGCAAAGGTACGGCTTAGTTTGATATTTGCAATACTTGGTGTGATAAAAATATTCAATTTTCCCTAACTCGCTGGTTTTGGGCGACTAAATTTTTGAATATCTTTTTCCTTCGGCGGCTTTGTCCAAGCTTACATTGATCTCAAAACAGATCAAAATGATAAAGGAGGTAATCAGCAGCCAGAGCATTAGTGCAATCAAGGTGCCGATGGAACCATACAGTTTGTTGTAGCTGGCGAAGTTATTCAAATAAAAAGAGAAGAGGTAGAACCCCAAAGTAATCAACAGGCCTGCAGTGGTGGAGCCTATGGAGAAGAAATGCCACTTGTCATGGACAGCTGGAGCAAAACGGAAGATGAATGCCGTGGCCACCATAAAGAGTACCAAGAGCACAAAGAACCTTAGAGAGGTAATAAGGTAGTATAGGATATTGTTGGAGACAACGCCGTATTCTGTGAGCAGGGTTAATGTTTTGTTGCCGAGGATCATGGTCAATACAGCGGCACAAATATCCAAAACCAAAATGAGAATAATGGCAACAGCAATGGCCCTAGTTTGAAAAAAGCCCCGGTTTTCTTTGGTTCTATAGCAAGCGTTAAATGCACTCATTAGAGACACAACGCCATTGGTAGCGAGGTAAAGGGCTAAAAAGAACCCAAAGGAAAGCATCCCTTGTCTAGGCCTGCTGATAATGTCCCGAATGGTGGCTTCTGTGCCTTCGTACAAAGGGGGAGGCATTACTTCCTTAATGAAAAGAAGGATGTTTTCAGGGGTGACTTCCGGAAAAAAGATTTCCACAAAGGGAAGCATGTTCAGCAAAAATAGAATCAATGGAAAAAGGGCTACCGTAAAGTTAAAGGCCACTGCATTGGCACGGTCATCAATTTCATCTTTTTTGAGTTGGTGAATAAAGATCTTCCCAACATCGTAAAGGTTCTGGTTGGGGTTTTTGAGGTGGATGCTCCTAAGCTTTTGGGCTTGTTTGTCCAGCCTTTCCAATATGTCATGCACTTTCTTTTTGACCATCAGTGCTGTATCTCTAAAAGTAAGCTTTTAATAAATCTAACAAATCCTTGGGAGGTCTGCACGGTCTGTAACTGTCTTTTTTAATGAAAGTCAATACGGTATACCCTGTATGGATTAGTTCGTTGACCTCATTCGTTATTTCGTAATCAAACCTGATTTTAATGCCCGGCATTTCTGTGATGATCGTTTTGATGGTCAAAAGCTCATCATATTTGCCTGCTTTGATATAACTATTGTGATTTTCCAGGACAGGCATCATGACGCCCTTGTCTTCCATCCTTTTATAGGAAAAGCCGATTTGGCGCATGGACTCCACTCTGGCCACTTCAAAATACATGGCGTAATTGCCATAATAGACATAGCCCATCTGATCTGTTTCGGCATACCTTACACGTACTTGGGTTTCAGCTGTAAACATATTAAAATACTTTCGCGGCGTTCAATGCGTTTTGGTATTTCCTTGCTTGGTTCAAATGGTCCCGAAGATTGGTAGAGAACACATGGTAACCAGAAAAATCTTCTTTGGCACAGAAATAAAGGTAATTGTGTTCCTGATAGTTTAGGACTGCATCCAATGAAGACTTGTCAGGGAGGTTGATTGGTCCTGGAGGTAAACCTGCATACATGTAGGTGTTATAGGGGCTATCGATCTCTTTATGTACATTCAGGACACGTTTAATGCTGAAGTCTCCCAAGGCAAAGACCAAAGTAGGGTCAGCCTGTAAAGGAATATTCCTTTGTAACCTGTTGATATATACCCCTGCTATTTTGGCTCTCTCATCTTTTTTGGCTGTTTCTGCCTGTACAATGGATGCCAGCGTGGAAACTTCCACTGGACTCATGTTCAAGGCTTCTGCTTTCGCTTTCTGGTCATCAGTCCAGAATTTATTGTATTCCCTGTACATGCGGTCAAAGAGTTGTTCCGGAGTCATGTCCCAATATACCTCATAGGTATCGGGGATAAACATGCTCATAATGGTCTCCTCGTTGAAGTCAAATTTCCGAATGTATAAGCTGTCACGGATTAATTCGAGAAATTGATCTTCTCTGATTTCTAGATTTTTACTGATTTTCTCAGCTAAGTCTTCCTTAGTTCTGATGTTGTTGAATGTCAGGTTGATAGGGGTTTGTTTTCCTGATCGAAGTAAGGTAACCAATTCTTTATTGGACAATTTAGGTTCGATGGTATAGCGGCCAGGTTTGACATTCTCCTGATATTTCATCATTTTGGCTACAAAGCTAAAAGAAATGACATCAGTGATGATTTCATTTTGGGTGAGACTATCAGAAACTTGTTGAAAAGTAGCATTACTTGGAATATACAATGTTGCTGCTTGGTCGGTTTCAGTTAAGGTATTAGGGCTGAAGAATACTTGGTAGAAGTAAAAAACAAAGGAGGAAACCAATACAGAAATGGCCACCATTCCTACCATGTAATATTTTTGATTCTTTTTTGTGATCATAAGATAATAAACGGCTCAGATTTTAGCTTTGGGCAAAAATAGCTAAATAAAATTAAAAGGTATTTTTAAGCCTCTAGACTTTCTGATGGAAATGTTTAGAGATTAAATTACAGTGTTTTGGCCCTTGATTTGTGTTAGTGTAGTTAAACGCTTTTATTTTGATTGATTGTTATGTCTGCAGAGCTGATTAAAATATACCCTGAAAATCCAAATCCCCGACAAGTAAATCAAGTGGTTGATGTACTGAGGAAGGGGGGAGTGATCATTTATCCAACTGATACTATTTATGGAATTGGATGTGATATCTATAATCAAAAGGCGATAGAGCGAATTTGCTTGATCAAAGGGGTGAAGCCTCAGAAACAGAATTTTAGTTTTATCTGCTATGACCTTAGCAATATTGCAGAATATACCCGGGCGCTGAGTACGCCAGTGTTTAAGGTGATGAAAAAAGCCTTGCCAGGGCCGTTCACTTTTATATTGGATGCCAATAATAATGTGCCCAAATTGCTGCATAGTAAAAAGAAAACAGTGGGAATTCGAATCCCCGACCATAGTATTCCTCGTATATTGGTTAAGGAGTTGGGGCAACCTATTGTGACAACTTCCATAAGAGATGAAGATGATGTCTTGGAATACAGTACAGATCCTGAGTTGATCTATGAGAAATACCGGGATTTGGTAGATGTGGTGATTGATGGAGGGTATGGAAACAATATCGCTTCCACGGTGGTGGATTGCACAGGAGGAGATATTGAAGTGGTAAGACAGGGGCAGGGTGATTTGGAGGAAATGCTTTAAGATTGAAGGAATCAAGTGGAGGCTGACATGATTTGATTACTTTTGGGCATGGAAAATAAAGTGATTGTAGCTGATTTGTTTTACCTGCCACCCATCGAATTTTTTGTAGCTATTCAAGATTTCGATGAATTAAGGCTGGAAGCACATGACAATTATCAGAAGCAGACATACAGAAATAGGTCGTTGGTTCGTTTGGCCAATAAGGTGGAGACACTCAGTATACCTGTAGTTGGAGGTAACAAAAAAGTAAAATATAGTAAGATAAATATCGATTATCACCAAAAATGGAAGAATGTTCATCTAAGAGGGATCAAAAGTGCCTATGGGAAGGCTCCTTTTTTTGAATATTTTTTTCCGTATTTTGAGGATGTATTTCAGAGAGAAGTTGACAATTTGTTTGATTTCAATCTCGAGTTACTGACACTTTGTCTGAAGCTTTTAAAGTTCAAGACAAAAATTACCCTAACATCCAATTACACTGATAAGCCCTCAGAGGAAGACCTAAGAAGTAAAATAGTTGCAAAGGAATCATTTGAGTCTAGAAATTTATATTGCCCAAGCCCCTATCACCAATTATTTGGCTCAGACTTTGTACCAAATTTAAGTATTATCGATTTGTTGTTTTGCGAAGGCCCTCTATCTAAAGAGGTTATTGCAAGATCCAAAAAAAACAACTGAACAATCTTTAAAAGAATTGTGTTTTTAAAACAAATTCGGTAAAATTAAGTATAGAATTATTCACAATTCAGAAAGGAACTAAATGGAAGCAAAATTTTCAAATAGAGTGAAAGAGGTGATCTCTCTAAGTCGTGAAGAAGCTTTGCGTCTGGGACACGATTACATTGGGACCGAACATCTCTTGCTGGGCATGATCCGTGAAGGGGAAGGTGTCGCTGTTTCCATATTAAAGAAATTAGGAGTGCCTTTGGATGAGCTTCGCAATTCTGTGGAGCGCGCGGTCAAAGGGACGGCCAACCATAATGTTAAAAACTTGGCCAATATTCCATTGACAAGGCAATCTGAAAAAGTACTGAAGATTACTTACTTGGAAGCTAAAATATTTAAAAGCCAACTTATCGGAACAGAACATTTGTTGTTGTCAATCCTTAGGGATGAAGACAACATCGCTACCCAGATTCTGCATAAATTCGATACCACTTATGATACCGTTAAAGAAATGCTAGAGTTCCAAACTGATCAGACCCCTCGCTCAGGTGCTGAGGCAGATGATACAGATGAGGAAAGCAGCAAACTTTTCGGCTCGTCCGGTGGCTCTTCCAGTGGAGGAGGCAAAGGTTCAACAGAAAAGTCCAGAACTCCTGTTTTGGATAATTTTGGGAGGGACCTTACCCGAATGGCGGAAGATGATAAATTGGATCCGATTATTGGTAGGGAAAAGGAAATTGAGCGAGTTGCGCAAATTCTTTCCAGAAGAAAGAAAAACAACCCTATTCTTATCGGTGAACCTGGCGTGGGTAAAACAGCCATCGCGGAAGGTTTGGCTTTGAGGATTGTTCAGAAGAAAGTTTCCAGAGTTCTTTTTAACAAGCGCGTGGTGACCTTGGATCTTGCTTCTTTAGTGGCTGGAACCAAATACAGAGGTCAGTTTGAGGAGAGAATGAAAGCAGTGATGAACGAGCTGGAAAAATCTCCAAACGTAATTCTCTTTATTGATGAGTTGCACACAATTGTAGGTGCAGGTGGAGCAAGCGGTTCGTTGGATGCGTCCAATATGTTCAAGCCTGCTTTGGCCCGTGGAGAAATCCAATGCATCGGTGCAACTACTTTGGATGAGTACAGACAATATATTGAAAAAGATGGTGCTTTGGCCAGAAGGTTCCAGATGGTGATGGTAGATGCCACTTCACCAGAGGAAACCATCCAGATCCTAAACAACATCAAGGACAAATACGAAGATCACCACAATGTAAACTATACTCCTGAAGCCATAGATGCATGTGTGAAGCTTTCAGACCGATACATTTCAGATCGATTCTTGCCGGATAAGGCAATTGATATCTTGGATGAGGCGGGTGCTCGTGTGCACATTAACAATATCCATGTGCCAGACGAAATCCTGAAGTTGGAAGAAGAGGTAGAAAATATCAAGGTTGAGAAAAACAGGGTAGTCAAAAGTCAGAAGTACGAAGAGGCCGCCCAGTTGAGAGATCGTGAGAAAAAGCTTCTGGAGCAATTGGAAAATGCAAAAGCCAAGTGGGAGGAAGAAAGTAAGACCAAGAGATACACCGTTGAGGAAGATAACGTTGCAGAGGTTATTGCGATGATGACAGGCATTCCTGCCAAGCGAATTGCCCAAAACGAAGGAAACAAGCTTCTAAGTATGGGTAAGGAGTTGCAGGGCAAGGTAATCGGTCAGGATGATGCAATCAAGAAGTTGACCAAAGCCATTCAGCGTACAAGAGTAGGATTGAAAGACCCTAAAAAGCCTATTGGATCATTTATTTTCCTTGGCCCAACAGGAGTAGGTAAAACAGAGTTGGCAAAAACGCTGGCTACCTACTTGTTCGATAAGGAAGATTCTTTGGTACGTATCGACATGTCTGAGTACATGGAGAAATTCAGCGTATCCCGTTTGGTAGGAGCACCTCCAGGTTATGTCGGCTATGAAGAAGGTGGACAATTGACTGAAAAGGTTCGTAGAAAGCCATATTCAGTAGTCTTACTGGATGAAATAGAGAAGGCTCACCCTGATGTGTTCAACTTGTTGTTGCAAGTATTGGACGATGGTATCCTTACTGATGGTTTGGGCAGAAGAGTGGACTTTAGAAATACGGTGATCATCATGACTTCCAATATTGGTGTGAGGGATTTGAAAGATTTCGGTTCAGGAATCGGGTTTGCCTCTAAAGCTAAGGAAGAAAATATGGATGAAGTGATGAAGTCAACCATCCAAAGTGCTTTGAAAAAAGCCTTCAGTCCAGAATTCTTGAACAGGCTAGATGATGTAGTGGTCTTTAATTCCTTGGATAAAAAGGATATTCACAAAATCATCGATATCAGTTTGGAAAAACTCTTCAGTAGAATTACTGATTTGGGTTACAAAATTGAACTTTCTGATAAAGCCAAGGACTTCTTGTCCGACAAAGGATATGATCAGCAATATGGTGCAAGACCACTAAACAGGGCAATCCAGAAATACTTGGAAGATGCTATTGCTGAGGAAATTCTTCGTGGAGAGTTGTCCGAAGGGGATGTGATCAAGGCAGACTACTCCGGTAAAGGAGATGAGCTGACGATTACAGTACAGAAAAAAGAAAAAGCAGATTAGATTTTAATAAACGGTTTATTCGAAAGTGGTTCGCCTTGGCGGACCACTTTTTTTAGGTTTTTTTAACATTAAATCCCGAGTTCCTGTTATTGATTGGTCTTTCTTTTGCTAATGCTGGCTTATGAAATTTATTTTCCACATCATTCTGAAACTGACCTTTTTGGCCTCATTGATGCCCTATTTATTGTCAGAGAAAATCTACAACAAGTATGAAGTCAGAATTAATCCACAAGTTCAGGATTCCTTGTACTATAGCGGCAAGGAAAGAGGACAAGTTGACGCAAAACTTCTAAATGAAGCCAGTGGTATTGCTGCTTCTAGAACGTATAATAATTTGCTATATACCCATAATGATAGCGGAGGAGAGCCTATTGTCTATAAGCTTGATTCAATGGGGAATTCTATTGGTAAAATAAAGTTGTTAAATACCCATAATAGGGATTGGGAGGATATCGCAGTAGGGCCAGGTGGAAGCGAAGGAAAGTCTTATATCTATGTCGGAGAAATAGGAGATAATGAAGCTCAATATCATTCCATCAGACTATTAAGGTTTGAGGAACCGAATGCTGATGAATCAGAAGTGGAGGTAGAGCCAGAGGTGATCAAACTAAATTACCCTGATGGGGCTAAGGACGCTGAAACCCTGATGGTAGACCCATGGAACGGTGATGTTTATATTGTTAGTAAGAGGGACTCCAGTAATGTATTGTACCGGGCACCTGTAGACCAATTGGATGAAGGAGAGCTGGAGCTTGAAAAAATAGAAAAATTGCCCATCACCATGTCTGTTGGAGGAGATATTTCTCCAGATGGAAAAGAGATTATTATTAAGAATTATTGGGTGATTTATCATTGGGAAAGAAAAGAAGGAGAGAGCCTAGCTGAAGCCCTATCAAGAAGCCCCGTTCAATTGCCTTATGTGCCAGAACCTCAGGGGGAGGCGATTGGTTTTGCCAAAAATGGAAACAGTTATTTTTCATTGAGTGAAGAGCGTTTCCGGATCAAACCAATTTTATACCAGTACTATAAAAAACAATGAGCTAGAAAGCTGTTGTTTTGTAACTTTGCACTTTCGATAAAGAGGGACGATTGTGTTCTGGGATAAAATGAAAAGATGGCATTACAAACAACTTCGACAGTATTGATGGTAAGGCCGGCCGCTTTTGGGTTCAACCCAGAAACAGCGAAGGACAATTTATACCAACAATTTGACCGAAGAGCTGATGGTGAGCTGCAAAATGTAGTCTTGAGCGAGTTTGATGGATTTGTGGAACTGCTCAAATCAAAGGGCATTCATGTCATAGTTTTGGAGGATAGTGAAGTGCCCGCCAAGCCTGACGCTGTTTTTCCCAACAATTGGTTCAGCACCCACTACAATGGTCGCTTACTTCTATATCCCATGCTGTCAGAAAACAGGAGAAAGGAAAGAAGAAAAGATCTGGTAGATACACTTTCAGAAGAGGGGTATAAGGTAGAGGAAATTGTGGACCTTACATTTTTTGAGGATGATGGTCAATTCCTGGAAAGTACCGGAAGTTTGGTACTGGACAGACAGTATCAAATGGCCTATGCATGTATTTCTGAAAGAACCCATCCGGTTCCCTTACATTATTTTGAACAGTTGATGGGATATGAAATTCTTGAGTTTTCGGCTGTACAAGTGCTTCAAAAAGAGAAAATTCCTATCTATCATACTAATGTGATGATGCACATTGGGACGCAGTTGGCAGTAGTTTGTTTGGACAGTGTCGAGCGAAAAGCCGAGAAGATGAAGATCAAGGAAAGCTTGGAAAAGAACGGAAAGAAAATTGTACCCATTACTATTCCACAAAAATTTGCTTTTGCAGGTAACATGCTGGAATTGCATAATGATAAAGGGAAGAAGTTTACTGTAATGTCACGGACAGCTTATAAAAGTTTGAAAGCAGGGCAAAAGCAGATTATTGAAAAATATACAGAGGTGATTATCCCCGATATCCCAACAATCGAAAAAGTGGGCGGAGGTAGTGTGCGCTGCATGTTGGCGGAGATTTTTTTGCCTAGGAAACTGATAAAATAGTAAGAGGCTTTCCCTAAAGCATTAAGCTACAAGGAAAGCCTCTTTTCTGTGAATCCTATAATTATTACAAACCAGTATAGTTGAATGGGGAAATCACCCTCAACTCTGCTTTGATCTCATCAGAAACATTTAAGGTTTCAATAAATTCCTTTATGGACTGTTCCGTGATTTTGGAATTGGTTCTGGTAAGTTCCTTTAATGCTTCATACGGTTTTGGATATGCCTCTCTTCTGAGGACAGTCTGGATGGCTTCTGCCACTACAGCCCAGTTTTCTTCCAAATCCGCCTCAATCGCCGCTTGGTTAAGCTCCAATTTGCCCAAACCTTTTTTCAAGGACTCAAATGAAATCAACATATGGGCCAATGGCACACCAATTACGCGCAATACCGTACTATCTGTAAGGTCTCTTTGAAGTCTACTGATCGGGAGTTTGGCCGCCAGGTGCTCCAACAAGGCATTGGCAATGCCCAAGTTACCTTCTGCATTTTCAAAGTCAATTGGGTTGACCTTATGGGGCATGGCTGAAGAACCAATTTCACCTGCTTTGATTTTTTGCTTAAAGTAGTTCATGCTGACATATTGCCAAACGTCTTTTGAGAGGTCCAACAAAATGGTATTGATGCGCTTTAGACCATCAAATAGAGCTGCAAGGTTGTCATAATGTTCAATCTGCGTGGTTGGGAAACTTCTTTCCAAGCCTAAATATTGCGTCACAAAATTGTTGGCGAAAGCAGTCCACTCTAGCTCAGGATAGGCCACTTTATGGGCGTTCATATTTCCGGTAGCTCCACCAAATTTGGCTGAATGGGGAACTTGCTCCAAAAGGGCAAGTTGGTTTTCAAGTCTCGTGACAAACACTTGGAACTCTTTTCCTAAGCGGGTAGGAGAAGCAGGCTGTCCGTGGGTCTTGGCGAGCATGGAGATGTCCTTCCACTCTTCGACTTGGCTTTTGAGCTTGCTTATAACTTCGTTTAAGCAAGGAAGTATAACCTCTGCCAAACCTTCTTTCAGCATAAGTGGAGTAGAAGTGTTGTTGATGTCTTGGGAAGTCAACCCGAAATGGATGAATTCTTTCTGGGCTTCCAGTCCCAACTTGTCAAACTCATTTTTCAAAAAATACTCCACCGCTTTCACATCATGGTTAGTAGTCTTTTCTATTTCTTTGATGGCCTCTGCATCTGATTCTGAAAAGTTATCTACTATCGCACGGAGTTTTGGGAATAAGTCTTTGGAGATGCCCTTTAACTGCGGTAAAGGCATTTCGCATAAGGCAATGAAATATTCCACTTCAACCCGTACTCTATATTTGATTAGGGCATACTCAGAAAAAAAGGCTCTTAGGGGGGCTGTTTTACTTCCATACCTTCCATCTACAGAGGATACAGCGGTCAGCGTATTTAAATTCATGATAACTTCTGTTTGAAATTGAATGACGCTGCAAAAATAATTTTTTATAACGTAAAAGCCCCCTTATTTGGTTTTATTTTCATCCAAAGGCTTGTTATACTGGCTCAAACAAAAAGGGTAGGCTGTCTCTTGGACAACCTACCCCCGCGCTTATGAACAATAGTTGGAATAATTTTTAGTAATTCGGATAGTTCCTGATGACTTGCAAGCTTAGGTCATCGATTGAAGAAGCGGTCTCTTCAGGAGCTGCGTAACCTCGTACAATAAAGGTATAGATTCTTTGTGTGCGAAGGTCAAGGTCTTCTGCTGTCAAGATTACTTCGCCAGTTGTTGAATTGGTGATGCTAAAGGAAGTAAGTTCCGCATCTATTTCTACGAAATCAGTAACATTTTTGTATTCCTGATTAGAGAAAGTCGCTGCTTCATCATCATTTACGACAAGGTTTACTGCTGGAGCATCTGGAGATAAGTGTACTAATCTGATCATGGCTTTGCCCTCAGAAGGTTCGTCCCAGTTGTCCTCAGCGATGACCGTTTCCATGGCTGACTCTTCTCCATCAATAAAGAAGAAAGTGTACGGTTGGTTTTCATTAAGCGTTACAGTTGTGTCCAATAATGAATTGGCCGCATTCTTGTTTTTGAAAGAAAGGTTTCTCTCACCCGTATAATAATTTCCATAAGTAAAGAAGTCAGTATACTCAAAGTTATTGGTGTTATACAGTCTTCCGTCCGCATAGATACTGACAGCTCCCGTTTCAGGTGATCCATGGTAGTAAGCCACATAAGCTACAGGAGGAATATCGGCTGCATCTTCATCATCCAAACAGCTGGTAATCACTAAAGGTGATAGGGCCAGGAAAAAGAGTCCAAGTGTTCTCTTCCAATTCATAAGCATTTTTTTATTGTTTACTCCAGTTAACATAATCATGTTGGTTTAATCTATTACTTCTCTTTCTTTTTCTGCTTTTGTTCTCGAAACGTAAGCTTATGTAAAAACGCTACAGTGCCGAGAAAAAAATATCAGTGCAGTGGTCACTATAAGTACAAAACGCGCTTATTAATGTTAGATGTATGGTTTAAACTGATCTATTGTTCCGCTTTTGGGAACATCTTTTTGAATAATGTGTTTTATAAAGGATTTTAACTTTAGGATTAGGGGGATTTTAAAAAAATCGGCCTTAATTTTGAAGCCAAATAACAATACAGGATAAAATTCAAAGAAGAATGTTATTTAGCCTATTCAAGAAAAATAAAGAAGAGAAGAAAAGAGGAAGTCAATATTTGTCACTGAAAGTCAGAGAGGTGGTAAAGGAAACTCCTGATGCAGTCAGTATATATTTTGAGCAGCCAGAACCATACTTGGAATATCAGCCTGGTCAATTTTTGACCTTGATATTAGAGGTGAACGGAAAGGAAGAAAGAAGGTCTTACAGCCTGTGTACCTCTCCATATTTAGATCCACATCCTGGTATTACGGTAAAGAGAATTGATGGTGGAGTGGTGTCCAATTTTCTAAATGAAAATATCAAGTCTGGAAAGACCTTAGAGGTGATGAAACCCCTAGGTCACTTTACTACTGATTTCCATTCGAAGAACAAAAATCACTTCATCATGATTGCAGGAGGAAGTGGTATTACACCGATCATGGGGATTGGTAAGTCTGTTTTGGTCAATGAACCACAGTCTAAGGTGACTTTGATTTATTGTAACCGATCGGAGGATCAAATTATCTTTGATCAGCAGATTCAGGATTTGACCAAGAAATATGAAGGTCGATTTGAAGTGGTGCATATTCTTTCGCAGCCATCTGAAGAATGGTCAGGTTTTAAGGGGCGGCTAAATGAAAGCGTGATAGAAGATGTATTGAAGTCAAAACATTATTCAGAAGCCGAAAAGGAACAGTATTTTTTATGTGGTCCAGAAGGATTAATGGAAGCGAGTGTGGAAGCACTGTTGAAAATGGACGTTCCTCATGATTCTATCCATAGGGAGAGCTTCTATACATCCTCCTCTGATGAGGCGGAAGAAGCAGCCAAGGAAAAACTCGATAGTCAAACAGCTTTGACGCGTGAAGTAAGTATCAATCTCGAAGGGGAGACCTATACTTTTGAAGTACCTCCTGGGAAGACCATCCTGGAAGCAGGCTTGGACGAAGGACATGATATGCCTTATAGCTGTCAAAGTGGGCTTTGTACAGCTTGTAGGGGTAAATTGACAAGTGGAGAAGTAAGCATGGAACAAGATGCAGGACTAAGTGAAAACGAAAAGAAAGAAGGTTACATTCTTTGCTGTGTTTCTCACCCAACCTCAGGAGATGTCAAAGTAGATATCGGTTGAGCTGATGAATATGCTGAAGAAGAATTTTAGGATATTGGAAAGGAATGTACTCATCTTGATTGCTATTCCTTTGCCAGCTTTCGCATTTGCCTATCTGTATACTACTAGCAGTAACATGAATCTGGACATCCCTAGTTTGCCAGATGCCTTAAAGCCGGTGTTGCTGGGGTTAGTTTCAGCTTTGCTGCTGATCAGTTTTGTGAACTTCAATCAAGGCTTGAAAAAGTTAAGAAACCCATTAATGCCCTTAGAAGCAAAACTGGAAAGATACAGTAGTATGACCATGACCAGATTTTGGCAACTGTTTGTGTCAGGGTTTTTATGTGCCATAGGACTTTTGATATATCAAAATGCTGGTTTTACCGTGCTTTATGCAGTGACCTTGGTTTTTGTTTCCTTGGGCAAGCCCACTCCCGATAGGATTATCAGGCTTTTGAAGTTAAAAGGAGAAGACCTGCAAACTGTGGCGGATTTCGGCCGAAGAGAAGAATAAAAAAATCCCCAGAAATCTATGAATTTCCGGGGATTTTTTTGTCAATATTCTTCAATGGAGATCATGCCCGATCCGATCTTTCCAATAATGGTATGATCGGCATCGTGGTCGATTACCAAGCGGTCACTAGAGGACATTTTACCGACCTTTACCATTCCGCTTCCTGCACTCATGTCATAATTGTATTGGTCAAGCATAGCCGTAGCTTTGATTTTGAAAGCACCTGAAGACCCCATAAAAGAGGTGTTCGGGCCGAAGCCTACTTTTTTGGCACTCATCATTCCTGAAGAAAGCTTTAGCTCTCCCAGTGTAGAGATGTCTTCTAGGTCCACACTTCCTGAGGTGATTTTAACATTCAGTTCTCCGGAAATATGTTGGGCTTTGATCTTCCCGCTACTGGAGCTTAAGTTGGTATTGCCTTTGATATATTCCAGTTCCATAATACCACTGGTCATTTTACAGTTTACTTCACCAGAAATATTGCGGGCTTCAACCTTACCAGAAGAACCCGCCAAGTTAAGTTCTCCTTCAATATCTTCGACTAAGATCATTCCCGAGCTGGCCTTTAGGTCAATACTAGGTGAGGATACTCCCTTGATATGTAATTTTCCTGAGGAATTGCTTGCGCTCAGTTCTATGTTTTTAGGACCGGAAATATGTACATATTTTTTACCCTTGTCATTGCTCTTCCAGCTATTGGATGGAGTTTGATAGGATATTTTCAATGTGTTACCAACCGTAATAAATATCAGGTTCTTATCCGCATTTTCTACACTTCCCATATCTGCTTCCACCTGGATGTTGGATTGGGAAGTGTTACCTTCATAGCTGATTTCTATGCTACCACCTTGAATTTCAAGTTTGCTGATGTTCTCAAAACTCTTCTGAATTTTCGATTGTCCGTAGGAGGAAGCCATTCCTAAAAAAAGAAAGAGGAAAGCCACCCTTAGGGTATTAGTCAATGTTTTCATGCTGTTCTTGGTTATGAATGTTGGAAAGATTGTAATCCTGTTCTGATAATTTTATAAAATCAAACCGAAGCTAAGGGCGTTTACTTCCGGCCCTTTGTCTTGTTGGAAAAGCTCATTGAGGTCATAGTTCACGTAAAAGTCAACATTGCTTACAGTTACAGTCAGTCTTCCCCCGTACCTGATGTTGTTGACATACATGTTTGAATTCTCAATAATTTTATGGGATTTTCCATCTTCGTCATCGTAAACGAATTTACCCCTACCACCCACTCTATAGCCCATATAAGGACCTAAGCCAATGCCAAAGCGCTGATTAGCGCTGTGGAAAGTAGGGATGAAACTTAAATTGAGGAAGGAGGCTGCAATTTTTGACTTTGTGCCTTCGCCATCTTCATATTCTTCAAAAACGATCCCCTCACTGGTTTTTAGAGCGATAAGATCTTTGTCCTCTAATTTGAAATTATACCAACTTACGCCCAAGCTGGGGATCAAAGAGAAGTGATCGGAAATCTTATATTGGTGTTGGTAATTGATGGCCACATTCCAGCTTCCCCATGCTTTAACAGTAGGGGCAGAGTTGTCATTGACCCAAGAGTTGATCCCTAGGTCAAAGTGCAGGGAAGACCTGTGCCGACGGTTTTTATGATCACTGATTTCGATATCAGTATTGGTGCCTTTTGTCGTCAGGCTCCAGCTTGCATCATGGTACTTTTCATATTTCCACTCACTTCCCAAAAGCTTGAATTCTTTGGTCTTTTTAATATTATTATCTCCTACAGTCTCTTGGGCAATGGAAAAAGAAGATACGCAGAATATCAGCCCTATGGTATAAATCAGTTTTTTCATGTCAAAGTCATTTATGAAATACAGGGATGGCATCCCTGTTGATTAAAATACCAGTCCAAAAACAATTGGATTCAATGCAGGACCTTTTTCATCTTGGAAGAGCTCATTAAGGTCGTAGGTAGAGAAGAAGGTTACCCTGCCAACGCCAATTTCTCCGCGAATACCATATCTTACATTGTTGAGGTAGATGCCTGTGTTTAACTTGTCCTTATGTCTCCCAGAACCATCAAGTTCACGGTAAACATATTTGCTCCTTCCACCCACTCTGTAACCAAAATAGGGGCCTGCGGCGATTTTAAGCCCTTTTTCACCATTGTCATTCATCCTGCCAAAATCCAGTTTTAAGAGCGTCATGGCGGTGATATAGGATGCAGATACTTTGCTTTTGAAGCCATCCACATCCGTTCTTTGAATAAATTCTACACTTTCATCGCCCCTCACAGCTTGGTAGTCCCGGTTTTCAAATTTGAAATTGTACCACTGTACCCCTAGGCCGAAATCCCAATAGAATCCTTTGGATAATCGTTGGCTGGCCATCCAGTTGAGTCCCACATTCCAGCTTCCCCAACCTTTCACGGCATAAGGGTCATCTGAGGTAGGGAAGCCACCACCTTCCCGCAGGTAATTGTTGATGCCTAGGTCTACATTGAAATAGGTTCTGAAAGGAGGTTCAACTTTTTTTCGCTTTTCAATGCGCACCTGGGTGTTTGGTCCAGACTCATCGACGATCACTTTGAGGCGGCCTACAGATACAGCAGTTTCTGCTCCTCCTTCTTCTACGCGAACGATTTCTTTTCCTTTACCATCTTTGTCTTTGATTTCCACTACAGTAAGCTCTCCGCTTTCTTCATCCAACTCCAAGTCCAACTCCCGGATGATCTGATTGACATCCAGTGCTTTAAGCTTTTGGAAGTCTTCTTTGTTATCGACAAGGATCACGATCTTTCCGGAATGTCCATACTCAACGATGATGCTGTCTTTGGCAGCCACAGAGGTGCTGTCGTAACCAAAAGCGGTCTGTATCAAGGCCATAAAAATGACGGCCAACAAATATCTTTTCATCTTATTGAAATTAAAGTTAATGCTTAGTTTCTGTCTTTTTTGGTAATCAATGAAGCAAAGAGATTGTTTTTTGCATCCTGCAGGTCTGCATATCCTTGGTCTACTTTGCCCAATAATCCACCTAGGGTATTGATTTTGTCTCCGATCTCTTCGACAATGTTTTCTTTCTTAGGTTTTTCAGTCAATCCATTGGATTTGATGCTGATTTTGTAAGCAACAGTTTCCTGAATTTCAGAAGGAGCAATGGGGGAGTTGTCAGCAATCAGCTCTTCCATTTTTACTTCAGGTACCTCCAATTCAGGAACCAACTCCTTCACTTTATTACTTGGCTCAGGATTACTTGGCTCAGGCACTTCTACCGGGGTCACTTGCTCTGCAACCAAAGATGCCTGAGGTACATTCTCTTCTTTTTGGGTATTACGAACCGACTGTTTTTCGTTTTCTATTATTGTTGGTGGAATACTATTCTTATCCTCTTGATCACTTTCATTTTCTGTTGGAGTATTTGAAGTACTTTCGGAAATAGTTGGGGGCTCTTCTGTCTGACCCTTGGCTTTTTCTTCAGCAGGACTGATTTGGATATCTTGCTGGGCAAGTTCAGGTCCCTTGTTGGTCTTAATGGTTTCTGACTGATCCCAGAGTACATAGGTCAATGCAAAAACGGCAAGGAAGACAGCCGCCACCCTCATCCAAACCCACTTGGTTGTGTTTTTAGCAGGCCCCAACTGGGAGTCCAGCTTTTCCCAAGCCAAAGCGCTTGGCTTTTCTTGATGTTCTCTTAGCTTTTGGCTAAAAAGTTCGTCGATTGGGTGTTTTTGCTTATCCATTGATGCTCCTTTCTTTTGATTGTATTTGGGTGATCTTTTCTTTCAACAAGGCCCTGGCCCTGCTCAATTGGGATTTGGAAGTGTTTTCCGAAATCCCCAATAAGTCACTGACCTCAGCATGGGAGTAACCTTCTATGGCATAGAGGTTGAAAACTGTTTTGTATCCCACCGGTAACTCTTGGATCATTTCCATCAACTCATTGGCTTCCATGTCCACAAACTCATAATGTGGCATGCCAGCTTCCAGGTGATACTCTAAGTTGACCTCCATGGAGAGTTTTTGGTTTTTTCTCAAGGTCAGTAGTGATTGGGTTACGATGATTCTTTTCATCCACCCTTCGAAACTTCCCTTACTTTCATACTGAGTCAATTTTTCAAAGATCTTCATAAAGCCTTCTATCATGACATCTTCCGCCAGATCACGGTCCTTAATGTATCGGCGGCAGATGGCCAAAAACTTTCCAGCATACTGATCATACAGGTGCTTCTGGGCATTTCTATTTCCCTGGAGGCAACCTTTTATGATGTCAGCTTCTGTTGTAAAAGTCTTTCTGATAAACATATTGTTTGGCTTTCAATAAGGTAGATACAAGTTACACAAAAAGGGTTGCACGCATTATCGAAAAAAATGAAGAAAAATTGTGTTAAGAATAAAAAAGCACTCCTGATCCAGGAGTGCTTTCGATCTAATTAATTGAAAATGAGTTTAGTAAACAGCTTTGTAATTGATGAGTATTTCGGTGCTTGTCCATTCTCCATCATGCACTTCTATAGGTTGAATATAACTATCGAGATCATAGATATTGGCAAAGTAACCGTCTTCCTCTACGGTGAAGATTGAGTAACTGCCGGGCGCAAGTCCTATGATAAAACTACCGTCTTCTTCGGTTTCTATTTCTGCAATCATAGGAGTTTCAATAGCTGTAAAAAGCACATCTCCCATAGTGGCTTGATTGATATGGGTACGCTCATACACTCTGATGGTTCTTTTTACTTTTTCTCTTTCCGGCTTTTTAGGAACAGTCGAATTATCTTCAGTGATGGTGGGCATCAAATTACCTTCCACCCAGTAAACTTGGCCGACAATGCCTTGGGTGTCTACTCGCTGGGCTTTGCAGCCATAGATCAAGAGTGCTATTCCTAGCAATAAAAATGAAAAGGTAAATGACTTCAAAATGGAATGGGTTTTCATGGTAGTTCTTATTAAGTTAAAATAAAAGTCACTTTCGATCCATCACATTTTGTGCCAATCAAATCCCCTGAAAAATTTCTACTGATTCAAGGTAATTGGGGACCATGGTATTCCAGTCGAAAAGTTCCTCAAGCTTACGCGCAAACACGGTTGCTGCTTCTATTTCTCCATGTACGACAAAGGTCATTTTGGGCTTGTCTGCAATGCCGTCTGCCCACTTGATCAATTCGTTTTGATCGGCATGGGCACTAAGTCCATTGATATAATAAATGTCAGCTTTGACTTCTATGTCCAGGCCATACATTCTGGAATATTTTTCCCCATCCAGAATCTTTCTTCCTCGTGTACCTTCTGCCTGGTAACCTACGAATATGATACTGTCCTGTTCATGGGGAAGGCGGTTGTAAAGGTGATGTAAAATCCTGCCGCCCGTAGCCATACCACTGGCGGAGATAATAATTGCATCACCTCGGAGGTTGTTTAGGGACATGGAGGACTCTTGGCTTTGATAGTAATGCAGATTTTTATGGGCAAAAGGATTGGCATGTTCTTCCTGCAATGATGGCCCTAAGCGGTGATACTTCAGATAGTCTTTATACAGTTTGGTCACATCGATGGCCATTGGGCTGTCCACATAAATGGGAATCTGTGGAATTTTACCTTTTTGCTGCAACTTGAAAAGGTAGTAAAGGATCAGCTGGGTACGGCCGACAGCAAAAGAAGGGATGACAGCCACACCACCTTTTTGGTAAGTGTCATTGATGGCTTTGGCAAGTAATTCTTCTGGAGCATTTGTTTCATGGAGCCTGTCGCCATAAGTAGATTCTATAAACAAGATATCGGCTTTGGGTAAGCCAATAGGAGGGTTCAAGATGGGGTCATTATACCTTCCAAGATCCCCAGAGAAAACAATGGTTTTTGTTTGATGCTCCCCCCTGACACGCAACTTCAAAATAGAAGCTCCTAAGATATGCCCGGCATTATAAGCGGTGAGTGTGATACGATCGGTTAGACTGACTTCCTCATCAAATTGGATAGGGTGAAGCAGGTCAAACACAGTTTCTGCATCTTCTTTGGTGTACAGTGGTTCAGGTTTTTCATGGCTGGAGTACCCTTTCCTTTGAGCATAATCCGCTTCTTCTTCTTGGAGCTTTCCTGCATCAGTCAATAGTATTTTTACCAGATCAAGGCTAGGCTCTGTCAGGATAATCTGGCCCCTAAAGCCTTCTTTGACCAGTTTAGGCAAGTAACCAGAATGATCAATATGGGCATGGGTAAGCAAGACCATTTCTATTTCGGCTGGGTCGATTGGGAAACTGTCCCAATTGCGCTTTCGGAGTTCTTTGATTCCCTGAAATAGGCCGCAATCCACAAGTATCTTCGTGGTGTCGATTTCAAGAAGATACCGGGATCCGGTGACAGATTGCGCACCGCCCAAAAATTTAACCCTGATGTCCATAATGGTTTATTGTTCGTAAAAAGATAATCAAAAAGTGGCTAAAAAAGAAAAAGCAAGGATGAGGCACCCTTGCTTTTCTAAAATCAAATTAACGCATATTTAAGTCTATTCTTTCATGAACATTTGGTCCTTAAACTGGACCCTGGAGAGGCTGTCAGCCTCACTAGTTTTATGCTCGCTGCTACAGGTCAAGCATAGCAAGCCGTCTTCATTGAACACCCAATAGTTATTGGAGGTAACATCTTTCAACTTATAGCCATTGGAGTAAATGGTGTTTCTGATGATGGAGAGTAAGGACTTATCCATCACGAAGGGCTTGTTATAAGGTATATATAAAGTCTGTCTTAAGTTTTGCCCCCTGAATTTGGCCATGGATGAGAACTCCAAAGACCTATTGAAGGAGATGACAGAATCCGCTACCATGTATTCGTATTGGATGGATTTGGCATTGTTGACTGCATCATCCAGGCTTCTACCTTGGGATTGGAATTTCTGTTCCAGCATCAGCGTGCTGTCTTCCGTACCTTTGAGCTCCACATGTACTAAACCTAGTTCATTGAATTCACTTTCTCTTTTTGAGGCTTCTATCACTACAATACTCTCAGGTATATCAATGACAGATTCTTTGGTATAAGTGCCTTCATTCTTGAATTGGGCAATGGTCTTAGGAATCTGGAACGCACAAACCATGATGCTGAGCAACCAAATCCCGAAAGTTACCAAGCCAAACCTCGAGTCAATCAGGCTTCTTCTGATCAGCACACTGATACCCAATAGGGTGATCACAATTCCCGGAATCAGCACTGTAACACTCGCTGCAAGGGCCAGCCACACAGGAAGTAGCTCGGATAACATTTCCACAGGGATATTATCGATCATGTACTTGAAACTATCATTGGTAAAGAATTCGAAATAGGCCCCTAGGAAAGCAAGTGGTGTCAAGGTGATGACCAATCCGATAAAGAATATGATCAGTCCAAATGCCACCCTAATAACATCAATGATGAACTTTCCGAGTGGGCCTAAGGCCTTTCCCAGCTCATTAATGATATTTCCAAGAAATCTGAAGGGAGCCAACCAAGCCTTTTGATGCTGCTTGGGTTGGGGCATTTCAGGAATCTGGCGGTTTTCAATAATGGTACTTTCGATATTGCTCAAGGTGATTTCTCCACCTTTCATTTTGATTCGCTCGGTAATGGACTTGGCCAGTGGTGTGATGATCCAGAGGATCAGGTAAATCACAAAGCCTGCCCCACCCGCAAAGATCAATCCGACGAATGCTAGTCTGGCCCAAAGCACTTCTATATTGAAATAGGCGGCTAAGCCACTGGATACGCCGCCGATTACCCTGTCATCAGGGTTTCGGTATAGCTTTTTGATTTGCTTGTCTTCAGGCTCATCATAGGATACCGGAAGAATCACCCACAACACGATGTAGGCAAGCACGGCCCACCAGCCTAAGGACAAGGAAATATTCCAGTCCCATGGGAAGAAATCAAAGTTCCTAAGTGAAAATTCCCCGCTGAAAAGAAGAAGAATCGCTACCAGTCGGGTCCACAAAGGGTCGATGGCCAAGTAATGGGCCAGACCGGCACAGACACCGCCAAGGATTTTGCTTCTCTCCAGGCGGGTAAGCTTTTTATAGCCTTTGCCAGCTTCTTGGTTTGGAGGGGTAATGTATTTATAGAATTCACTGTCCCCATTTTCGTTTTCCTCTTCATGGTGCAGTTTAGCGTCAGGCTCTTTCTCTTCTTCTACTGCCTTGAAATCGGCAATGGTACCCATCTTTTCAATAAGTTTATCCACGTTTTCCGCAGAAATAACCTGCTTATTGTTTTTTAGGTTGCTAAGGAATATCTCCGCAATCCTATTTTCAATGTCTTTGATGATCTCCTGGTTGTCCTCATAATGCGAGAAGTGCTTGTTGATAGCCTCCAGGTATTTCTTCAAGTTATCGTAGCCATCCTCCTCGATATGAAAAAGGATACCGCTGATATTTATGCTGATAGTTTTTTTCATGATCTTATTTTTTGGAAGTGATTAATGTGGTGGATTTGACCAAGTCGTCCCATGTCCCGTTCAGCTTGTTTAGGAATTCACTTCCTTCTTGGGTGATGGAATAGTACTTTCTTGGCGGACCGGATTCGGATTCGACCCATTTATAGGATACTAAGGCGGCAGTTTTTAGCCGGTTTAGCAAAGGGTACAAGGTGCCTTCCACCACAATCAGCTTAGCTTCTGTGAGCTCTTCGATCATATCGGAGGCATATACTTCCCCTCTCGCTATGATGTGCAAAATGCAGAATTCCAGGATTCCTTTTCGCATTTGTACCTGTGTGTTTGATGCTTTCATCTAATTTAATTTTAGTGAAGATGAATCTAGAGTGATTAAGGTTTCATCATTGCTTTACTCATGCCCGTGCATGATCTGTTTAACTTCACTAATCCTATACCGAAAAATAATACCAAAGTTAAAAAAGCTACCTTGTTATACCTATTTCCTTGTAAGGGAAGGATACTTCTTATATAGTGTTTGTGTTGTAAGTTGTTGTTAAGTAGTGGTTTGTGTCGTTTTTGTGTGCGCTTGAACCTAGTGAAAAAATGTATAATATTTTTTTAAAAATAAGTGACCCTTAGTCAAAATAGATTAAAAGTGTATATCGAATGAACATGATTTGTACGGTTATGAACAGTGTCGAAAAAGTAATGTAAGGTATAATTTAATTGTTCGGTATTCGTTTATTATAATTTATTTTTTACTTTGCACAGGTGGAAAAGAACAGAAAAAAAGGTCTTTATCGGTATTTTTTGGGACTCATATTTCTTTTGGTGTTTGGGAAGGGTATGGCACAAGGAATTGCTCCCAAGTACTCTAACGAGTTTATGAATATAGGGGTAGGAGCTAGGGCTTTAGGCATGGGAGGTGCACAGGTCTCCAGTACAAATGATGTAACAGCGGCTTATTGGAATCCGGCGGCTTTATTGGGGATCAAACACCAATATGAATTTTCATTGATGCATGCGGAGTACTTTGCAGGTATAGCCAAGTATGATTATGCAGGGTTTTCCACCAACATAGAACAAGACAATCAAATAGCAATTTCCTTGATCCGCTTCGGAGTGGATGACATTCCGGATACCCGTTTTTTGTATGACGCCAATGGTGCGGTCAATTATGACAATATTCAGTTTTTTAATGCAGCGGATTATGCCTTGCTTTTAACATATGCCCGGGATGTCAGTGATGTTTTCAAAGCGGGAATCAATACCAAGATTATTCATAGAAACGTAGGGAAATTTGCTAAGGCTTGGGGCTTCGGTTTTGATCTGGGAGGAATACTGCTGTTGGATGAGTGGAGGGTAGGGGTGATGCTAAGGGATATCACCACCACCTTTAATGCTTGGTCCCATAATGCAGAAATGGTCAGGGAGATCTATGCAGAAACCAATAACGAAGTGCCCTTGAATACTGTGGAACTGACCCTGCCAAGAGCTGTTTTTAGCATTTCCCGATCGGTCAATATTCAGGAATTACTGACCGCCGAAGCAGTGCTGGATTTGGATATGACCTTTGATGGAGAACGAAATACCTTGATCAGTACCAGCGTCATGAGCATCGACCCTAGGTTGGGTTTGGAGTTTGGGTATAAAAATGTGGCCTATCTTAGGGGAGGGGTCAGCAACTTCCAATACATCAAAGATTTTGACGGCCAAAAATCTTTGGCTTTAAAGCCAAGTTTTGGATTGGGGGTATTTCTCAATGAAAAAGCTTATATAGACTACGCGTTGATAGATATAGGTGGTGTTTCAGAAACTCCCTATTCGCATGTTTTTAGCCTAAAGGTCAGCCTTGAGCCTTTAGCGGAAGGTTTTAGATTACACAAGGGTTGGGGGCAAAACTAAGGATGGCATGAAGAAACTTATACTACTTTTCTTATTGGTGATTGCCTTTTTACACCCCGGCAAGGGACAAAGCGAATGGATCAATCATGCCCTTACCTATTATAAGATTCCAACATCCACAGATGGCATTTATCATATAAGCTATACGACCCTTTCAGCTTCTGGAATGAACCTAAATGGTGTCGATCCGAGAACCATACGGATATATCATAGGGGACAGGAAGTAGCCATTTATATTGCAGGGGAGCAGGACGGAAGATTTGATCAGGCAGATTACATCCAGTTTATAGGGGAACGCAACGATGGCAGTTCGGACATTAAGCTGTATCCTGACCCGGACAACATGGCCAACCCAAAGTACAATAACCACAGCGATGCCACCGCTTTCTTTTTGACAGTGACACCAGGTACTTTTGGAAAGAGAATGGGAAGCAGAAATGTTGACCCTTCTATTCCTGAAACTAACGAATATACTAAAAAGGTCAGTCAGGTTTTTGCTGATCAATATGCTTTGGGCCAAACGTACTCTCTTGGGGTAAGGCTGGGGAAATATGATGTGGGACAAGGCTGGACAGGAAGGGCCATCACCAGAGGGAACTTTGAAGAGGTGGTCTTTAGAGAGCTGGGGACAATAGCGTCAGACTTTGAAGCCTCCTTGGAAATGGGGCTTGTGGGCCGTTCTGATGCACCTCACAGAGTGGAAGTTTACGTCGGGCCGAATAGTGACCAATTAAGGCTTTTACAAACAGAAAATTTTCTAGGGTTTGAATACAGGGCCATTCAGGCTTCCTTGCAAGCAAGTGATGTGGGCACTGATGGACGTTTTGTGGTTCAGGCCAAACCCGTCAGTACAGAGGGGAGCAGCGATAATGTGTCCATCAGCTTTGCTACTTTAACTTATAAGGCCCTCAAACAAGAAGGAGAGTTTGCCTCCAATAAGTTTAAGATAGAAGCTGGTGAACAGAATATTACTTTTGGAAACATGCAGGCAGAATATTTGGCATATGAGGTGTCTGATGTTTATAATCCCTTAAGGTTAATTGCCCAGAAGGAGTCAGGAAACCTGACCATTTCAGCCGGAACAGCGGCAAGGGAAAGTGAAATTTTGGTTCAGCAGAGAAGTGCGATCATCGAGCCAAATGTTTTGGAGCGGGTCAAATTCAGAAACCTGATGAACCGATCTGCCAATTATATCATCTTAACTCATAAAAGTCTAAGGCAAGCCACTTCAGTGAATACCGATCCCGTGGCGGCCTATGCCGGTTACCGACACAGCCCGGCAGGGGGAGGCTACGACACCCTGATCGTCACGGCCAATGAACTGTACAACCAGTTCAATTATGGGGAAAAATCGCCCTTAGCTGTGAAGGAGTTTTTGAGGCAATATTCCAGCAAGTTTGCTCCCGAGTACCTTTTACTGATGGGCAGGGCTTTTGGAATGTACAATTCCACTAATTCGGGAGGAGTGACCTATTTTTACAGAGATCGACCTGACTTATTCAGCATACAAGACTTGGTGCCCACATATGGCTATCCTTATAATGACAACCTTTTTGCAGTCGGCTTTGATGAGAATGACCCTATGCGCAAGGATATTGCTATTGGTAGGATTCCTGTGCGGACGCCTGAGCAGGTAAATGATTACCTCAATAAAATAAAAGAGAAAGAGGCCCTTGGTGCTTCAGCACCCTGGCAAAAAGATATGGCCCATTTGAGTGGAGGGCTTTCTGCTTTTGAGTTGGAGCGGTATTATAACTTCGTCAAAGGTTTTGAGAATATCGCTGAGAACATTTATTATGGAGCGGATGTAACCACATTTAGAAAGCGGTCCAATGAACCAGTGGAGCTGATCAATATTTCGGACAAAGTCAATGAAGGGGTCAGCATGATTACTTTCTTTGGGCATGCAGCGACATCGACGACGGATATTGACATTGGCTTTGTGAGCCAAGACGAGCTAGGCTATGACAATAAGGGCAAATACCCCTTTTTACTTTTGAATGGCTGTGATGCTGGAAATGCTTTTGGGACGGCCTATACCTTTGGGGAGGATTGGATCCTGACACCGGACAGGGGTGCCTCTAATTTCCTGGCCCATGCCAGTATCGGGGTAGATGTGTATTTGAGAAGATATTCTGAATCTTTCTATACTAAATCCTTTGCAGATTCCTCTTTGATCTACCGCCCTATCGGTAAGGTGAAAATAGAAGCCGAAAAATATTTTTACAATAGGTACGGAACATCAGAGATCAACCAGTCTCACGTTAACCAAATGGTCATGTTGGGAGACCCGGCAGTAAGGATCTTTCCAGCCAAAGAGGCTGATTATGCATTGAGTACAGAGGAGGTTGCTTTTACAGATTTGAATGGAGAGAATATCAACTCACTGACTGACACCATTGATATGGCGTTTGTGGTGAGAAACTTGGGGCGTGTCAACCTCGATACCATTGATTTTAAAGTCAGCAGAACTTTGCCAGATGGCACTGTCATTCCGTTTGAAACTGAAGACTTGACTCCTGTCTTTTACCGTGACACCATTCATTTTTCGGTGCCCAACGTGGGAATAGTAGCTGCCGGGGATAATGTATTTACCATTACTATTAATACCACTAGGGAGGTGCCAGAGTTGACCTATGCCAATAATACAATTGTGGTGAACAAGTTTATCGAATCCAGCGGCACCCAAAACCTCAGCCCGCTCAATTATGCCATTGAGCAAAGATTGGAAGTGGAGATGATCGCTCAGATTCCTGGCAAATCCACAGAAGACAGGACGATTGTTTTTCAATTGGATACTTCCCCTGATTTCAGTAGCGCTTGGCGAAAAGAATCCCGTGTGACAACCCGTAACATTGCCAAGTGGAAACAGAGTATCGCCGATAAAGTCAACGGCACTGATTCAGTGACCTTTTATTGGAGAACCAGGTTCTTGCAGCAAAAGGAAGGTGAAAGCAAGGAGTGGGCTAGGAGTAGTTTTACCTATATTCCTAATGGCCCGGAAGGGTGGATCCAAAGACAGTTTACCCAGCTGGGAGAAAACCATATCCAAAACATGGAAATTGACCAACCTGCTAAGCAATGGAAATACCAGGGCACCCAACTCAATTTGGATGTATATACTTTTGGATCGCAAGCGGAGGGACTTACCTATGGACAGGTACAGATTCAGTTGGATGGTTCTTCCTATAATCAGGACCTTTTCCAGCGAAGATGTACCAATGGCTCTTTTGGCCTGATGGCTTTTGACCAAAGGAGTTTAGCTCCTTATCTGGTGGTTCCTTTGACAAATTTTGATGTGTTGGATGGAAAAAGCTGTGGAAAAACCCCGCAGATCATTCAGAATATAAGGAACAGCTGGATTACTGGTGATGGGCAGACCATGCTGTTGGATTATATCGATGGATTGAAGGAAGGGGATTATGTGGTGATTTTCTCAGTGGGAGCGGTGACTTTTGAAGACTGGCCAGACGAAGCTTTCCTAAAAATGAAGGAAATAGGAGCCAATGAGGCAACCTTACGGAATATGAGGAATGGCGAGCCTTATATACTTCTGGGCAGAAAAGGTATGCGACCCGGAGAAGCCAAGGAAATAGTGGCTGACAAGAATTCCGAAATACCAACCACTGAACAAGTCATCACTTTTAATACCACATTGGAAGGTTTCTATGATGCCGGGACGGTTTCCACCGATAGGGTTGGGCCAGCATCAGCTTGGGCAGCCTTCTTCAACCAAACAAAAACCATTGAGGAAGCGGATAGTGAAATCTTTGCTTTTGATGTAATTGGGGTAACCAAAGAGGGGGCTGAAACGATTCTGTTTGAAAATGTGGTTGATGGGGAAATCAGATTGGATGAGATCAATGCCATTACCTACCCTTACTTACGACTTAGGTACAGGCTCGAAAATTCAGCATCAAGGTTCCCCGAACAACTACAGCAGTGGCAAGTGAACTATACCGGTGTGCCGGAAGGTGTGCTGGTTTTAAAGTCCAAGGAGGAAGCCCTCAATCTACAGGAAGGGGAGGATGCCAATGTTCAATTTGAATTTGTGAATATTTCCAATTACAATTTTACAGATTCTTTGACAGTGCAGTGGAGCTTGCAGAACAAAACCAATAACACCCTAGAAAATTACAGCATTAAAATTCCACCGATCAAAGCAGGAGAAAGCCATGCTTTTGACATTGATTTCAACTCATTGGGAAAGGCCGGAAAAAATTCCTTAAACGTCATTGCCAACCCAAGGGAGTTTTTGGAGCAGTCTTATAAAAATAATGTGCTGGACTTGGCCAATTATATTACCGTTTTAGCGGATGACCAGAATCCAGTTTTGGATGTCAATTTTGATGGGACATACATTATGGACGGAGACATTGTATCCCCCAATGTACTGGTCACTGCTTTGTTGAAGGATGAAAATGAAGCTTTGTTGAAAAAAGACACTACTGGCGTGGAGGTTTATCTCAAGAGAGACTGTGAAGGCTGTACTTTCCAAAGGGTTTCATTCAGCAATCCTGCATTAAAGTGGTTTGAAGCCGCAGAGAACTCCGACTTTAAACTTGAATATTTGCCCGGCCCATTGGAAGATGGCATTTATACCTTGCGCATCAATGCCAGTGATGCGTCAGGGAATCAGGCGGGTGAAAAGCCTTATGAGGTAAGCTTTGAGGTGATCAATGAGTCTACGATTACCCATTTTTATCCTTATCCCAACCCGTTCAGTACAAGTGTAAGGTTTGTGTTTACCGTAACAGGCATGGAGCCACCAGATCAAGTCAAAGTGCAGATCATGACCGTCACTGGAAAAGTGGTACGTGAAATTTTGCAGGATGAGCTGGGACCGATCAAGATTGGTCACAACATTTCGGAATATGCCTGGGATGGCAAAGATGAATTTGGCGACCAACTGGCTAATGGAGTTTATATCTACCGCGTTTTGATCCGTAAGGATGGGCAGTTTGTGGAGCACCGTGCCACTGCTGGTGACAAAGCCTTCAAAAAAGGCTATGGAAAAATGTATCTGCTGAGATAGTTTAAAACCCTTTGAAAACAGCTTAAATGGCATATGTCGGGTCAATGTCGGGTGAAATCCGCTCATTTTTCGGCCAATGGTATAATTAAAAATCTCAATTTGCAATGGTCAACCAACAACTAATAACAATGAAGCAACCTGAACTAGGCAAGGTCATACAGCAAAGGCGCTTGTCAAAGGGAATGACCCAGGAAGAACTTGTAGAGCGGTGTAACATCAACGTCCGTACCATTCAGCGTATAGAGGCAGGAGAAGTGACACCACGAGCATATACAGTGAGGACGATCATGGAAGTACTGGAAATCCCGATGTCGATCGAAACAGAGGAAAAGAAGGATAGCAGTATCCCGCCCTTGTTCTCTTACCAAGATAAAAGGCAGCTATGGTGGACTGGCCTGGCAGGCATAGCTTATTTTATATTGTCCTCCTTTGAGATATTTTGGAATATGGCCATGATGTCAGGGGAGGAAGTACAACAGCCTGAATATTTTGTCACGCTGAAGGTGGCGGTGCTAATTACTTATGCAGGGTTTGCCTATGGTTTTTGGCTGTTAGGGAAACGTGCCGGGAACCAAGTATTGCAGTTGGGAGCAGTGTTTTTGATCTTGGTGAATGCGGTAATGATTGGAGTGGATATTTATTATGGGAAAGTGGTGGCCTCAGAAGACATTTGGATAGGTGTGTTTGAGGTGGTGGCATTTGGTATTTCTCTGATTCCATTTTCATTGGGCCTGATCATGTCCAAAAAACAACTGGGACAACCCTACTTAGTGGTAGGAGCTTTGGGACTGGTCAATGCCCTTATATTTATCACTGTGATTTTGGTCTTGATTGGTGTATTGACAGGCGCTGCATTTGATATCGCCTGCATTTACCTGCTCTTTCAGCAAAGTCAAAAACAGAAAGAAGAAAATTTTGTCGAAGCAGCTGTGCTGTAAGAAAGCTTCGCTTAGTCTTGGTGTAGATTGCATCTACACCTTTTTTGTCCTTTGCTAGGCTGTATTTGCAACTTAGGCTCACAATTAAAAGGTATTTGAAATGCCTCAAAGCAGATTTAAATTTCTTACCCTTTGCGCCACAGTGAGTCTTCGTCCTTCTATCTTTCATTCTTACCCACTTCCTACTTCCAGCACCTTCCTTCCGTGTATATCCTATTCAACTGTGGACAATACTTGCCCATCTCATATAATTGTTAAATTGAATACTCACTCTATGTCGCTCTTTGCACTTTCCTGAATTACAAAATACCTCACTGCTAAGCTCTCAGATAAATCACCAACCTAAGTCACTCAATTGTGTTAGGGTAAATTAAAATAGGCTATGGGTGATATTGTTTAGGTAACTGATCGAACGAATTTTAAAAACTTGTCGATTTCCTCAGGAGAATTGTAGATATGAGTGGAACCTCGAATGGCATCTAAGCCACTTTCTGGGACTACTCTTAAACGGAAGCCAGCTTCTATGGCTTTTTGGTTGAAAATTTTGTAGTCAAGATTTTTAGGTTTAAAGGTAACCATATTGATTCTTGAGATTTTTTCTTCAGGGGTTAAGAGTTGTATTTTACTTCCCGATTCCTGCAAACCTTCGAACAGGTAATTGGAAAGGAAGCCAATTCTTTTTTCTATTTTCTGTTGGCCGATTTTCTTGTGGAATTCAGCAGCAGCGGCGGCCCCTTCATAAAGTGGTGCGCTCTGACTGCCATAGTCAAAGCGATGGGCGGTTGGAACATATCCCTTTAGTTGGGGTGGTTTTGCATACATGTCCCAACCGGTATCAGAATAAGCACCAACCTGATATGCTTGAACTTCTTCCAGTCTGTTCCCATTAATATAGAGAAATCCGGTGCCATTGGGGCCAAGCAACCATTTGTGGCAAGAAGTAGCATAAAAGTCACAGCCCAACACTTTCAGGTCAAGGTCAAAAGTTCCCACTCCATGTGCCCCATCAATAGCGGTGTAGATATCATGCTTTTTAGCCAATTGTGAGATTTCTTTTATGGGAAAGACTAATCCAGTAGTCGTGGTGATATGTGGAATGGCAATTACCCTTGTTTTTGGGCCAATAAGCTGTTTGATTTTATCAATATTTTCTGTAGCACTTTTCCCGGGTTCAAATGGTTTAAGGACAATACCGTCTAGTTTGGCACGGTTGATCCAGGGAAGGGCATTGCCCACATGCTCTTGATAAGTGATGATCACTTCATCACCAGCTTTAAGGGGTAGCCCCCAACAAACCACATTAATGCCTTCAGTGGTATTGTGGGTTAGGCTGATTTCTTTGGGAGAGACCTTTACTAAATCCGCTAGTATTTCCCTACTATGATTGGTGTGCCCGTAGTTGCCCGTTTCATTGGATTGGAGTAAAGTGTTGGAGATGCGTTGTACAACCTCTTTTGGGGAGGGGCCAAACGTACCATTGTTAAAGTAGATGCGATGGTGCTTCAAAGGAAATGATCTACGTAAGATTTTCCAATATTGTTCATCATCTTGAATCGAGAAGTGCTCTTTGTAAGGAAAGTGCTTGGCTTCACTTGTAAGGGTGAGTGGTATCACGGAAAGTCCTAGGGCTCCTTTGGAGAGGTGTTCAATAAATAGTCTACGAGGATTCATGATGATAGAAAAAACATTGATATAGTAGTTTATATATCCATAATTTAACCTATTGATGAAATTTTAACAAAAATTCGTTCAAGAACATAGAATTTTTATATGTTTTACCATTTTGGTCGATTGATCTTCTAAAGAAAATTGTATAGAGGGCATTAAAAATCTTATTCTTCCTCCCAGCAGGTGGTGCTATGCTTAACACGATAAATTTGGGGGAGGCAACTATACTGTGATTAAATCTATACGGCTTAATTTAGGTTTGGTATTATAAATGGGATAATTGTATCCAATGAAAATAATTTTAATAGGTATGATGTATAAATACTATTTATAGGAGGATATTAAACAAAATAATTTTTTGTTTAAAGGTGTGAAAAATGTTTTTCGCAAAACGTTTAAAATTGTATATAAAATGTCTTTGCTTTATGATCTAAATTAAATTCAATTAAATAAAAACTATTAATGTTAAACAAAATGTAAAATTACCGGAGTATTGTTTAACATTTCCTGTTTTAACGCCTAGCGCTTTAATTGTATGTTTAGTAAAATAAATTTACAGACCCTAAATGAATTTGTATCAGAAGAACTAGATCAACCCGCAAAAGACTTGAAAGAACAATTAAGTATGCTCTTATAACTCGATTCATTACCATTGTATTAGTCGGTATCTTTTTTTGTATGGCGGCTATAACCGTTAATCCGTATTATGTGTTGCAGGCTTCCTGTGTACTGGTGGTATTATGGATGATAGAAAATCTGTTGTTGTACCATGAGGATGACCTACGTCGGGCAGAGGGCCAGAGTACAGAATTTAATATGGGAACTTCCAGAACCTTAAAAGGTGCCTTTAAGGAATTTCTGTTTTCAAGAAATAGCTTGTTCTATTGGACAGCATTTGTGATTCACATCTTTCTGTTTCTATTTTTAATGCTTACCAAGTGAAGGTAAGATTATTGATCAGCGCAGCTTGAATCTTAAAAATTTAGAAAATGATTATGAATTAGAGATAAGTTAACCTTAAAATATCGAATTTATATTATTCATGGACTTGATATTTTAAATGGCCCCGGCAAGACTTTAGCGTTTAATACCGGGGCCATTGATTTATTCAAATGTAAGGGTATGTCCCTGTCTGTGGAAATTGGCTACATGCACTTTTTGATGGTCAAAATAGCCCAGACTGAGCCTAAAGCTTTTTTCAACACCTAAGCCGTTGATTACCTTTACGACACAGTCTGTGATAGGAGCGTCTTCGGTGGGATCATAATAAACCAAACTTATAGAATAGTTTCCGTCGAGGATGTCTTTGGTCCAATATATGTTTTCGGGGCCAAAGCCATCTACATCATCACGGTCTAGGTAACCTCCCGATGCTGAACTTGGGTTTTCAAAATAGATTATCTCACCGTTTGGGTCGGTGACATGTAGGTCAATATCCGATTCTGTATTCCAGCTTAAGCCTATTTGGATTACGCCATTGCTATCGGATAAGTCATCCAAGTCTTCTTCTTCCACTATTTCAATCTCCTTCAGATCATCTAACCAATCATCCAAGCCTGTCCATTCATTCTCAGAAATTTTATTTCGAATGTCATTGATGTGGTCTTTAATGTCATCTATAAAGTCGACATCGTCAAATAAGGAAATAGAAATGTCATTTTCTCCTTCAAATTCACTTTCTCCAATATATTGTTCTTGGTCTGTAAGTTCATAGATGTCTCCAAAAACTTTTTCATCAGTGATTTTATTTAAATTATTTGAAAGTTTACAAACAAAGTTTTTATCGGATTTATTCAATACCTTGCTGACTTTGCAAGGGGCATTGATTAGTTTGGTTTTGGTTTCTTTAAGTACATCCATTAGATCTTTTACCTGGCTGTCAAAAAAGTCATCAATATCATCAGTTGAAGTGACAGAAACCCTTTGATGCATGGTACTATTGTTCTTGGGTTTTCCACGATATAACCCAGGAACTGGAGCCGGAAAGGCAAGGGTTTTTGTTTTGGATATATTTGGGTTGATTCTGCCAGATGGAGAAATTTCATTGTCAAAAATTACTTCAATATTTTCGTTTTCGATTCTTGCTTCATAAAGCAAGGTGCCTAGCCGATTTTCCCAGTCATAATGATAAAATCTTAGGTAATAAATATTTTCATTAATACTTTCTGAATGGTAAAGGTAAGGGAGTCTTTCATGGGTGGCAGAATTGATACCGTACATAAATTCAGCTTCTTTGGAAGAGTTGAGCAGAACTACCCACTCAGTTCCTGTTTCCATATCTGATAGGTAGAGTTTTTCAGGTGAGGTTGGGTAACCGAAACCATTGTAACCAAAAGCAGTAGCTTGGAATTGATCGTTTTTCAAAGTTACTAGAGGGGCCAATTCTGCTGATCCAAAAGCTTGCGGTGCATAATAGACGATGGCTGCATCCGCGTCGAACTCCTCATCATCATTGGTAAACTCTTCTATCAGACTACAGCTGAAAAAGAGAAAGCTAATTGCCAAATAGGTAAATAGATTTTTCATAATGTGATATGTTTAAAAGTAAATACAAGTGATATTAAATAATTTACTGAATAGCGAAATCTGGATATTTGATTACGAAATGACTTTTAATTTTTAAATGGTATGAAAGCTTGATTGTATTCAAAATGGTTTAAAAAAAATCTGAAAAGATTAAATGTCTGAGGTTTATAAAATAAAATTAATACACATAATACCGTTGTTCAATACATTTTTTTATGTATTTATCATCAATTAGATGATCTTTTAACCTAGCTTCATTGATCTCTGCCTTCATGAAGACATCCGTTTTCACTGTCATTTACCAAAACTATCCAGATTAATACCTAGTCCTACTCCGTAATAGCCCCTATTGGCATAGTTCCAATCTTTGACATTTTGGGTGAGGGGGATGTCCCAGGCATAAGAGAAGCTGAGCTGAAACCCTCTGATATTTATTCCTATTCCTGGAGCAAGAAAGAAAGCCAGACCATCCTCTTCATGTTCATAAGGCTTTTCCAATAAACTGGTAGAGGAAGCATTGAGATTGACTTTGGAAAGTCCAAAGCCTAAGCCTCCAGCGAAACCCATTGCATTATTTTTTGCTTTGAAACGTCTATTCTTGAAGGTTTCCCAATTGAGGTTATAAGATATAGACGCACCCAGTTTGAGGTCAGTTTTGACTTTACTTCCTATGGTGTCATTCAGGGCAGGCCTGACCGCAAAGGGAATGGTGATGGCACTCCATTTGACAGCATGTCTTAGTAGCCTCACATAACCATTTTCAGGGATTTGCAAATAGCTTTGATGATTTAGATTTGTATCCTTGGAGGATGTAAAGTGGTAGGGGTTCAAGTATAATTTCCCAGGAGCGTCATCAGTATGTTTTACCTCTCCAATTTTCCATTTTGAAGTAACCTTTACTGGAATGTCTTGAGGTACCGAAAATACAGAGTCTTTTTCTAAAACCCTTTGAACAGTTACCCCTGCTTTTTCCTCCGTAACTATCCATCCTTTTTTAAGGTGCACTTTTTTCTTTCCGGTTTTCATATAGACGGTGTCTTGAGTCTGTATGAAAGGACGCAGCTTGTAAAAAGAAATTTCTTTTTCCTGTTGCGAAAAGGAAGGTAGACTTAACAACAAAAGCAGTAGTGTAATGATATAGTTTTTCATGTGAGAAAATTAAATGTAGAGATTTAGTAAGCCTTATTCTCGTAGATTATCTGGTCATGGTTTCGAAACCATACTTTGGAATGAAATGGGTCAAAGAAAACCTGTTTGGCTGAAGCTAAAAATGATGCCCCAAGCTGAGCGGCTGGGATTTTCCAGGTTCCTATTCCCCCGCAAGATTGGATAGCGTTGGGTGGGTTTTTCAAGAAAATATAGAAATCCGAAGTGATCATTACCGGACTTCCGTCCATACCGATAATTTCAAATTTGGTGTCATCAGCGATTTGGAACGCCTTTACCTTTTCTGTGATGCCTTCTACACAGGTTGACAATGTAAAGTTTGCTTCAGGGAGCTCTTGCATGAAAACGCCTGAGGCTTCGAGTACATCAAAAAAAGCTTTATTGATGTTAACACTATGCGGGTAAATCCCATCATCAAACCCTGGGTCGATCTGGGCCATGGCCATGGTTTTTCCAATTCTTACCGGAATAGTGGGGACATTAGAGGTGCAATTGTCCTGAAGCTTTGATATTTGGTCTGCAAAATACCCCGCGGAGGAAGCAGGCTTGAAACCATGCGTGGCTAACCATGATTCAGTGCACTCCCCTTCTTTTGATCGGTATATTTTTCCGTTTTCATAATCCAATAGGTAGGCATTTAATGAAAGAAAGTCCGTACCAATTATACCCGCTTGCTTGATGCCCCCTAAGCCTTGAAGGTGGCTGTAGTCTGCATGGATTAAAGTTACTTTTCCCCAAGAACCATAAAAATCAAAATTGTTGAAATTTGTTGAAGGTCCGATGGGAGCTGGGCTTCCCTTAGTAAAGGCGCTAGTATCAATAGTCGATAGGGTAGCGGCATAATCTATTAAAAAATAACCTTGGTGACCATCTACGGAAAGCGCTACATAAGGCATTTGGCTTTTGATCAAAAGTGTCTTTTCTTCTCCGACATAAGATTGAGCGAAAATATAGGCGTTACTTGAGAGGCAAAGGACTAAAAACGCGATGGCTTTTTTAAAAAAATGGGGCTTTTGGCGCGCTGATCCAAAATCACTTTTAGTAATTTTGAAATGGATGTCATTTAAAGGTATTGCAGTCATTTTGTTAATGGTTGGTTGTTTTAATATGTATGATATTTCACGGTATATATGCGAAAATAAATAATTCATACTCAAAATTACACTGGTCTTAATGTAGTCACAATACCCTGAAACAGGTAAATTTGATAGGTTAACTTACCTTGATTGAAAGCACTGATTCTTACGCATCAGGTCAGATATCAACATTCCTTGTAGGAAAGTGATTTATTTTTAGATGCTAAAGGGCGTATAGTTAGTTAATCGGCATGCGAATTGATAAAAGCCGTTGACCAATAAGAAATAGAAAATCTTAAAATAAGAATTCAATCATAGCTGCTTTGGAAAATGTGATTTTGCCACTTAAATCTGGAGTTAGTGGATTTCCTATGGTTTTAATCCATCCTGTGATTCGGGTGCGACTTTCTAGCCGAATATGGAGTGTCAGAATTAGGGTGGAGTATTAGAAAAATTAAACAAAATAAGTTTCTGTGTAAGAAAGATAAAGAGCCAATGGTATAAAGTGCAAATTTACTTATGTCGAATTACCTGATTCTGTTATAAAAACAATATTGTTTACTGTTTATAAAATATAGTTAAACAAATTGTGGGTTTTTAATGTTTTTGTTTATTTTTTTGCGTATTCTATTAAACAAATAAGTAGTCAATCTAATTCGATGTATCACATATTCACGAGCATCACCATAAACATGAAAATCATGAATTTTACAGATACCAATTCTAGAAAAAGTAAAATAGAACAAATAGTTTTACTATCGATTTGGACCAGATTGGGTGCAATACTTTGGATGGGTGTGTTTATTTGTTTGGCGGCGATAGACTTGGATCCATACCTTTTGTTAAATGCAATGGTGGCTTTGGGATTGTGTTGGGCAATAGAAAAATACTTGCTCAATAGGGAGGCAAAGCTGCGAAATTATTCTGCCAGGAAAATGGTATCCTCAGCAAAGTCTCCAGTTTCTTTAAAAACTATGTTAATGGATTTTCTTTTTTCTTTTGATAGCCTGTTTTATTGGACAGCCTTAAGTATCCACCTCTTATTATTCTTTTTTTTGGTTTACAATATATAGGCAAAAGCTCATCCCGGAGAGTGAAGTGAATTACTTCATGCAAAATGCGCGCAGGTCGCCAGAACTATGGGCTTGCATGTAGAAGCTACTTTTTGTGCCTAAAGCCTGCCTCTGTACTTTAGGGGAATAAGGAAAGGCTCATGCTCTTTAACGAAACAGTGACTTAGACTGATTAAATCTCAAGAGCTTGGCCGCTAGGCAGGTTCAATATTGTCATTCCCTGAAATAGGTTGACCGTTTTTTAAATCTGAAGTAAGATGCAAAAAACAGGAAAACGAATCAATACTCGAAGATTGTACTCTGAAGAATTTAAGCGTAAATTGGTTGAAGATTACGAAAAGGGAGTGATGTCAGTCCCGCAAATGGAGAAGTATTATGGGATATCCAACCGATCACTTTACAAATGGATTTACAAATTCTCCTCATACAATAAGAAAAACATCTGTATTGTGGAATTCAAAGACAGTCAAACCCTTCGGCTAAAAGAACTAGAAGAAAAAGTTAAGGAACTGGAACGGACAGTGGGCCAAAAACAGATTATGATAGACTATCTGGAAAAGATGATCGAACTGGCCAAGCAGAACTATTCGATCGACATCAAAAAAAACTCCGACACCCCACTCTCTGGTGGTTCCAATCCCGCCAAAAAAAGATGAGCTATTCCCTCAACGAACTTTACCGGACGATCGGAGTAAGTAAGCAGGCCGTACAGCAAGCTAAAAAGAGGCAGGATGCTTTTGACCGGAATCTGGAAGAACTGGTTGTTTTGGGGGATCATCTTAAGGAGGAACATCCAGGGTGTGGGGTGGAAAAGATGTATTATACCCTCAAGCCCAAATCGATGGGCAGAGATAAATTCTGCGAGATTTTTCTCTGCCTGGGTTACGGGGTTAAGCAGGTAAAGAATTATCATAGGACCACTTACAGTGGATCTGTTCATTATTCCAACCTAATTGAGGGAATGGCAGTCACCAGGCCTTTTCAGGTGGTTCAGAGTGACATCCCTACTATCATCTTAAAGGGGAACATTACTATCTGGTGTTCATCATTGATGTATATACCAGACTGATTGTAGGTTTTGCTGTCAGTGATTCCCTTCGGACTGAAGCAAATCTGAAAGCCCTAAAAATGGCGCTCGCGGAGATGAATTACCCCCCTTGGGGATTGATCCACCATTCAGACAGGGGATCCCAATACAGCAGCAACAGCTATACTAAGCTTTTAAAAGACAATCAAGTCCATATCAGTATGGGGTTGGTTGCCTGGGAAAATCCCTATGCCGAACGGATCAACGGAACCATCAAAAACGAATATCTGAAACGATGGTCCATCAGTGATTTTAAAGACCTTAAGAAGAAAGTAAGAAGGGCAGTCAGCAACTACAACAACAAAAGACTGCACAGAGGATTCGGGATGAAGTTTACACCGAAGGGGTTTTATGAAAAATTAGTAGATTTAAAGGCCCAAGAAAGACCGACGGTAATTGTTTACACCGAAGGAAAGAAAAACTTCAAAGGAGCATCGAGCCCCTTTGAAGTTTGCCCAAGAGAAGAACCTCTGGCTCATGTTTGCCCGATGGATATATTGAATAAATGTTAAACCAAACGGTCAACGTTATTTAGGGATGGTCAGTCTTCCCACTTCCTACTTCCCACCTCGTACTTCCAACTTCCTTCTTCTCACTTCCCTCTTAAGAGTGCCTTTATATAGCTAATAGCTTTTAGCTATGACATGTCGCTATTCAATAGAATTTTACTCTTAGTTTTTATTTATACTTAATCTAAATAATTTATACCTTTGCCGCTTCATCACCCAGATTATGAAGCGAAGATTATTGTTGATCATATTCATTTTAATGCCATTGACCATACTGGTGGCACAAGAGCAATCGATGCTGACCATCAAGGGGCACATCATTGACGTTGACCGGGAGCCTTTGGCTTACGTTACGGTCAGAGCGGCCAACTTTGCCTATGCGCTTTCTGATGAAAAAGGAAACTATGAATTGCGGTTTCGTAAGCCTACTAGTGGAAAACTGGTTTTGTATTTCAGTTTGGTAGGCAAACAGGCGCTTAAAAGAGAAATCGAAATTGGACCAAATACTCATGTTATTAAGGTAGAAGAGGTTTTGCTTCAGGATCATGACCTCTATATGGACGAGGTGGAAGTGACCGCCCAAAGGGATGAAGAAAACGTGTCCAATTCGGCTTATAAAATCGATAGGACGGCCGTTGAGCAAGCCCGGGCCAACAACCTTTCGGACTTATTGCAGATGGCACCAGGCCAAACCGTCAAAAATCCAATGCTCCACGGCGCCCAGACCATCACCTTCAGGTCCAGTAATATCTCCTCCCAAGATGCCCTGAACAATGCTTTCGGTATTGGGATTTTTATCAATGGCAGTCAGTTGACCAAAAATGCAGACATGCAAGGTGTCAACCCCGTCCAAAGAGGAGCCTTCGATTCCTATGCCGGTTCACAGTTAAATGGGACTTCCTATGCACCCAGTGACAATCCTGGTGGTGGCTTTGACCTGAGACAGATTCCTGTGGGCAATGTAGAGAAGGTAGAGCTGGTCCAGGGCGTAGCCTCAGCAGAATATGGGGATATTACGGAAGGGGCCATTATCGTGGAAACCATTGCGGGCAAATCGCCCTTAAACTTTGCGGTACGTTATGCCGGGGGAAATACCAATGTCTTCGCCAATAAAGGCTTCCAGCTAAATGAAAGAAATTCTCTCTCAGTGGGCCTGGACTACGTCTACAGTAATGCCAATCCTATAGACCGGATGAAGTCCTACAATCAAGTGAACGGAAATGCGCTGTGGACCACTTATATCGGAGCAGGCAAGAAGATCAGAAATAACCTGAGTATGAACTTCAATACCAACTTGGATGATTTCAAGTCGGACCCTGATATTGGATATGCTTTGCGCAACCGCTATCAGCGTAGGGCATTTTCGGTATCCGATAAAATAAGCCTCAATTATTCTACCCCAATATTCGATGGCTTGGAGGCCTCCATCAACTATTCCTATGGAGAAAGTACCTCTGAAACCATACAATTGATCAATAGGGGAGTAACTGGGGTAACGGATGTTACGGAAGAAGGTGTACATGAAGGTACTTTCACACCAGGTACCTACACCGCTTCCATGCGGGTACATGGTAAACCCATATCGGCAGGTGCCCGACTCAATTTTTCCAAGGAATTCAATACAGGAAAATGGAAGCATGCACTTTCATATGGCTATAATTTGAGTTACAGTGCCAACAGGGGAGATGGAAGAGTATTTGATCCATTTAGGCCCATTTCGGGAGGTTCTTCTCCTACCTCAGACCGGCCGTACTCATTTAGGGATGTTCAACCTGAACTGGTGCAGCAAGGTTTTTATGTTCAGAATGGTATCAAGGGAAAACTACTGGATAAGGATTTAAACCTAAGTTTGGGCGTTAGGGGAGACCTGCAGGTTGGTTATTTTACAGTATCGCCCAGAATCAATGCACGCTATAAACTGGCTGAAAGATGGTCCCTGACAGGAGCATATGGCATTCAGACCAAAGCACCGGGTTTGGTCCACCTCTATCCGGGGCCTAGCTATGAAGATGTAATCCTGCTCAATAGTTTTAACGGAAAGGTCAATGAAAGTCTTTACTTGGCTTATACCCATGTGGAAACATCCAATGCTCAAGGGCTTGAGCCCATGCTTTCCAAAAGACATGAAATTGGGGTCAACTACAAATCCAAAGGCCTCAGCTTGGCATTCACTTATTTTGGGAACCAAAATGCAGGAGGAATTAGCATCGATAAAGTCCCATTGGTTGTGGAGGTATCAGATTATGAAATTACGGGTTACCCAGAGGGAAGTACCCCTGAATATGCAGAAACAGGTGAAACAAAAAAATATGCTTTTAAATCAAACAGAATTACCAACACAAATTATACGGACAGTCGCGGTTTTGAATTGATGGGGGCCATTCCCAAAGTCGATGCCTTAAATGCCAGCTTTAATTTTTGGCTGAGTTATTACAATACCATCAGCTACAGTTTGTCAGATACCTATAAGAACAATAACAACGATGGATTTTTTGTGGAATCAGATTATGTATATGTCCTATACCCACCAACTTGGAGGCAGTCTGGACGGCTGCAAGGAAGCTTATCGACCAACTACCACCTTTCTTCATTGGGCTTGTTGATAAGCCTTAGGGTAGAGTCCTTCATCTACAATTATACCAGATCCAAAAGGGAGTCGGATAGGGCCAAAGCATATTTTGACCAAAATCTGGATTATGTCTTCATCCCGGAAAGTGAAAGGAATGACTCGACCTATGATTTATTGGCAAGGGAAGGGGATGATGCGCTCTACAGTGAAAACCCACCTGTAGCCTATTTCAATGCGCACTTGAACCTATCCAAAAACATCAGCAAAAATATACGGTTTACCTTCTTCGCCAACAATTTCTTGAATATCAGACCTGAAGGAAACTACCGCCTGTCCTCGGGAGAGGAATCAAGCTATGGCCCACTTAACCAAGCTCCCTATTTCGGGATGGAATTAAACTTTAAATTTTAAATAATATATCAAAATGAAAAAGTCACTACTACTATTATTGACTGTAATTACCCTGTTCAGTGCCTGTAATCAGGATGATGAACCTATTGTTCAGCCTATTGACCTGTCCATTCAGGTGATGGTGGATGAAAGCTTTGGAGGCGACCCTATGGCCAACGCGGAAGTGAAACTTACCAACGTCACGTCCACCCAAACCTTTTCTGCCATTTCAGATGTCGATGGTTTCGTGGAATTTGAAGCATTGCCTTCTGGTACTTATGATGTGGTCGCTACACGTACTTTTAATCAAGAAGAGTTTTCAGAAACATTTGGTTATAGCATAGAAGAGGAAGAGGTAGTATTCAATGCTTCATCTCCCGCCTTGGTGGTGAATGCCCAAACCAGTATGCCGGCCATGCTGACTTTGGAGGTGGGTAAAGTAGGTGACCTTCTGATCAAGCAGGTTTATTTTGCAGGTTCAAACACCAGGGAAGGAGCTTCTTACAGAGACCAGTTTATTGAAATCTATAATAATTCCAATGAAACCATCTTTGTGGATGGACTCTATGTGATGGGGGCGTATGGTAAAAACAATACAAGAGAATCAGATTATGACCAGCCTAACGGTCAATATGACTGGAGTCAATCTGTAGGGATGAGTGCGGATGGCGATCCAAATAATGACTATTTCTACACCAGATGGCTATATCAAGTACCCGGTGATGGGGATGATTATCCTTTAGAACCAGGTGAAAGCATTGTGATTGCCCAATCGGCGCAAAACCACAAAGCACCGTTTACGGATACAGAAGGGGAAACCATTTCAGTACAGAACCCTGCATTGACGGTGGACCTGAGCGGTGCTGAGTTTGAGGTTTATGTGGCAGATGTAATCTCCAATCCTATGCCAAGTGACATTGATAATCCAGGTGTGCCGAATATGATTGCCCATTATATTTTTGGAAGGGATTTTCTGTTGGATAACCCTGGCAGGGACAGTTATTTGATTTTCAGGATGGATGGGGACATAAACGACTTGCCTACCTATGCTGATCCTACCGATCGTGAAATCACTTCGGAAACGGATGTGAAAATTCAAGTACCTAAAGAGTATATCATTGATGGGGTGGAAATTCAACGAGCTCCGACCAATTTGATTCCTAAGAAGTTGACCAATGATGTGGATGCTTCCTATACCTATGTACCGGGCGGTTCATTCAGTTCACAATCAGTCATCAGAAAAACAGCTTCCCAAGTAGGGGATAGGGTGGTCTTGAAGGATACAAATAATTCCTCGGAAGACTTTACTTACCTGGAAATGGCTGCTCCAAAAGGCTTTGCCAATTAAAGAATGAATCAATATCGGGGAAAGTGCTGTTCAGGCCTTTTCCCGGTATATTTTAACATACAATGAAAAACACCCTCCGATATTGTCTGTTGCTATTGGCATTGCCCCTAATTTCTCAGCCTCTAATGGCCGAGAAGATGGACAGTGTAGCAGTAGATTCAGTGGATTCGCATTTTCTATCTCCCGCTTTTCAGCTGAAATGGCTGGAAATATCGGCTCTTCCGCTTCATCCCTATTGGGTGCAGGAAGAATTTGGACGCAGTCAGCTTGCCGTGACCCAGCAAAACGGCGATTTTATCACGGCCCAGCAAGCGGAACAAGAAAGTGGGATTCATGTTTTCTCAGAAGGAATTCGGAAAGTAAATGGCTTTTGGCTGGAAGGAGGGTTTAGCTATCGCAAGGTTTTTAGTGACAGCGTCGGCTGGAATCTCTCTAGAGAGCTCAGTTCAAACCCCTATTATCTAGGAAATATCAAAAAGGGCAATTGGGACAAGGATTATTTTGACCTATACCTAAAGGCCGTCAGGCCAATAGCGAATGAAAAACTGTTATTGGGTATAGGTATCGATTATCAATTGCAGCAACATGCCCGATACAATGACACCAGGATCCTAATCAACTATTATGACCTTTCCTGGGATGTGCAGTTGGCATACCGGATCGGCCAAGGTCAATATATTGGGCTTACTGCAGGCTTACAGAATAGTGATGAAAAGGGAGGATATAGATACTATGATGACAATAACGAGAGCTTTGGGGCTGAGGAATATATCGTTTACAACTTGTACGGACTTGGTAGCTTTGACTTGGTAAGAAGATCAAGGTATTACCAAGATTTCCATAGTAAAAGATTTGGCGCGAATTATGGCATTCAAAAAAATCATTGGAGGATAAATGATGAGTTTACTTACTCCTCCTCCATTTCAAGTTATGAATTTCGTTACACCAGTGGTGGAGAAATAATCATCGAAAATATAGGTGATTATAAACTGGAAGCTTACCATAACCGATTTTATGCGGAAAGATCCCAAAGCAACTGGATGCATCAAATGGTATTATTGACCAAGGTGGAAAAAGGCAAGGACTTTAATAATATCTTTCTTGGGGCCAATTATTTCTATAACGCATTCCGACAGGACCTGATTTACCAGTTGTCAACCAATCCATCCAGACTAAGCTTTACCGGAAAGTTGGGTGTTGAGCAAGTGTCCAAACAAGACCACAATGCTTCACATGCTTATGATTATACCAATATTGAGATGTGTCTCATGGCAGAGAAGGGTTGGGATAAGGCAGACTGGGTGTATAAACTTAATGTTGGACTTGGTTACAGGCATAACTTAAATGCTAATATAGATGTCAATGCTCAATATGAAAATATAGTTTCCCAATCCATCGTCTACCCTGAATGGATTTATGGTAGCGCCGATTATTTAATGCCCATGGTGAAGATGAAGTTGGAGAAATACCTGAAAAAGGTCGGTCTCCAAGGGAGTATAGGCTATAAAACAAGCATAGCCGCTCAGGTAAGAAGCATGGAAGCCTCTCTTTATACTCCTGATGGCCGAAGAGATCATATAAATTTAGGGATTACCATTTTGCATTAGCCATTGCTTGATGGAATCAGGCAATAACGAGCATGCGGAAATTTGATCCTGAACAAACCTATGAAAACACGTCAAAATAAGTCAGTCAATATCATTTTAATCTTAGCCACCCTTTTGTGGTGTGGCTTTATTACTTACCAACGCAGTCAGTACACAGCGGATGAACTGCGGGAAATCTACAGCAAACCTTCTTCTGAATGGCCTTCGCCAAATGTGGATGATGACATTGCTTGGGAAGAAATCGCACCGATTCCCCCTTCTCCCTACAAGGATGTGGACTCTCTGCAACCTTTGGTGGATTTGGGCAAAGTATTGTTTTTTGATCCGAGACTAAGTTCTTCGGAACAAATTTCCTGCTCTTCATGTCATGACCCCCAGCTTTCCTGGAGCAATGGCAGGACTGTGGGAATAGGACATGACCACCAGTTGGGGCAGAGAAATACACCAAGCTTATTTTATACTTGGGCAGGCAAGAGCTTCTTTTGGGACGGCCGGGCAAATAGCCTGGAGGACCAGGCCAAGCAACCAGTGGCCAATCCAGTGGAAATGCATCAAGGTTTGGATGACCTCCCTGCCAAACTGGATCAAATACCTGGCTACCATCCTTATTTTGAAGAGGCGTATGGAGATGGCCAAATTACGGTGGACCGGATTGCTTCTGCCTTGGCTTATTTTCAGCGTACATTAGAAGGGAGAACCAGTGATTTGGATAAGTTCCTGAAAGGAAAGAAAGACGCAATGAGTGATGAGGCGCTAAGGGGACTCCACCTGTTTAGAACCAAGGCCAGGTGCATGAACTGCCATAATGGCCCTTTTCTTACGGACAATAGATTCCACAATTTGGGCCTTCATTATTTTGGCAGGAAGTATGAAGATCTGGGAAGGTATAATATCACAAAGGACACCGCGGATGTAGGTAAGTTCAAAACACCGACATTGAGAGAAGTCATGCGCACAGGCCCCTGGATGCACAATGGACTTTTTGGAAGTATGCAGGGAATTATGAACATGTATGACCACGGGATGGCCAGGCCAAAACCTCGGCCGGAATTCAAAGATGATCCGCTTTGGCCGACTACCTCAGAAATACTAAAGCCCTTGGGTTTGACACAAGAGGAAAAGGAAGACTTGATGGCTTTTCTGGAATCCATGACCACCACTATCTACCGCATGCCCAGGCCAGAACTCCCACAATAAGCTAAAATAATTAAATTGTCACTCCCCGAACTGTGTCTCACAGGTAGGGGAGTGATATGCAGTAATGCCCAGCGAGGCTCCATGGCACGTTGAAGGAAATTGCTAGCGCTACAGTCTAGCATCTAAAATCTAACACCTAACATCTTTCCAAACTTCCCACTTCGTTCTCCAGGCTCCTCACTTCCTCCTTCGAGCTTCCCACTTCCTACTTCAAACTTCCCACTTCCAGTACCTACAATCTATGGACAATTCCAACCAACCAAGTGCCATTGGCACCTAGAGAAACCCCTATGTTACTGCTCAAGATGTTCAGATAGCTTTTCCAAAAACAACATCTCCGCATAAAATTGCCAGTCGAAATTGATGGACTGATTGGCCAGGTGAACATGATGATCTTGGTCCAATAGGTAGTTGTCAGGTTTGTGGATAAGCCTGGTTTTGCTATAGACCTTTTCAAGTTCATTTCTGACCGACTGAAATTCATTAGGCAAATTATTTAAAGCAGTTTTGGCGCTGGACCTTTCCTTTTCCGTTGTGGCCATATCAAAATCTTTGAGTAACAACAAGGCATGGTTAGAAAAATGGACCAGGTTATTCACTTGCTCATAGACCTCCAAGGTGTATTCATTACGGAGGGTCTTTGATTTCAGTGTTTTGATTTTCTCCTTTAGTGAAGCAGTGGTCGCTACCGCTTGTTCTGCTTGCTGTAACCTTTCTTCATTCGCTTTGGTCCATGCTCCTGGACTATCAAGGTCGGGTAACGCAATGACAGCTGTTTCTTTTGGGTTCTCGGAGCGCATAAGGTAATTACGCTTGTTTCCTGTAAGCAATGCATTCTTCCAAAAAGCAACCGGGTTTTCCAGGGAATCAATAAAAGCAAATGAATCATCGGCCAATGCATTGGCAAACGCCCGGCGCCTATAAAGGGATTTGACTTCTTCCACACTTCGCTTATCTCCAGCCCATGCATATTCCGCAAAGGCGAGGATGCCTCGGTTGTAGAGTTCAAAATGGGGGGAGTCATCATCCCAAAGTGTCAGCAAGAGCCTACCTAAATTATTTTCAATGGAAGATACCGCAAATGACTTAATGGACCGGATGTTACTTTCATTTTGGGGCATAAGTACCCAGCGGGTTTGTCCAGCTGTGGCTCCCATTACTTTTAGTCCGTTTTCATCATACCATTGCATGGCCTTTTGGTTACCGTAGAGCTCGGGGTGAAGGTAACTCCATCGCATATAAATGCAGTTCTTGGGGAAATCTTCCAAAAAGGCTTCCAATTTAGGGCCATTAGTTGCCCACAGGGAGTCCGTTTCTTCCTTGGTGTATTTGGAGTCGTGGGTAGGTCCATACACACCGGCAAACTTAAGGGGCATATCATCCCAAAAAATGGGAATGCGATCATGTTCTTCTGCAAAGGCCGTCACCTTGTTGAGCCACATCAGTTGTAGTTCCAAGTTCGATTTACCACTGTTTCTTCCGGTAGTGTGTACCTCATCACCCCCAATGTGCAGGTATTTTCCATGAGGTGTGGCCTTAAGGGCATCTTCATACAGGTCAAACTGCACCTCATAGGTCTTTTCATCCAGCGGATTGAATGCCCAGTCGCTTTCAGGATTGTCCCTGAGTGCTTTGTATTCATCGTGTTTTAAAATAAAGCTAGCATGTCCGAGACCTTGGATCAAGGGACTGATTTCAATGTGTTTTGCATGCGCATAATCACTCAGGTCTTTCCATTCTGCTAGGGTAAAGGCATCAGCAGAGGCAACGGTTGGTTGCTGTTCGTACTGCAGCTTATCTTCCAGTTCCAGGATGATGCCATTGATTTTATAATGTGCCAGTTTGTCGATGAGACTATAATAGTATTCAAGCGTCTCCCTATGATGTTTGATGTCCAAGTGGATAGATCGGTACGCCAGTTTAGGATAATCAGTGATGGTACATGCAGGAAGCGTTACCTGTTGTTCCTCCGCATCCAGGCATAGCTGCTGAAGGCTTTCAAAGGCATACAAAAGCCCTGCTTCATCTTGGGCATCTATGGTAACCTGATCTTGTGAAATTTCCATGCGATACCCACCTGAAACCAAACCCAAAGTAGGATCGATTTGGTAGACAACAGTCGCTTCTGTATCACTTTTGACAGCGGATAAGGAGGTTGACAGGGACGATTTTGGAAGAGGTGTTTGGTCCAATCCATAATAACTTATGATGTCATCAGCATGAAGGTCACTTACACCAGAAATCTCAAATTCCTGTGGTGAAGGTAATAATTTGAAATCGCCTAATGTCGAAGACTTTTTAGTGCATGCTTGGAGCGAGACTGTAAATACGAACAAGAGCCTCAGAAGAGAACGTATCATAATGGTATGTTTATAAGAATAGATTTTCCTAAATGTAATTGTTTTACTTATAAGAAAAAAATAATGTGAAAATTTTCATATTAGTAAAAATGGTATTTTGAAATTAATTGATAAATATAGAAAGTAAATGAAAGAGATTGGCAGGCTTACCCTTTTGCCCAAACCATCTACCATCCAACTTCAAGCTTCCTCTTTTGTCCTTCCCTCTTTTGATTCAAGGGAGGTCATTTATAAAGGTCCCAAGCCTAATCCTTTTCAAGGAATAGTTTCACATTGCTCGATATATAAACCAAAGAAAGTGCTATCAGTTCTTTTCTAACATCTGAAATCTAGAGTCTAACACCTATCCTAACTTCCCGCTTCCCACTTTCCCTTCCAGCATCCTATGGACAATACTAATAGGCCCCCCGTTATTATGATCCTGGTTTCCAAAAGAAATAGTCTCATCTTAGAAAAGGGAGCATGTCATTAAGTTTGTCTCCAAATTCCCAATGATAGATTAGAAAATACTTCAGGTTTCTTCAAACAAAGAAATTAAACTTTTCTCTTACCTGAAAAGTCACTCTTTTATATATTGTATTGAAACACAATTACTTTTGGTATTGAATATTTAGTTATACGGATGAAGAAAATAATCAATAAAACGACTTGGTGGATTTTTGGGGGTCTATGTGTGATAATCGGGCTCTATCCATTGATTTACTTTTTAGTAGATCGGCATTTTGGTCTTTTGTCTTCCAAGAGTCAGGAAATCTTGGCTAACCTGGGGTGGAATTTGGGCTTTTATGGTCATATCATTCTGGGGGGACTGGCATTGCTGGTGGGGTGGACACAGTTCAATTCCCAATGGCGAAAAAGAGAGACAAAGCTCCATAGGAATATAGGGAAGCTCTATATAATTGCGGTGCTGATCAGTGGGGTTTGTGGTATTTATATAGCCCAGTTTGCCACGGGAGGGATCAGTAATGTGATAGGCTTTTCGATGAGTGGCACAGTTTGGCTGCTGACCACCATCTTGGCATACCAGGCCATAAGAAAAGGCCAGTTGGAAAAGCATCAAAACTATATGATCTACAGTTACGCCGTTTGTTTTTCAGCCATAACCCTGAGAATTTGGTTACCGATTTTGACTATGGCATTGGGAGAGTTTCAGGCTGCCTATCTTATTGTGGGGTGGCTGAGCTGGGTACCTAATTTGATCATTGCTTATTTTATCATCCAAAGTAAAAAAAGAAAGCCCATCACCAGTATAGCCTAAAATAACAAAGTCCTACCATTATTAATCTAATCTATATCACGCAGCCAAGTGCTCAATTTCCTACTGGTCAGCCTACAGGTAGACCTCCCTCTTTGCGTTCCGTACCCTTTGTGGTTTTGCTATTAAAAGTTCTAAATCTTTACAATAAATAATAGGTTAGCTGAACATGGCGAATTGAACCCCTGAGATTGTCGCATTCCCACACTGGATAGTTGTGTGTTTTTGAGGAGATTGAACTTTGAAATCAAACAATACATACATGAGAAAAATAATAGTTTTATCAATGGTTACCTTGGACGGCGTCATTCAGGGACCGGGCGGGCCGGAAGAAGACCGGGCTGATGGATTTGATTTTGGAGGGTGGGTGGCCCCTTACAGTGATGAAGCATATGATGCTGCTGTAGGGAGGGAGTTGGCCGAAAAGGTGGACTATCTCTTAGGACGGTTGACATTTGAAATTTGGGAAAACTACTGGCCAGCACATTCAGATTTTTGGCCGGAAATCAACGAGGGGACCAAATACGTATTTTCTGGTACCAGGATGGAGTCTGATTGGAAAAATACGGTATTTCTAAAGTCTTTGGTTGATCTCCAAAAGCTTAAGGAAACTGAAGGAAAAGATATTCAAGTATGGGGAAGTGCAGCGCTTATCCAGTTGCTGTTGAAACAGGATTTGGTAGATGAACTTCGACTAAAAATTCATCCTTTAACTTTAGGGAAAGGTAAAAAGCTTTTCAGTGAAGGGGTAATACCCGCTGCATTTACTTTGACTGAATGCAGCAGCACAACCAAGGGAGTGATTTTAGCCAATTACAAACGAGCAGGAAAGGTGGAAACAGGAACCATGGGTATATAAAGTCGTGCATACTTGCAAATATGTAAATCCCAGATGTAGAGGTATGCTTTTCTAATTCAGGTTTGTGGGACTTTTACTTCAACCACCACTCCTTCCTGTCTGTCATCCTATATGCTTCCCCAATCATTAGATGTGTATTCATATATGGATGGGGATGGTTATTGACCAAGTTTTTCCCTTACATTTCAAGAAGTAGATGTTTTTTGGGATATTAGCTGAACATTGTCATAAATGCCTAGCTGAAAATTCCACAAACCACATACCTTTACAGGGTGATCTCTAAATTGAGAAATAGCGCATGGTTGAGGTTCCTTTGGGGACTGATGGGCTGGTACTTGCTGAATATCAGTGTGGATGCCGCAGACCCTTTCCCTAATTACGTGCCAGAGGATTTGACTTTCAATGACCAGGAAAGTTTAGTGGAGATTTTTGTTGAAAAAATATTGGGTTTTGAAAACGCTATCCCTGAGTATGATGATCCAGACGCAGAGGACCATAACCAGAAAAATATTGGGAAGCTGGAATGTGTCCTGAATTCTCACCACAATTTTTATGAAATACCACTATTGTACATAAAGCTGAAATTACACTTTCCTGCTCATAACGGGCAGCTAAAAAGTGGCTTTTTTAGGATAGATACCCCCCCGCCTGACTTTGGTTTGTTTGGATAATCGCAAGGGTCGATCAGTCAATAGGTGATCGATAGAATTTATTGTTTCAACCAACCATTTAAAAATGAACATTTTAAATAAATGGGTGCCAATGTTATTGCTGGCATCCACAGCCCCTGCTTGGGCTCAAGTTTCCGAAGCAGAGCGGGATAGTCTTTTTATTCAAGAAGTAGAAGAGCAGAAAGCTCCTGCCAAGGTCTTGCATGCAGAGCCACTATATATAGACTTAATTAGGGATCTTGGGGCACGAAAAGGTGAAAGAGAGTGGAATTTGGGCCTTGGACTAACGGACAACCTTTCTTATGACAGTTATGAAGCGTTGATAGAGTACGAATGGGCGCCCGTAGATAGGTTAGGTTTGGAGGTGGAATTGCCTTTTACCTTTTTTACTGCCGGTGCGAAAAGGGAACAGGGAGAAGTCCCTTCCAATAGGTTAAATAGTGTAAAGGTGGCAGCCCAGTGGTCCTTTTTTGTGAACGAGAAAATGGCTACATCTATGGCCCTGGGGTATATCAATGAGTTTGAACTTTCTGATTTTGGAAGCTTTGGAAATCCCTTGATTACTGGAAATGTGTACAATCCTTTTTTGGTGGTAGCCAAACGATGGTGCAGGAATTATCACTCCTTGGTGTACACAGGTCCTGTCATTGGGCAGGACTTTAATTCAAAAGATTGGCATTATGCCTATGATGTCAATACAAGTTTCCATTATATGATTCCCGGTACTAGGAACTTCATTGGAATGGAGGTAAATAAGACCTTTGAGGAAAATGATTTTAATATGACCCTTCGCCCACAGATGCGCGTAGGAATTGCGGATCATTTGATGGTCGGAATTGTAGGAGGGATTCCTGTCAGTAGGGAAGGTGAAAGGCTGAGTTCCTTTATACGCTTGATTTGGGAGCCTCCCCACTAGATGGTAGGGTTTTCGTAATCACGCCCCATAACTAAACCACAAGGTTCCAAGTCTTTGTACCCTGCGTAGGCTTGGAACCCTAATTTATTATTTAGCTTGTACCTAATTTTTTCCTCGTTCTAGAAATATGATGTAATCCCGGTAATCCAGAAAAATTCTACGTCGTTTGTCAATGGTTTGTCCGAAAACAGAAAAACCCCTTCTGATTTGCATCTGAAGGGGTTTTGTGTACCCAGGGCCGGAGTCGAACCGGCACGCCCGAAGGCATTGGTGTTTGAGACCAACGCGTCTACCAATTCCGCCACCTGGGCTTGTTTTGATTCCGTTCCTTCCTGAACGGGATGCAAATATGGACAAAGATTTTTTTCTATGCAATACCCTGAGCTTACTTCTTGTTATTTTTTTGAGGATTGACGTAGAGATTTTTAAAGAACAAGAAGTTTTTGCTCTATTAAATTATTGTAAATCATGTTGTTGAAGGAAGTTGGGTTTTGTGGAAAATAAATGAATCGAATTAAATATTTTTTTTAAAAACTTATTATATCCATCAAGTTTAAAGATTTTCCATGACCTCATAAAACAAACAAGGGGTGCTTAGTGTCTAACTTCCTTATTTATTACTCTTCAATTTGCTCAAAATTGATCATCACAGGGCTATCATATTTTAAGCCCAATAAGTCCGCACCATGTCCATGGTTGATCCCGATTTCCAGAAAGTCAAGGCTGTTAAAAAAGGCAAAGCAATCCCCGGGCTCTACATTGTCATAGGAGTTTTGGATTTCGGTCAAAACCTCACGGCTAAACTCTAAGGTGAATTTACCGGGATTAAGTTTGTTGAATACATCCTTGGGGATATTGGTGATCAAATTGCCATAATTGTCTACGCGAAGTACATGGCCCACGATTTGTCTTTTGGTGGCTTTGATCTGTCGGGGCATCATCTTTTTGATATTCTTCAAAGGTCCCCCAAAATCATGGATAGCCGCACCACTGGCTACCTTAGCGGCAATGGGGCCAAGGATGTCTTTAGCAGGGAAAGTGCTGTCTTTGATATGGATATCTGCAAATTGCACCACAATCCCTGGGTCATAATCTGCCAACATGCTCAATACTCCATTATTAGGGCCAATAAAAATATGTTCTTCTAGCTTGATGCCGATATAGCCAGCCGTCATATTGCTGGTGCTATTGATGGCCACTAAGTGAACTGTTCCCTTTGGGAAATCCTTGTAAACGGACCTTAGCACAAAAGCAGCATGGGCGATATCATAAGTCTCAATATGATGGGTGATGTCCACTATATTGAGCTGGGGGTTAATCGATAACATCTTGGCTTTTACTGCAGGTACATAATAATCACAATCTCCAAAATCAGACAGGAATGTTACTAGGGCCATGGAACGAAGTCAATTAAAATTTTGTACTTTTGTAAGAGTAACAAAAATAGAAATTTTATTCTTGTAAGAATAATCTAACATCGCTAAATACAAAATAACGGATTGGTAGAAAAGGTAATTACTTTAGAAAATATTCCGCTTTTGGATTTTCTCGGTACCGAGAATGAGAATATCCGGCAAATCGCTGCGGCTTTCCCAAAAAGCAAAATTGTTTCCCGCGGAAATGAAATTCGAATTCAGGGCAGGGCTCCTGAGATCATCCGAATCAATGACGTTTTGAACATGCTGCTTCAGCACTTTAATCGTTTTGGTCAAGTGACTCCCGAGAATGTGAAGGAGTATATTGACTTGGAAGGGGTTCCTTTTGAGGAAGACCGTAAAAATGATGTAATTGTATTTGGTAATAAAGGCTTGGCCATTAAGCCAAAGTCTGCTAATCAACGTAAGCTGGTTGATGCTGCTTTTAAGAATGATCTTGTTTTTGCTCTTGGGCCTGCTGGTACTGGAAAGACCTACATCGCAGTGGCCTTGGCAGTAAGGGCGCTAAAAAACAGGGAGGTCAAAAGGATCATTATTACACGCCCTGCAGTGGAAGCTGGTGAGAATCTAGGATTCCTGCCGGGGGATCTGCAGGAAAAATTAGATCCCTATTTACGGCCGATCTATGATGCTTTGGGAGATATGGTACCTCCGGAGAAGTTGAAATTTTATCAGGAAAACAGGGTTATTGAGATTGCGCCTTTGGCTTATATGCGAGGAAGGACCCTGAATGATGCCTTTGTGTTATTGGATGAGGCGCAGAATACCACCAGGGAACAAATTAAAATGTTTTTGACCAGAATGGGCCCCAACTCCAAAGTAATCATCAATGGTGACCAAAGCCAAGTGGATTTGCCCAGTAAGCAAAAATCTGGTTTAAGAGAAGCTTTGAGGGTATTGAAAGATGTCAAAGGAATCGGAGTGGTGCAGCTCAGTGGCAAGGATGTGATCCGACACAAACTGGTGAAGTCCATCATAGCGGCCTACGATACAGATGAATTGCAAAAGGAACAGTTTAAAAATGAGCAGAATCGTCAGAAAGGTCAAAACGGAGACTGATTTAGAAACTATTTTTGACATCAGGCAAAAAGTATTCGTGGAGGAGCAAGAGGTAGCTCCGGAAGAAGAATACGATGAGTATGAAAAGACCTCAACCCATTTTTTTGCGATGTTGGATGGGAAGCCGGCAGGAACCGCTCGGTGGAGATTTACCAATAAAGGGATTAAATTAGAACGGTTTGCAGTGCTAAAGCAGGCAAGAGGAAAGGGTGTAGGGCAAGCTTTGGTCAAAGCTGTAATAGATGATATTGCCGCTACTCCTGAGGCGGTGGATAAGCTATTGTATATGCATGCCCAATTAGACGCGGTTCCACTTTATGCCAAATTCGGTTTCCAAAAAATAGGGGACATTTTTAGTGAATGTGATATACTACATTACAAAATGGAGCGATATTTGTGAGTTGTAGGGAGGTTGTTTTACACCTATAAGCAAGTCGTATCAATAAATTTACCTTTAATTATCTTTTAATTGATTTAAGTAACATGATGAAAAAGTATACTCTTTTGATGTTTTTGTTGGGCCTAGCCTTTCATACCAGTGCGCAGACTGAGAGCGATTATAACCAACATGAGATTAAGTTGAATATTCTAAATACCATCGTCCAAGGGTCTGTAGAGATTGGGTATGAGTATTTTGTGGATCGGGATCAATCCATCGGAGTGGAATACCTGATCAATGACCGTTTTGGTTATAATGGTCAAGGAAATGGCAAAGAATATAATACCAACAGTATTTTGGTGTCCTACAATTTTTACTTTCTGAATGATTATGATCCAGCAAGCTTATATGTTTATCCCTTTTTTAAATACCGATTTGGAGACTTTACAGAGCCTGATGAACCTTTTGTGACAGACATGAACAGTGCGATGCTGGGGATTGGGGTAGGTTACAAATGGGTGCAACGAGACAAGTTTGCCATTGCTCCATATGTCAATATTGCCAGGGGATTTAGTCAAGAAGTGACAGATCGTTTTTCTGCAGTAGAAATCAATGCAGGTGTAAGCATTGGATATCGATTTTAATCAACAGTAGATCAATGAAATTAGTACAAGAGTTCGGAAGGATCTTTTGTAAATGCTAATCATAAATAAATTATAGAAAAGGGTTCCTATCTAAGGAGCCCTTTTCTATTTGATTGTTTACCAGTTATTTGCTACCTTATTTCTTTACTTTTTAATATAGTAATGAAGTTCAGTGAATATCCTTTTTTGCGCTATGTAATTTTTTATGCTTTGGGCGTAGTAGTTTATCCTTTTTTTGCCGACATACCTGTAATGGTATTCATGGGAGGTGTCTTATGCTTTTTGATGTTGGTTTATATCTTGATGCAATTGATTAATACTTTTAAAAGATCTTACCGTTTTAAAGTACTTTTTCCCTTTTTGTCTTATGTCTTACTTTTTCTTTCCGGGATTCTAATTTGTGATCACAAAGTGGCCACAAATCAGCCTGAACACTTAAGTAATTTCAAAGAGGTGGATGCTTATATAGCAGTAGTGAGTGAATATGATGAGCAAAAGGCCAACTCTATAGGGAATCGGCTTACTGTGTATTTTGTGAAAAATAAAGATGAGTGGAAGAAGGCAATAGGAGAGGTGCTGGTGTATCACCGCTTGGAGGAACCGCTGATGCCTGGTCAAATCTTGGTGCTACAAGGAGCTCCACAACTCATTGAAGCCCCTAAGAATCCAAAGGAGTTTAACTACCAAAAATTTATGGCCAATAAGCAAGTGTACCATCGCCAGTTTATAGGCAAAGAGGTTACTAGGTTAGGGGACTCAAAGGAAAATGGGCTTCAGCAAAATATTTTGAGTTTGCGGAAAAGTATCACAAGTGCAATAGATCAAGAGATTGAAGATGACCGAGCGAGACAGGTAGCCCAAGCGCTATTGGTAGGACAAAAATCCCAGTTGGAGGAGCAGGTAAGTGAGGCATATGTGACTGCTGGTGCCATGCATATTTTGGCTGTTTCTGGTTTGCACGTGGGGATGATATATGGGGTCTTTTTCTTGTTTTTCAAGCCTTCTAACCTTAAGCGGGTGAGCAAAATTCTACTTCTAACCGCTGTGATTCTCCTGGTCTGGTTATATGCCCTACTGACTGGAATGTCTCCCTCAGTCCTTCGAGCGGCAACGATGTTTACTTTGATTTCCTTATCTCAAATGAGGTCTAGTAGTCCCTCTATTTTTAATTCCTTGGCCCTCTCTGCTTTGATTTTGATGGCTTTTAACCCTTTTATAATTTTTGAAGTAGGCTTTCAATTGTCTTATGCTGCTATGGTTGGGATTCTGCTTTTGCAACCTTTGCTGGTGTCATTTTGGTTGCCCAAAAACAGGCTGGTTTTCTATGTTTGGGAGATCACCACTGTAAGTATTGCAGCTCAATTGGCGACCTTTCCCTTATCTGTGTATTACTTTCATGTATTTCCCAATTATTTTTTGTTATCTAATTTGGTGGCTATTCCAGGAGCTTTTTTGGTCATGTCAGTCGGGCTTCCTTTTATGGTTTTGAGTACTTTCGGTGTTTTTCTACTGCCCCTTTCTTACTTGTTGGAGCATTTGCTTAAGGGCTTGAACTATCTAATTTTTCTTTTCCAGGATTTGCCATTAGCCCAAACGGAAAGGATTTTTCTAGACTTTGGAAGCATCCTGCTGATTTGGGGAATATTAGCCTGTACCTACTTATTGCTTTCCCAAAGAAAAAAACAATATGCCTACTGGTTGACACTAATGATGGCCTTTTTGGTGGTTTGGCCCTGGCTAGGATATAAAAGTAAAAATCAGGAAGTTTATGTATATGCCTTGAAGAATGAAGACTTTGCAGTAGATTTTTATGCAGGTAAAAGCCTTTACAGTTACCAATCATCGAAGTCAGTAGAAGATATCAACTACCATGTTTTACCTCAAAGAGAAGCCATGCAGCCATTGACTGAATTCCAGCTAATGGGACAGAAAAAAGCAAACTCTGAAATGGTGCTTCTGCCGAATGGCGGGAAACTTATGAGAGTGGATGGTAAACTAATTGTAGCCGGGGTGGGAGTGAAAAGTATGGCTGCTTTTGAAAATGGAGAATGGATTGAACGGGAGTTCGCTGATAGTCTTTTGCTTAACCAATTCGCATACCGTTTAATTTTGAAGTGATGAAATCATTTGTTTGGAAGATCAGTTTTCCACACCTATCTTCAACTATCCAAGCACCAATAAATATGGAAGACCAAGTCAAACTTGAACAAAAGGACCGGTTGGGCTATATTATTTTAAATAGACCTGAAAAACGTAATGCCTTGAATGCCGCCATGGTCAAAGGGATTCAAGGGGCATTGGATGTATTCGAGCAAAGCAATACGGTCAAGGTTGTCATTATCAAAGCAGAGGGTAAGGTGTTTTGTAGTGGGGCTGATTTGGAGGACATCAAAAAGATGCAAACAAACACCTATGAGGAAAACTTACAGGACAGTCAGCTTTTAAAGGCATTGTTTTATCGACTTTATAATTTTCCAAAATTGGTGATTGCTCAGGTGCAGGGACATGCTTTAGCCGGTGGTTGTGGCTTGGTTTCTGTATGTGATTTTGTTTATGCTGCCCCTCAAGCCAAATTAGGCTATACAGAAGTGAAAATTGGTTTTGTGCCTGCGATGGTGTTGGTATTTTTGTTGAGGAAGTTGGGAGAAGGGAAAGCCAAGGAATTATTATTGGGAGGAGAATTGATAGAGGCATCCCAGGCAGTATCTGTAGGCCTGGTGAATGCGGTGATAGAACCTGAAAATTTGGATCAGAAAGTGCAGGAGTTGGCAAATCATTTTGTAGAACATAACTCGGGTTCATCGATGGCTCTGACCAAAGAAATGATCGGCAAGGTGCAGGGAATGCCTTTGGAAGATGCCCTTGATTATGCTGCCCAAATGAATGCTAGGGCCCGTGCTTCCGAGGACTGTAAGAAAGGCATTGCCGCATTTTTAGAGAAGAAAAAAATCCAGTGGTAAGTTGAAAAGCCAAGCATTATCCGTTCTTAAGAAAGTATTTGGCTATGATGATTTCAGGCCTATGCAGCAGGATATTGTACTTTCTGTAGCGGCTGGAAAAGACACTTTGGCATTGCTGCCCACAGGTGGTGGAAAATCCATTTGCTTCCAAGTGCCGGCTTTGATGCAGGAGGGGATTTGTGTGGTGGTCAGTCCGCTGATAGCCCTGATGAAAGACCAGGTGGATAACCTGCGCCGAAGGGGTGTTTTGGCCACGGCCATTTATTCTGGAATGAGAAAACGGGAGATAGATACCACTTTGGATAATTGCATCTACGGTGGGTATAAGTTTTTATATGTGTCTCCTGAGCGTTTAAAGACAGATTTGTTCATTGAGCGATTCAAAAGGATGAATGTCAATCTCATTGCCATTGATGAAGCACATTGTATATCGCAGTGGGGTTATGATTTCAGGCCTCCCTATTTGGAAATTGCGGAGTTGAGGAGTTATCATCCTAATGTACCTTTTATTGCCCTGACAGCATCAGCCACCCTGAAGGTTAAGGAGGATATCATTGAAAAATTACAGCTTGATGATCCTCAGGTATTTGTAAAGTCCTTTGCGCGAAAGAATCTGTCTTATGCTGTCCGAAAGGCGGAAAATAAGTTGGAGAAAGCCATGGAAATTCTTCAGAAGGTCAGTGGTTCGGCAATTGTGTATGTGAGAAGTCGCAAGGCGACCAAGGAATTGGCGATTGCCCTGCATCAATTGGGTATTTCTGCCACCTATTACCATGCTGGCTTGGACAAATCGGTCCGCGAGGCCAGACAGCAGGATTGGAAGCTGAATAAAATCCGGGTGATGGTGGCCACCAATGCATTTGGGATGGGGATTGACAAGCCTGATGTCCGCCTGGTAGTTCATGTGGATATGCCGGAAAATCTTGAAAACTATTACCAAGAGGCGGGTCGTGCAGGGAGAGATGAGTGGAAGGCTTTTGCCGTAATCCTCTATCATGATAGGGATATGGAGCTTTTGCAAGAAAGGGCCGAGCAGGCCTATCCTCCTGTGGAATTTATCAAGCGGGTTTACCAGAGTTTGGCCAACTACTACCGCATAGCCGTAGGGAGTAGTTTGATGGTAAGTTATGATTTTGAAATTACAACCTTTACGGATATATATAACCTGGACCTTTTGCTGACGTATAATGCTATCAAGTTGCTTCAAGAAGAAGGGCTGGTGGAGCTTAGTGAAGGTTTTTACAGTCCCAGTACTTTGCACTTTTTGGTGAATCAAAGTGAGTTGTACGCTTATCAAATAGCCCAGGCATCATTGGACCCATTGATCAAAGTGTTGTTGAGAATGTATGGAGGAGAGTTATTTACAGAGTACCTCAAGATCCGTGAAGATAAAATCGGGGCAATGCTCAATATGCCCGAAAGTCAAGTGGTCAGCCTGATGGAAAGGATGGAGACCTTAGGGATAGCTGCCTATAACAAGAAAAAGGACAAACCTCAGGTAACCCTTCTCACACCTAGGCATGATGCAGGCAGATTGCCTTTGAATGTCAAAAGAATTGACGAAAGAAGGAAGAACAGTATAGAGAAAGCCAAGGCGATGGTAGCGTATGTTGAAAACAACCTGCTTTGCCGTACCCAGCAGATTTTGACTTACTTTGGAGAAGAGAATGATGAGGATTGTGGCGTATGTGATGTTTGTCTAGATAAGAAACGATCTTCACATCTTGCCTCACATAGTTTCAAACTCAAAGAGAGATTGATGCAAACTTTAAACGCAGGGAGTTTGTTTACATACGAGGAACTAATGGCTAAGGCCAATTTGGCTAGTGATGATGAACAGGCTCATTTGACGTTGAGAGAAATGGAAGATGAAGGGTTGATCATCAGTTTAGCTGATGGTAGAATAAAGAGAAATACTGAATGAAATTTGTTGATACTATTCTTAAGAAATTATTTCCCGGAAACGGAGAGACTTATACCCATAAAGAAAACTTTTCGCAAGCTGATGGTGAGGCAGTTGAAATACAGGATTGGATGGCTTCAGAAGAGGGGAGGTCTATCTTTGAAATGATCTATAAGAACTATCATCTACAAAAAACTGGAGAGGAAATTACTCCTGAGATGCATGTATTTCGCTCGCCTTATGCCAATGGAATAGCGATTTTGTACGATTTGCCCCTAAAAACGAAAACTTTTTCGCAACTTTTCTTTGCTTTTGGCCAGCGAATCGTAGATTTAGGATATGAAAGGGTGAGTTTGGACCGGACCATTCAGGAAAGGGATCCCGGAGTCAATATCACCGAGAAACAGTACCTAAAGCCCAAAGCAACCTTCAAAGCAGATCAGACCGACCAACTTTTTGGGAATGTTGCTATCGAAAAGGTGTCGGTCAATCACCAACCTCAAATGATAAAAATCTTGGTCACGGTTTATTCTGACCGGCTGTACACCAAGGCCCGATCATTTGATGCCTTTATAGAAGCAATATTTAACCCCCAGTAATTTATATGAATAGAGAAGGACTAAAAAAAATACTGAAAAGCTACCGGACACCATTTGAGGAAGAGAAAAATTTTGTAGAGGAGTTTGTTGCGCTTACCGAAGATCCGCTAGCCTTTCTGAGAGAAAGAAATGAAGGACATTTTACGGCATCCGCCTGGATTGTCAACAAGACACGCACCCATGCTTTGTTGACCCATCATAGAAAGTTGAATCGCTGGCTGCAATTAGGTGGTCATGCTGATGGGAATGAAAACTTAATGGAGGTTGCCATGACAGAAGCCCGAGAAGAGAGTGGGCTGATTTCCCTGAAATTGGTGGACAGCTATATCTTTGATATTGACAAGCACATTATTCCCGCCAATGCTAAAGACCCTCAGCACTATCATTATGATGTACGTTTTCTGATTGAAGCGGCCATGGACGAGCCCTTGACCATAAGCCAGGAAAGTAAAGATTTGGCATGGGTAAGTTATGAAACAGTCCCTGATGTGGTTGCTGGCAATGAGTCAATCCTGAGAATGCTAGAAAAGACCAGTAAGTCAGAATTTGTTTATTAACAACAAAACCACTTTAGGCTTGGTTTTTGCTCAAAAGAACAGGTCTAATTTTATCAAATCTGTTTCTGAAAGAAATGCCTAAGCGACAAAGAGATTGTGTATTTGGTAAAGATCAGGCAAAAAGACTGCGATATCGCTTATAATTCTTATCTTTGTCTGAAAAATTACTAAAAGTGAGAAAAATAATATTACTTCCTTTGTTGATCGGGCTGTTGATGGGGTGTTCTCCCTCAGAGCAAGAGCTTTATGATAGAGGAGTCAAGGAATTAAGGTCGGGGAATTATCAAGAGTCAATTACTTATTTTGATAAAGTTATTGAAATCAATCCCGACAACACAGAAGCCCATAATGCAAAGGGAGTAGCATTTTTTGAACAAGAGAATTGGGACGCTGCTATAGCTTCTTTTAAGACATCGATGGAAAAAGATTCTACTTCTTATAAGCCGTACCTGAATTTAGGCAATGCTTATTTGGAGAAAAAAGAATTTAAGCAAGCGGTTATTAACTATAATATAGCCAGTTCTCTAGACCCGAACCAAACAGATATTTACTACAATCGCGGTTTGGCCCTTTTGGGAATGGAGGCCTATGAAGATGCTATTTTGGATTTTGACAATGCACTTCAAGTAGACCCCAGTCAGGCCCTTACCCACTTTAACCGAGGAAAAGCACTTATCGGCAACAATAACCCCGAGGAGGCGATCAATTCACTGCACAGATCCGTGGAGTTGGATGATCAAAATGGGGCAGCGTTTTATCTTTTGGGGGTTACAGAAATGAGCCTGACCAATACAAAAGAGGAAGGCTGCATGCATCTTAAGACAGCCTTAAAGTTAGGCTACACTGGTGCAAAGGAATGGATTGATGAATTTTGTGATACAGCATCTTGATGACAACAATCGGAAAGGATATTAGCAAAGCAAAACAACTCCTTGAAGCGGGTGAGTTGGTAGGAATCCCTACAGAGACAGTATATGGTTTGGCTGGAAATGCATTAAGTCCAGATGCTGTCAGTAAGATATTTGAAACTAAAAACCGACCTAGTTTTGATCCATTGATTGTTCATACGGGGAGTATTGAGCAGATCAGTGACTACACCACGGAGCTGTTACCGGAATTGAAAGAATTGGCTCAGGGGTTTTGGCCTGGACCATTGACGCTTTTACTTCCAAAAAAATCCATTGTACCAGACTTAGTGACCAGTGGTTTGGATCAGGTAGCGGTAAGGGTGCCTAGCCATCCTTTGACGAGAAAATTACTTTTATCACTTGATTTTCCATTGGCCGCTCCTAGTGCCAATCCTTTTGGTTATATTAGTCCTACCCAAGCCAGCCATGTGGTCGATCAGCTTGACGGAAAAATCCAGTATGTCTTGGATGGAGGTCCATGTCAAGTAGGTTTGGAAAGTACCATTGTGGGCGTAGAAGACGGCCAGGTTATTATTTACCGACTAGGAGGAGTGGAAGTTTCCGAAATCAAAAAGGTAGTAGGAAATGTCCTTATTTTACCACAATCCAGTAGTAATCCCAAGTCACCAGGCATGCTGAAAAGCCATTATGCCCCACGCATTCCTTTTGTATTGGGGGATTTGGACCAGTTGGTGCCTCATTACCTCAACAAAGGGGAAAAATTTGGCGTATTAAGCTTTACTAAGCTTTTTGATCAGGTAGATCCTGAAGATCAAAGGGTGCTAAGTGAGGAAGGGGATTTTCAGGAGGCAGCACAAAACCTATTTGCCTGCATGAGGTATTTGGACAATCAAAATGTCAATGTGATATTGTCCGAGGAGCTTCCGGAAAAGGGGCTCGGGAAAGCCATCAACGACCGTTTGAGAAGAGCCTCAGCGAGATAGAATTTTAGAAAAATCATATAAAACCTATTTAACCATGAACAGTAGGATAAAATCTGTTGACAACCTTAGTTTTGAGGGTAAAAGAGCCCTAGTTAGAGTAGACTTTAATGTGCCTTTGGATGGGGATTTAAAGGTTACTGATGATACCAGAATCCAGGCAGCCCTGCCCACCATCAACAAAATTTTGAATGATGGAGGATCTGTTGTTTTGATGTCGCATTTGGGAAGGCCTAAAACCGGACCTGAAGATAAGTTTTCCCTAAAGCATATTTTGCTTGATTTGGAAAAGGCATTGGACAGACCGGTGAAATTTGCACCTGATTGTATTGGTGCTGAAGCAAAGCAGTTGGCAACAGCTCTTAAGGGTGGAGAAGTTTTGTTACTTGAAAACCTGAGATTTTACCCTGAAGAAACCAAGGGAGATAAAGATTTTGCTGGTAAGCTAGCTTCTTTAGGAGACATCTATGTCAATGATGCTTTTGGAACAGCTCACCGTGCCCATGCTTCCACAGCCATTGTGGCAGAATTCTTTAATGATAAAGTTTGCGGTTACTTGATGCTTTCTGAGTTGGAGAATGCAGATAAGGTATTGGAAAACCCTGTGAGACCTTTCACGGCAATCATGGGAGGAGCGAAGATTTCTGATAAGATTTTGATCATCGAGAAGCTGTTGGATAAGGTGGATAACCTGATTATCGGTGGCGGGATGTCTTATACTTTTGCCAAAGCCAAAGGTGGATCTATTGGTGATTCATTGTTGGAGGCTGATAAGATGGAGTTGACCAAAGAATTGGAAGCCAAAGCCAAGGAAAAAGGAGTGAACCTCTATTTGCCTGTTGATAATATTACATCCAAAGAATTTGCGAATGATGCCGAGCAAGGTGCTTCCAAAAGCGGTGAAATTCCTGATGGATGGATGGGGCTTGATATCGGAGTTGAGACTCGTAAATTGTTCTCTGACGTCATCAAAAACTCCAAGACGATTCTTTGGAATGGACCGATGGGAGTGTTTGAAATGGAAAGTTTCGATAAAGGTACCAAAGCAGTAGCGGAGGCAGTGGTAGAAGCTACTGAAGGAGGATCGTTTAGCTTGATCGGTGGAGGTGACTCTGCTGCAGCCGTAAACAAATTTGGCTTTGGAGAAAAAGTTTCATTTGTTTCTACCGGTGGAGGTGCTTTGCTGGAGCACATGGAAGGAAAAGTGCTTCCTGGTGTTAAAGCATTGGAACCATAAATGATAAGACAAAGTAACGATTAACTGTAGGGGCTGCTTCTTTGGAGGCAGCCTTTTTTAGTATTAGTACCTTATCTCCACAGGTACAACGCCATCTTGGATCATATCCAATTGCCTTGCCGCTTTTTTGGAAAGGTCAATAATTCGCCCTCTGATAAATGGTCCTCGGTCATTGATGCGTACTTTGACGGATTTCCCATTTTTTAAGTTTTTGACCTGAACAATAGTGCCAAAGGGTAAACTCCGGTGTGCTGCAGTCATTTTACCGGATTGATACCTTTCTCCACTGGCTGTTTTTCTGCCATTGAACTTATCGGCATAGTAGCTGGCCATTCCTTGCTCGACACGGGCAGATTGGTGCTTGGATGCTGCGCAAGAACTAAAAAATAAAGCAATCAGAAACCAAAGGACTAAATGTTTTTTCATATGGCTTTTGGAACATAAATAAGCCATCAGCAAAATCTAGCTACTGATGGCTCATGATCTTGTTATGAGGAACTGATTACCTAACGAAGATCCACTCGTTTTCTTTACTTTGGGGCGCAGAAAATTCATAACCTTCAGCATTGAACAGTTTGATTTTTTCTGGATCAGTTATCCTGTTTTTGATGATATAGTCTGCCATCATCCCTCTAGCCTGTTTGGCAAAAATTCCAATTACCTTATATTTTCCGTCTCGGTGTTCCTTGAAATTGACATGGATGATGCGGGACTTCAATGCCTTTTTATCAACGGCTTTGGCATATTCCTGAGAGGCCAGGTTAATGATAGGTTCTCCCTGGGCTGCTGCATTGATGGCCTTGGAGATTTTAGTGCCCCAATATTCATAAAGGTTTTTTCCTTTTTTGTTCTCTAGGCTAATGCCCATTTCCAACCTGTACGGTTGGATCAGGTCCATTGGTTTGAGTAGGCCATATAGACCTGAAAGAATTCTTAAATGATCTTGGGCAAAGACAAGATCATCCTCTGTATAATTATCCACATCCATGCTTCGGTAGACATCCCCTTTAAAGGCTAAAAGGGCTTGCTTGGAGTTTTCCAACGTGAAGTCTTTGTTGAAAGTGCGGTATCTTTCTTCATTCAACTGGGCGATATTTTCACTCACTTTCATCAGTTTTTGAATATCAGAAGCTGACTTTTTTTTCATCAATGATACCAATGCTTTGATGTCAGTTTTAAAGTCTGGCTGAGTGGCTGTGGGCACATCAGCTGTACTCATATCCAGCGTTTTGGCTGGAGAAATTAATGCGATCATATTTATTCTATTACTACTATTGCTTTTTTGATGGTTTGCTCTAAGGCTTGGTCTCGGCTTTTAAACTTGATTATTACGGGATAGGTTCCTACAGGGACTTTTTTCCCATTGACCAAGCCATCCCACTGACAGAAAGGCGAATTCTCTGGTACATTTTCTTCTATACAGTGATAAATGAGCTCTCCCCAACGGTTGTAAATCAAGACACTGATTTCATCTACGAAGTCATTGACATAGACAATGAAGTTTCTGCTTTCATCTCCCGGAATCAATGCGTTGGGAGTAGTGATCTGCAGGGCACAGTCCTCAATAATCTCGAAACTGACTGCAAAGCTACAGCTTGCCTCGTCTGTCACAAAAAGGGTGTAATTTCCTGGTAAGGTTGGGGTGAAGGTGGACTCAGTACTGATCAGCTCATCCTCCAGCCACCACTCGTACTCCTCCCAATTACCAAGAGAATCCAAAGTTTCCGTTACCCCTTCAACAGCGCAGATAGTGTAGCTAGGTTGTAAGACAGGGGAGACAGCATCAGAGCTCAGCACGTCTATTCTGTCAGTACCTACACTACAAAGCTGGCCATAGGACTCGTTGATAAGCCTTACCCTATAAGTCCCTTCCTGGGTAACGGGAATGCTGGTCATACCATCAAATTCAGGAAGGCGTATATTTATTCCATCTTCGTCTACCGTAAACCATGCCGTTTCAATATTGGAGTTTTCAGGTGCCGTAAACACAGCTTGAATCGTTCCTGTTGGATTGTTTGAACAGATGCCGGCGTCAAGAACCAGTTCTACGGGAACTCTATTGGTAAATGGCTCTACCGTGAATTCAATTGGAGGTCTAGGACAACCTGCACCTACCTTGGGTTGAACATCCAAAGAATAATCTCCAGGGTTGTTCGGAACAAAAGAAGTACCCCTGCCAATAATTTCGCCTATTGTATTCCTCCAAAGGAAATTATAATCTTCTTCATTAAAGTTAGCCCCAAGTTCAGCCAAATACCGAACCCCGTTTTCACAATCAAATATTGGATCCGCCAATTCATATTCAACCTGATTGGTAAGGGTCAGGTTCATTTCCCGTGTTCGTGGGCATTCAACACCATTTGGGTCTTCGCCTACAATCGTATACACGCCTTCCTGATCCATGACATATAGATCATTAGGCTGTGGGGTAAGTATACTTCCGTTAGGCCCGGTGATGGTGTAGTTGACTCCATTGGCTGGTTCAGGAGCGAAATAAAACACTTCACAAGCAATGGCATTACTCGGAACACTGAAGGCCACCAAGCCTTGATTTTCGATAATGTAATTTTGAGGATCAGGCACCGCACAGCCTGCGGCGTCTGAAACTTCCACTGCATAGGTTCCGTCTTCCAAAGAAACATTCGCTTCACCATTGATAGTCCCCGTAAACTGCTCGCCATCGTCTTCTCTGGTAATGACATAGGACCCTGTGTTAGGAGTTCCCTGCAGAACAATACTGATGCTGCCATTTTCTACTCCCGTTGGTCCACAAGATTCAGGACTAACGCTAATGGTATAACTAAATCCTGCCGGAGGATTTTTATTGTCTATGCTTACAGTCTCTGTAAATGAGCAGCCTCCATTGACAGCAGTTATGGTGTAGATGCCTGGCAAAAGGTCTGCTATTGGTCCAATGGTCTGTCCTTCGGTGACATCCAAGAATACTTCACCTGTTTCTACTACAGTTACGGTGTCTGCATCTGAAAGCATGGTGAATTCAAAGCTGCCATCTGGAGTGGCGCAATCAGTTGCGGTGCTGATCACATTGGTGGTAAGTTCTGGCAATGGAGATACCAGTAGTTCTACTCTTTTTTCGACCACACAACCGGGCAATATAGGGTCATCTGCTCGGAAAATAATATCATATGTCCCAGGGCCAGGAAGTTCTTCTACATTGACTTCCCACTCATAACCTTCGCCCAAAATTGTTGGTGTATCGTTACTGCCTTGTAGCTGGTAGGACCATTCGCCGCTCACAGGTGTATCAGGAGCAAAGATGATGTAGTTCTCTTCATAACAGGATGACTCCGCATCCTGATTGACCTCAAAGTCAAATGCTGGACCAACAAATACTGAAGCAGTGGCAGGACAAGATTGGAAAGTGGAATCAGCATCCGCAGGAATCACATGATTAACCGTGACGGTATAAATACTTTCCTCTGTGACATCAATGGAATTGGAAGTGCTGTCCCCTAAGATTTCACCAGCGGAGTTTATCCATTCAAAATTGTATAACCCTTCATTGGGGTCATACCCGTCAATGGCTGTCAAGGTAACTGTGTTTCCGCTACAAAGCGTGATATCATCTTGTAGCGTGAGTTCAGGTGGAGCAACGATCTCTATTTCCATGCTGCCCCGGTAATATTCTGGATTGCCGCATCTTTCCACATCCAAACTAACCGTGTATAAACCCGCCGAGTCAAATGCATATTCCATTAGCTGGAAATCGTCACCTTCACCAGCATAAGTAAATACTTCAAGTCCGTCACTATCAGTGATTACCCAATTGTAAAAATCAATATCTGGTTCTCCGGCTCCCTCAAACTCTGCAAGCGCCTCACCTTCGATCAAACAAAGCCTTTCTGGGCCCGAAATTTCAGGGTCAGGCACATTGCTGCCAGAGTTTTGAACATAGGAGGGAAGGCCTAAATTATTGGTTCCGTTGGTGACGGGACCCTGTGGATTATAGGTGCTATTGTTGCAGTCAGCTCCTGGCTGGATTTGGCCTACTTGTGGAGCACCTACGACAGAGACGTAAATTTGTCCATCAGGCCCCATTTGTAAGGCTCCAAGCGTTCCACCGGTACTTCCAGAGAGTACTGATCTGTTAGCTAGAATACATTGTTCGATTTCGTCTTGGGTACTGGCACTTTGGAAACAGTCAGGGCAGGTGCTGGTGCTGCCATCGTCTTCATCAATTTCAGTACCACTGATCGGGAATTCTTCAATACCTTTTCCGTTTTTATAGGAAACAAAAACCTTGTTGCTGTCACTGCCAAATTCAAGGCCATAGACTTCATCATCGCATCCCAAGTCGAAAGTGGCGTATTCTGTGAGCTCACCAGTACTTTCGTCAAAGTCAAAGACATCCACAACACTACATCCACTTTCATCAACAATGGTTACGGCTAACTTTTCCCCGTCAGGACTGAATTTCATGGAACCTACTCCTGAGCTAAAACCGTGGTCAGTTCCTACTGAGCTGTTGACAGATTGACCAACACCTTCGGAGGTGACTGGGTAAGCCCTAAAAGTATTGTTGCCGAGTTCATGGAACATGACCCAAGTGGTGTCTCCAGAGGCAATAGCTGCGGACTGTTCTGTGCCAGGACTAAATAGGAAGTTATCACTGCTGACCACACTGCCCACGCCTTGCTGGTTTTCTCCTTTGATGTCCACCAAAGAGAATTTAACGGTATTACTGCCTCCATCTGAAGACTCTGTGGTAAAGAGATAATATAGAGTTTGTTCCTGTGGTACTTTGACAGCAATGACACTTTGAGCGGATGAGTTATCTCCTCCAATGTCATCCCCATCTTGCATAACATTGCCATTTAAGTCCCATACGGTTTGTCCATCGGTATAAAAAAGCACCTGGCCAGCCTGATCAGAAATAGTAGTGGTTCCTGCTGGAATGTCCCAGGTGAAACCAGGATCCTCAACAGGTCTTGGCAAAGGACCGTCGGGGTTATCTGGGTCAGGGTTAAAGTCCAGCCCAGCTCCATTCCCGAAGTACCATATGTTATTGGTTTGGTCATTGACTTTTTCATTGGCCACAGGGTCCCACATTTTGATAGTGGTTTCTGCATAGACGTAGCAAGTAGAACCAGGTTCACGGGCCAAAACCCAATAAGTGCCTGGCTCGCAGACTTCATTGGCTCCTTCAGGAATCCAACCATCTTCTTTTTTATTGGACCAGAAATACTCATAGGTAGAGCCACTGCCACCTCCCCCTTGTCCTCCTCCAGTGCCTGGAATACCAATTCCTCCGCCACCACCGCCAGAGCCACCGCCTTGGCCTTCTTCACTGGATTGCACTTCCAGCATTTCATTGAGATCCAGACATTGTAAACAAGTGGTGGTGTCAGAGGGTGTAAAGCTCGCCTGTAAGTTGTTTTCAGTAAAAGTGATCGGGTAGGAAACTGTTTCGGTGCTTCCATCTGCCAAGGTCACAGTCAAGGTTACAGTGATGTTTTGTTCTCCTGTGGCAGCAGCAGGAATCAGTAAGTGCTCCTCTGTCAGGTCCATTTCAATTTCTTCACCATCTTCATCCACAGGGGGAGGACTGATCTCCCACTCATAGGACTCAATTGGGATATTCGGTGGAGTCAAAGTAGAAGTCAACTGAAGAGGGTTGTTCATACATGGCATTGTTGGAGACCAAGTGAAATCCACATTGACATCTATATCTGCGTTGGGTGCAAATGAAGGAAAAATACCACCACAGAAATCTGTGCCATCAAAAGGGTTAGCGTCAACGATAACCTCGGTTATTTCTTCTTCGTCAGGGTTTTCTATGGTGCCCACATAAAAGGCGTCGTTATTGGGCTCTTGGTAGATATAATATAATTGTCCATCAGGTCCTACCTTGATATCATGAATTTGCTGGACAGGCTCCAATGAACTTGGAGGGACAGGTAGTTGCTCTGCTGGTGCATTTAAGTCATTGATGGGAACCCTTAGTATATTGTCACCTTGAGAATAAATAATATAATTCCCGTCAGGGGAGACAGTTGCACCACCGTGTGTATTAGAAACAATACCTGGTGATTCTGCAATAGGCGCTGGCGTAGTAAATGTTCCAGATCCTGTATCAAAATTGGAAATGTAAATAGCATCTTCAGGATTTTCAGGAATCAGGATCAGGGTACCTGTGGCTTCATCAAAAATGATTCTTCCTGGCGTGATAGGAAGGCTTGTATTGTCCGTTTCAATAAAATCACCCTCAATATCCGTGATTTCACGAGATACCAGCTGCCCGTTTTCATAGCTGATCAGATAGCTTGGGGAGTCTGGTGTTTTGACTACTGCGATAGCACCTGAAGCTGTTCCAATGTTTTGATCAAGGCTGGTTACTTCTCCAGCTGGTGGTGAGTTGGCAGGAGCGGCACCTTGGGCATTCATGTCCATGACAGCGTATTGCAATTGTCCACTTGGACTGATGTAAAAGGTGTAAAAAGTTTGTTCTCCCTCTGGGTCATAGTTAAGTGGAGAAATAGCCACTGTCTGACTGCCATCAAAATTCCCATTGATACCATTAGGGGCTCCTTGTATGGGTTCGTTGAGGTAATTATAAACCAGTTCTCCGTTGGTGTAAAACAGTGGTTCTCCAGTAATAGGGTTGATAGCGATCGCATTATTGTTTTGGCCGACCACCACATTGCCGGGAAGGGTATTTACATTGGGTGAGCCACCTTTACCGAAAGAAATGTAGTTATTTTCGGTGCCAGGTCCACAGTAACCAAAAATCCATTCGTTATTGTTATAGCCCTGAGCGTGAGTTATGTTGTAAATGGAAGGGCACAAAAATATCAGGAAAAAAATATAAATCAATCTGAAATTTATGTAAATAGGAGTCCTTTTCATAATTTACGGGCTGCAGTAAACACCTTTTCCTTAGGTTTCGTTTATATGCTTATATTACTCAAATAAACGAACAAATATTTGTTTAGGTCTTATATATATTTAGTTTTTTGCGCTTTAGCATTAACGTTCTCTACTGGCAATAGTTTTGGACAAGATCCTCAATATAGTCAGTACTATGCAGCGCCACTATATTTAAACCCGGCTTTTGCGGGTTCAGATTTACAAACACGTATCGGGGCTAACTATCGAAGCCAATGGCCCGGATTGGATGCCCAGTTCAATACTTTTTCCGTATATGCGGATACCTTTCTTGAACAATACAACAGCGGCTTTGGTCTTATGATTATGAACGATGTGGAGGGGGCTGCGGATTTGAGGTCTTTGACTATTTCTGGAATTTACTCTTATGAATTGAGGATTGGCGAATCAGTCTACTTCCGCCCGGGATTTCAAGCAAGTTATATTCGTCGGGATATTGGTTATTATGAAAACCTCGTTTTTGCAAATCAAATCAATCCTGAAGATCCTTTTGGGCCTATTTTACCGGGAAATACAGACTTGTCCGGCTTGGGAGAACCTGTGAATATGCTGTCTCTATCATTTGGTGGTTTGCTCTTTACAGAAAACCTTTGGTTTGGTGCATCTGTCCATCATATCAATCAACCCAATCAATCGTTTTTGGAGGATGAAAGTTTACTGCCTAGAAAATATTCGGCACATGCCGGTTATCGGATTTCATTGGGACATGGAGCCATGAAAAGGGATTTTACCCATACCTATAGACAAAGGTATTTTGTGCCTACCCTAAACTACAAAAGACAAGGACCATTTGAACAATTGGACATGGGAGCTTACTTGTATGCGGAGCCTCTTATTGTTGGATTATGGTATAGAGGACTTCCTTATAAGCCCCTAAACAGTGAAAGTAATCGGGATGCTTTGGTTATGCTACTGGGTGTCAGCCTTCCAACTGGACTTGATATTGGCTATAGTTTTGATTATACGGTGTCTCAGTTAGGAATTCAGTCAGGTGGAGCGCATGAAATCAGTATTTCCTACCGATTTCCAGACCGTAACCCTGGAGCGCCACGATTGCGAGAGACCTTGCTGCCTTGTCCCAAATTTTAGTAGATTTGCCGCATGAGCGCAGAAGGATTGAAATACCTGATGATCGGCTTGATAGTGGCCGGTTTCTTTTTTGATAAGTGGACAAGTTGGTTGAATGTAAACCAAAAGGTGCCCATTGTTCCAAGAACACTTGTCAGTCATCTGGACCAAGAGAAATTAAAAGAATCAAAAGCTTATCAAAAGACAAATTATCGTTTCAGCCTGCTTACAGGCTTACTTTCATTTTTGGTGACCTTGGTCTTAATTTTTTGGGGGATTTTTGGCGCTTTGGATACTTGGGTAAGTGGTTGGGTGGAAAACCCCATATGGCAATCTTTGATTTTCTTTGGTTTGCTTTTTATTGCATCAGACCTATTGTCACTGCCTTTTGACTACTATCATACATTTAAGATTGAAGAGGATTTTGGTTTTAATAAAACTACCAATAAGACTTTTGTGCTGGACAAGTTGAAGGGCTATGCGCTTGGGATTGTTCTTGGTGGAGGGTTGTTGGCCTTGTTGCTTTGGTTGATCGATCAGTTGGGGACATCATTTTGGCTCTATTTCTGGGCCGTGGCTGCCTTTTTTATGGTGCTGCTGAATATGTTTTATACTTCATGGATTTTACCTCTTTTCAATAAGTTGACCCCTTTGGGAGAAGGTGAACTAAAAGAAAGTATCATGGCTTATTCCCATTCGGTGGACTTTTCTTTGGAGAATGTTTTTGTCATTGATGGTAGTACTCGGTCAACGAAAGCCAATGCTTTCTTCTCAGGAATTGGAAAACAAAAGAAAGTTGTACTGTATGACACTTTGATCAATCAGCATACGACAGAAGAATTGGTGGCGGTATTGGCGCATGAAATTGGCCATTATAAGAAAAAGCACATCCTTCAAAGCATGGTGCTGAGTGTCCTTCAAGTAGGTGTGATGCTGTTTGTTTTGTCTTTGTTTGTGAACAGCGGAGCAATCAGTCAAGCACTGGGAGGTGAAAGGGTAGCAGTGCATCTCAACCTGATAGGATTTGTATTGCTGTTTTCTCCCATATCAACCTTTTTGGGAATTGGGATAAATATATTAAGTAGAAAGAATGAGTTTGAAGCAGACCGCTATGCCAAAGAGACTTACGCTGGAGAACCGTTAGCCAGTGCGCTCAAAACCCTTTCTGTCAAAACCTTGACACAGATTAATCCTCACCCATTGCATGTATTTGTGAATTACTCCCACCCGCCGTTAATGGCCAGGTTGGAGAAGCTTGAGTTATCCTGATAGATTTCTATGATTTTTCTTTTTGTTATTAAATTGATAGAATAGTTAAAAATGCAGTAAAGAACTTGATGAATGGTTAAACATTAATGAATTTTTTATTTAAATTAGTTGAATTACGTAAAAACTTCATTTATGCAAAAAACACTCACCCTCACCAAAATCTTTGTTTTGTTGTTTACTGTAGTAGGGTTGATTTCTTGTAACCCTTCCACAGAGCAAGAAGAATCTTCTTCTTTGCCTCGAATAGCCATCGCAGGATTGGCAATAGAATCCAGTACTTTTTCTCCGGCTGTTACAGAGGAAACAGCATTTCATGCTAAGAGCGGAGACGATATATTTTCTTATTATCCCTTTATGGCATCCGATTCGGCCAATAGAAAAAGAGCAGAATGGATCCCCACTGTTAAAGGCCATGCCATTCCAGGTGGAATTGTCAGTAAGGAGGCTTACGAGTCTTTAATGGGAAAGACCCTTACAATGTTGAAAGAAAATGGTCCTTATGATGGTTTGTTCTTTGATATTCATGGTGCCATGAGTGTTCAGGGCGTGGACGATCCCGAGGGAGATATGATTGAAAGAATTCGTGAAGTAATCGGTGAAGAGCCAATTATTTCTACTTCTATGGATTTGCACGGTAATGTTTCTCATAAGTTGGCAAAGCACTCTGATATTATTACTTGTTATCGCTTGGCGCCTCATGAGGATGCTTTGGAATCTAAGAAAAGAGCCATGGACAATCTTTTGGAAAGACTGGAAAGTGGTGAGGGTAAACCTGCCTATAAAGCTTATATTCCGGTGCCGATCCTATTGCCTGGAGAAAAGACCAGTACAAGAATTGAGCCTGGGAAAAGTTTATATGCCAAGGTAGCTCCTGCTGCTGATCAAGAAGGAGTAGTGGATGCCGCTATTTGGATTGGTTATGCTTGGGCTGATGAGCCCCGAAATCATGGAGTGGTGATGGTCACCGGAGATGATAAAGAAAAAGTAGGCCGGACGGCTGAAGATTTGGCAGAAAGTTTTTGGGCGGTGAGGGATGAGTTTGATTTTGTCGCACCAACTGCTACGCTTGAAGAGGCTTTGGATGCTGCGGTGAAGAGTGATAAAGTACCATTTATGATCAGTGATTCAGGTGACAATCCGACTGCTGGTGGAGCGGGAGATGTGACCTGGACTTTGAAGGAAATTTTGGCTAGGCCAGAATTTAAATCAGCAGATGGACCCAGCTTGATCTATGCGTCTATCCCGGGGCCAGAGTTGATCAAGGCTGCTGTTGAAGTAGGTGTGGGCGGAGAGGTTGAAGCACCTGTGGGAGCAGCTGTTGATAATAGATTTGCTGGGCCGATTACTTTGAAAGGAACCGTGGAAGCTATCGAGCATGGTGACCGGGATGCTGAAACAGAAGTTGTGGTCAAAGTAGGAAGTGTACATGTGATAGTGACTAATAAGCGCAAGCCTTATCATCACGAAAGTGACTTCACCAATTTAGGTTTGAACCCAAAAGAGACAGATATAGTGGTCGTAAAGATAGGATACCTTGTACCTGAACTCTACAACATGAGGGCTGACTGGCTGCTTGCTTTGACCCCAGGGGGAGTGGATCAGGACTTGATGCGCCTAGAGTATAACCGTATCAAAAGGCCAATGTTTCCGTTTGATGCAGGCATGGAAGATCCTGATTTATCAGTCCAGTGGATTCCTTTATCCCATGAATAAGCTTCCCTATTACTTATAAAACTTTGAAGGCCTCTTATACTGTTAGTAAGAGGCTTTTTTATGTCTTTGGCATTTGATTGAAAAGGAAAGGATGGTAAATTAATTAGAGAAATTTAATTTATCCCAAATGAGAAATAGCCCAATTTATATCATCATCGTCTTTTGCTTGTCCTTTCATTCTTGTTCTAGAAATCAGGATATGCCTTTTATCCAAACCGTGAATGGCATACATAAGGTAGATACCTCCAAGGTATGGTTGACGCATGAGCATTTATTAGTGGACTTTATCGGTGCCGATAGTATTTCTCAAGAGGATTGGGTTGATGAGGAGGTGTTAAAGGTAATGCTTCCGCATTTAAGTGATCTGCATACTTATAAGGTAAATTACTTTGTTGATCCTACTCCAAATTTTTTAGGGCGGGATCCAGGTTTGCTCCAGCAGTTTTCAGAGAAGTCTGGCATTGCCATTATTACCAATACAGGTTTGTATGGTGCGGTTAACAACAAATATATACCTGAATATGCCTACCAATGGAGTGATGACCAATTGGCGGAAAGTTGGATAAATGAATTTGAAAATGGAATAGGAGATACCGGAATCAAGCCTGGGTTTATAAAGATAAGCGTAGATAATTTAGCCTCGCTTGAGGTCATTGATGCCAAATTGGTGAAAGCAGCCGCTAAAACACATCTGAAGACTGGACTGACTATTGCCTCTCACACTGGGGCGGCTAAGGGGTTGTGGCCACAATTGAATATTTTAAAGGATCTCAATGTTACTCCAAGCGCTTTTATTTGGGTACATGCCCAGGCAGAGGAGGATATGGCTCAGTACCTAAAAGCAGCCGATTCAGGGTGTTGGATCAGTTTTGATGGCTTAGGTTGGGAGATGAAGAAGCATCTTGAGAAGTTGGTCTTTGCCAAGGAAAATGGGATTTTGGACCACGTATTGATTTCACATGATGCAGGATGGTATGATCCACAAAAGACAGAACAAAATATTGTTGGCTATACCCGGATTTTTAAAGAGCTCCTTCCGGCTTTAGAAGAACAGGGCTTTACCCAGCAAGATATCAACATGCTCTTGAAGATCAATCCTGCCAAAGCTTTTGGGATTTCAGTAAGGAGCTTAGCGCACCCTTCAGATGAAGATTAATTTGAATACTTTTATCTAGCTCCTTTAACATTCATCTCTACTGTATAAACAGCTGTACTGGCAGTGATAAACAGGGTTTTTCTGTCCTTTCCTCCAAAAGTAACATTGGCTGTCCATTTTTGAGGGACGGAGATATGGCCTATTTGCTGCCCTTGAGGATTAAAGACAGTGACACCATTGCCAGTAAGGTAAACGTTACCCTTCTGGTCGACGGTCATGCCATCAGATCCCATTGCGGTAAAAAGTTGAGGTTCACTAAGGCTTCCATCCTTTTGAATGGTGTATTTGTAGGTTTTCTTATCTCCAATATCAGCGATAAATAGTGTTTTGCCATCATTGGTGCCGATAATACCATTTGGTCTCACAAAGTGATCAGCCACTATTTTCACTTCCTGGTTTTTAGGATTTCTATAATAAACCCGCTGACTTTCCATATCCATTTCTTGTCTTTCCCAATAGTCACGCTGATAATAGGGGTCGGTAAAATAAATTCCTCCTTTTTGATCTACCCAAAGGTCATTGGGGCCGTTGAAGTCCTTTTCCTCAAAGCCGTCTACCAGTACTGTTACATTTTTGTTTTTGTCAATCTGCCATAATTGGAATTTTTCATCGGCACAGGCCAATAAATTGCCCTCTCGGTCAAAGAACAAGCCATTGGCCCTTCCTGCATTTTCCATATAGATAGTTACTTTTCCTGTTTCAGCAGACCAACGATGAATGCGGTTGTTAGGCTGGTCAGTGAAATAGACATCTCCATTGGGAGCTACCGCAGGACCTTCCGTAAAAGCAAAGCCATCAGCCACTAAAGCTGGGGTGGATTCATCTGTGTAAAGTAGCTCTTGACTACTTTTGCAGGAGAAAAGGAAGCTGAAAGCGATCAGAAAATAAAAGGCAGAAAGGTTTTTCATAAAGCTTAAATGGTCATTTGAGTTTCCAAATTTCTTCCTACAGAAAATCAATATCCACATTGAAGGGATATTTCATCAAGTAGTATAAGGCATCTTCCACCTTAAAACCTTCGAAAAGGACTTTGTAGAGATTTTCAGTGATTGGGGCGCGCATGCCCGTTCCCTCCAGGAAGGTTTTCATAAGTTTAACCGTATTGATCCCTTCAGCGACTTCTTCCATACTGTCATTGATTTGCTCTAATGTTTCACCTTGGGCCAGACGGTAGCCAACAGTATAGTTTCTGGAGAGCGTGGAGCTGCAAGTGGCCACAAGATCCCCAATTCCTGCTAAGCCAATAAAGGATTGGGTTTGTCCTCCAAGTGCATTTCCTAAGTGAATCAATTCAACCATGCCTCGCGAAATAAGGAGTCCGCGTGCATTTTCGCCCAAGCCCAATCCGGCCAATGCACCAGAAGCTATAGCAATGGTGTTTTTGAGTACGCCACTGAGCTCCACACCAATAATGTCTTGGTTTCCATATACTTGGAATTTGTCGGAGCGCAGAAGCCTTTGACCTTCCACAATAACCTCATTGAATCTACTGGCGACTACGGTAGCGGCTGGTTGTCCTTTGGAAAGTTCCTTGGCAAGATTTGGTCCAGCCAAACAGCCGACCCTAACCACTACTGTTTCATTGAGGATTACCTCGCTCATGGTACATATATTTTCCCTTTTGATTTTGCTGACATCTTCTAGGCTTTTGTCATCGGGGAGGTTGAGGGCCAGACCTTTGGTGCCGTGGATCAGAATATGGTAAGGGTGGAGAAAAGGAGCGAATTTTTGCATGACCTCCCTAAACCCTGATGAAGAAATCACTGGGAACATGACTTCGCAGGAGTCGCAAATTATTTCTGGATCAGTGGTCGCCGATATATTATGGTGGAGGCTCCTTCCTTCTGCACTATGCTGAAAGTTGATTTCGTCAACGATTTCCTGCTTTCGGGCATAAACGATTACTTTGCTTTTTTCGGCAAGAATATTGGCTATGGCTGTACCAAAACTGCCAATGCCAATCACCCCAACAGGTTTGTCAAAATTATTTGAAGAGCTTTTCAAGGTCATATCCGTCAAGTCTGTTATGGTAAAAATACAGGAGGCTCATGTCCTGTGTGGTGATTTTGTTTTCAGAAGTTTTGATCAGCGGTCTTTTGGCATGGTACATTCCCACATTGGCCAAGCCATGAGAAATGATTTCGTCAAGGCCTTGCTTTAAATGGGGAGCCACATGAACTTGTCCTTCACTGCGGATTTCCATGATTCGGTTCAGTACCCTTTGGCATTCTGACCTGAAATCATTGTATTCCAAGATCAGTTCGTCATCTGGTAGCCTTAGAAGGTTGAAAAGGTCCATTTTACTGTTTTTCTTTTTGATCATCTGAAAAGCAGTAAAGGCAACAAGGTGACTGCTGAAAATCCTATTGATTTTGTGAAATTCCTCAACTATCCGCTCTCCTAGTTTGTGGGTATACACTTCTTCCCGCTGGGGATCTACCGTCACTTTTCCATCAGAAAGGAAATAGTCACGGCAATCAATGATGCGGTTGTTTCTATCTAGGCTGTTTCCGTCTTTGTCCACATAGTTCCCGAGGATATCCATGGCTTGGCCAATGGACACGGAAATGTCAGACCCCTTGGTGAAAAACTTTACCAGGAACTTTGAGATTTTATAAGAAGTGGAGAACTCATCTGTTTCCTTATAGTACCTTTCTTGACCAGTTAAGCTCAAGTGTTCTTTGATCAAACTGGGAGCTTCCAATACAAAGTGATAGTTGATTGTGACAGGGACAATGAATACTTTTCCGCTGATGTCGTTCAGGCCTTGCTCATAGTTGGTTCTTTGCGCTTCTATGGCGGTACTGAGTAAACCAAGTTTTAGTTTGGATTCAATTTTGCCGCTCCTGGATCGGGTCCCTCCCGGAAAGAAAAGGCTGTGACATCCAAACTGGATAGCCTCACTGGAATAGGTTTTTAAGGTTTCCCTATACAGTAAATTCTTTTTTCTTCTGTCCACTTTATAAGCACCAAGTGCATTCATAAAGTAGGCGAAAATCTGGATGTTGAATAGGTTGAGCCCGGCACCATAAATAAATGGAGGCATGCCCAAAGTGCTGATGGTCCATCCTATCAAAATACTGTCCAGATTGCTGAAATGGGTAGGGACCATGACAATCGTCCCTTTGGAAGCAAGATCCCTGATTTGATCCGTCTCACCAATGATCTGGATTTTGTCCTGAAGGGTGTATTGCTTACTAAAGATTGAGCCGAAGCCCTTTACTCTCCCAGCATTGAGCAGTCGGGAAAAGCCAAAAGTTACAATCTTTCTGGTGGCCTTATAATGACTGTGCTTGAAATTACTGGCAATCTCTTCAGCATAACGCGTGGTGATGCTGTCAAGGATTTTATGGTAGCCCACTTTCCTGTCTTCTTCTGTGCTGTGAGTTTCTGAGGAGAGTTGCACCAAGGTAGATTTAACACCAGACCAAAAATCATCTTCATCATCTGGATCTACCAACCAAGGGTTTTGTTTGACTCTCATTCTTTCCCGGTATAGGGTGGTCTCGAGTTCTTCCTTGAGAAGATCTAAATTGTTTCCCGTGATGTTGATGATCCTATCGCTGCTATGGGAAGCTATGGTTTGGATAAATTCCTTTCTGTTTTTGGACAGCTTCACCACCGGCCACTCATCTTTCCGAGGAAGAATGGGGTCGTATTTATGTTTGATATAATCGTCAGTCAAGGGGATTAGGTTTGATGATTTGTCAAAGATAATGAAAAAATGAAGCTTTGATAATAAGCAGAACTAATATGCTCATTAAAACAAAACACTAAGAAATGCCCTTAAAAACTATATGAATAAAGATTTTTTGATAATTTACTTCATCTTTTCGACTTAGAAGCTTTAAAATTGAGTAAGCCCAATAAAATCTTATTTTCCTTATGTTTTTTGGTGTTTGAAGTCATTTATTGTCAAGCTCAAAGCGATGAAGGAGCATTAAGAAAACATGAAATGTTTTTGCAAGTGGATAATGATGCGTTGGCATTTACCCATTTTGATCGGTATTATACCCATGGTGTTTTTCTGGGATATGCTCGATACCTTACCCCTCGCAGCAGAATGAAATTCGATCTGTCACAGCAGATTTATACCCCTCAGCGATATACTCAGACAGATGTGAGAGAATACGACCGGCCTTATGCAGGAATACTCTTTTTGAATACTTCATACCAGTACTTAGTCAAGAGAGGCTGGTTAAAAGGTAATTTCCTTCTTGGGAAGGTTGGCCCTGGTTCTAAAGCTGAGGATGTACAGGTTTGGTACCATCGTCTTTTTGGTTTTCCCCAGCCTCAGGGATGGCGCTATCAGATTGGAAGCGGTGCTTTAATAAATGTTAGGACAGATGCTGCATATCAAATGATTGATGCTGGACCTTTTGATTTTTGGCTTTCTTCTAAGTTTGCCTTAGGGAACTTTGATCGAAGTATTCGTTTTTCCCCTTCTTTTAGACTGGGGAAGTTTAATCGTTCAGGCCAAAGTTATATCACTGGCTCACGAGTGGGGCAAAGTGGGGGAAAGGAAATCTATTTTCACGGAGGCGTAGAATTTAAGCGGGTCTTTTGGAATGCAACCATCCAAGGTGTGGGTGAAAGAGCTGATTGGGGCGTTTTTAGGATGGTGCCAGAAAAGATGGTTAACGAATATTTTGGGGAATTGGTACTGGCTTATCCTAAGTTTGGCTTTTCGTACAGGTTCTTTTACCGAAGTAAGGAGACTGAAGCTGCAAAGGGGCAGCTTTTGGGCAGTTTAAGGTTTTCTTACATTTTTTAAGCAATGGGCTGAATGGCCTTGAATGATGATGTTGCTTTGGAATAATCATCCCCTCTATTTTGTCAATGGTTTATTAGATTGTATTATTGCATCACCAAAAAAGCGATGAAGCCAGACCTCAAACAAATACAAGCCCCTATTGCTGTCGAGATGACCGACTTCGAAAAGAAGTTTCGATCTTTTATGAAGAGTAAGGTCAAGCTCCTGGACCACATTACCAGTTATATTGTCAAAAGAAAAGGAAAGCAAATGCGTCCTATGTTTGTTTTCTTGACAGCTGGTGTGACAGGTGGGATCAATGAGTCCACTTACAGGGGAGCGGCTTTGATTGAGTTATTGCATACGGCGACTTTGGTGCATGATGACGTGGTGGATGATGCTAATTACCGTCGAGGTTTTTTTTCCGTTAATGCGCTTTGGAAAAATAAGATCGCAGTTTTGGTGGGTGATTACCTGCTTTCCAGAGGTTTACTATTGAGTGTTGATAATGGAGATTTCGACTTATTGAAAATCGTTTCCAATGCGGTTCGGGAAATGAGTGAGGGAGAATTGCTCCAAATTGCCAAAGCCCGTAATCTAGATATTACAGAGGATGTCTATTATACCATTATTCGTCAGAAGACAGCTAGTTTAATTGCTTCTTGCTGTGCTGTTGGTGCCCTTACTGCAGGTGCTGACGAAGCGGTAGTAGAGAAAATGCGAGATTTCGGAGAGAAGGTAGGAATGGCTTTTCAGATCAAGGATGACCTATTTGACTACGGAGAGGATGAAGTGGGCAAGCCTGTGGGGATAGATATCAAAGAGAAAAAGATGACTTTGCCGCTCATTTACGCTTTGAATCATGCCAGTTGGACTGAGAAAAAGAAAATCATCTATCTCATCCGAAATAAAAATGAAAATAAAAAGGCTGTCAATCAAGTTATAGAATTTGTGAAGGCTTCTGGAGGCTTGGATTACGCCGAAGAAATCATGAATAAATTCTTTCAGGAAGCTCTTGATATACTGTCTGGTTTGCCAGATTCAGAGTACAAAACATCTTTGGAAAATTTGGTGAAATATACAATTCTGAGGAAAAAGTAGGTGGTTTATTTGTGTAGAATCAGCTAATTTTTGTGTATAAAACAAAAATATTTTTTGGGTTTTTCATTAAAAACCCAAGTTTTCGCATCGTAGTTGCATTTTTTTTCAAAAATTATCAAAAAAAATCAAATCTTGGGTACGTATGGGAATTTCCCCCACCGGGAAGTTTCGACAGGGCTGTTTTGCTTTAAAAATGGCCTTTTTTAGCTGAAAAATGGCTTTATTTGTCTTGTTAAGCTTTTGTAGTGCTTTGTCTAAAATGAACTTTTTGGCTCGTAAGTGGGTGGAAACCAGTGTTTAGCTGGGATATTTTTTATTAAAATATTGGGAAAAATCAAAGTTTTGGATACTTTTATAAAGTAGTGGGAAAAAGTGGGGAAAGGTGGTGGATTGTGTGAATGCTTTTATTACTTTTGTATTTGAACGGGACTCGTTAAGAAAAACATGGGCAATTTCTCTAGTGAATATTACTGCAAGCTTGACGCCAAAGGACGTCTGGTTTTGCCTGCCAAGCTAAAGGCGGCATTACCGGAAACCTATGGGAATGAGTTGGTAATGCGGAGAGGTTTTGATCCTTGTTTGGTACTCTACCCCATGAGCGAGTATCGGAAATTGGACGCAAAAGTATCGGCATTGGATGATTTTGATCCAAAACAACGGAATTTTAAGAGGAGCTTTTACCGTGGTAATACTGAAGTAGAGTTGGACACTACTGGAAGGTTCTCGATTCCAAAGCCATTATTACATTTTGCTGAGATTACCAAGGAAGTAGTGGTAGTGGGTATGGGTAAGACCATCGAGATTTGGAACCCTCAGAAGTATGATGACTTCTTGATTGGGGATTCTGAAGTTTTTGCTGAGCAGGCCAGAGAATATTTATCTGATTCCAAGAAATGAGTGCTACTGAATACCATATCCCCGTAATGCTGTCCCAATGCATTGACGGGCTGGCTATACGTCCAGATGGCGTATATGTGGATTTAACATTTGGTGGAGGTGGACACTCCAAGGAAATTCTGAAGCATTTGGGGCCGGAAGGTCACCTGTATGGCTTTGATCAGGATGAGGATGCTGCGGTCAATGCGATGGAACATCCGAACTTCACCTTTGTACAGGCTAACTTCAGAGACCTTAAAAGGTACCTTAGGCTGTATGGGGTCAGTAAAGTGGATGGGATATTAGCAGATTTAGGGATTTCTTCCCATCAGATAGATGAGCCTACTAGAGGTTTTTCTACCCGTTTTGATGGGGATTTGGATATGCGCATGAATCAGTTGGCGGGCTTGTCTGCCAAGGAAGTTCTCAATACCTATGAGGAAAGCGCACTGCACAAAATTTTTGGCATCTATGGAGAGGTCAAAAATGCAAAAACCTTAGCACAGGCGGTGGTCTCAGATAGGGCGGTTAGAGAGTTTGAAACGATAGAGCAGTTCAAGCAACTGCTTCAAAAAATGGCTCCCCGAGGAAGGGAGTTTAAATATTTTGCTCAGGTTTTTCAGGCCCTAAGGATTGAGGTGAATGATGAAATGGGTGCTCTGGAAGAAATGTTAAACCAAACTGTAGAGGTTTTGAAACCAGATGGCAGGTTGGTGGTGATGAGTTACCATTCCCTTGAAGACAGGATGGTGAAAAACTTTATCAACAAAGGCAAGCTTCAGGGAGAAGTTGAAAAGGATTTCTATGGTAACCTAATACGCCCTTTGGAGCCAATCAGTCGTAAGGCTATCCAAGCAAGTCCAGAAGAAGTTGCTTTAAATAATAGGGCCAGAAGTGCCAAGTTAAGAATCGCTAAAAAAGTATAATCATGGAAGGAAATACTTTTAAGAAAAAAATAAAAAGAGGAAGCAACGAAAGCCGGAATTCAGGTAATACTGGCAATGGAAAAAACCTCTTTTCGTTTATCGACCAAAAGCTGAAAATCAGTGATTGGTTGGGAGAGGGAATCCCTGTTAGGTTGGTGCCTCCGTTCTTTTATGCCGCTTTCTTGGCCTTGGTGTATATCTGGAGTAACCATAAGGCTGAAAGTACCATTAGAGAAATCGAGAAGCTTCAGCAGGAGGTGGAAGATCTCAGGGCCGATGTCACTACTCTGGAAGCTGAATATATGTTCAGCAGCAAACAATCCGAAGTAGCAAAGAAAATAAAGGTGTTAAACATTTACGAAATAGAAGAACCTCCAATAAAGATTATTAGAGATAAATGAACATTAAGAAATCCATATTACTGAGGGTAAGGCTGGCCTTTTTGGTCATGGTGCTTTTCGCTGGGGCTATTCTGTACAGGATAGCCCATGTTCAGTTTGTGGATGGGGATAAATGGAGACAGAAAGCGCAGGATATCAACCTCCAATACAGGAAAGTCAGTGCTACTAGGGGTAATATTTACAGCAGTGACGGGAGTTTATTGGCGACGAGTTTGCCCTTTTACAGGGTGGTACTTGATCCAGGGATAGCGGATGAAGAATTGTACCGGTCTGGTATTGACTCATTGGCCAGAAATCTTTCTGCTTTCTATAAAGACAAGTCTGCGGCTTCCTACAAAAGAATCATTAATGATGCCCGGATAGATGGCAGAAGGTATTTGGTGCTTAATAGAAAACAAATTGGCTATCAAGAAAAGCAAATGATGTCATCTTGGCCCATTTTCCGGAATGGTAGAATGGGTGGTGGAGTCATTTTTGAAAAGGTAGAAAAAAGATATAGGCCATTTAAAAATCTAGCAGGAAGGACCGTCGGGTTTTTGAATGAGGACAGGTATGGGGCTGGAATTGAGTACAGTTTCAATGGTTACTTGGAAGGAAAGAACGGAGAGGCATTGTTTCAGAAAATTGCTGGAGGAACTTGGAAGCCTGTTCATGATGCAGAGGATATCCGACCTGAGGATGGATATGATATTGTTACCACCATTGATATCAATATTCAGGATGTGGCGGAGTCGGCACTTTTGAGACAATTAATGAACAAGAATGCTGAGTATGGTTGTGTGGTGGTGATGGAAGTAGCGACAGGCCATATCAAGGCAATAGCCAATTTGGAGAAAAAGGACAATGGTTCAGGATACGGTGAGTATTATAACTATGCGGTAGGTGAACAAGGGTTGACAGAGCCAGGGTCAACTTTTAAGTTACTTTCCATGCTGGCTTTGTTGGAAGAAGGAAAAGTGAACTTGAAAGATACTGTGGATACGGGTGATGGTGCATATAAATTCTATAACCAGACCATGAGGGATGCCAAATATGGTGGCTATGGGAAATTGACCATTCGACAGGCTTTTGAAAAATCCTCCAATGTGGCCATTTCACGATTGGTAGACGAGCATTTTGGAGTCGATCCAGCGAAGTACCTGAGCTATGTGGAAGAAGTGGGATTGGATAAGCCTTTAGGGTTTCAGATTAAAGGGGAAGGAATTCCCTATTTCAAGGATCCCAAAGACAAGAAAAATTGGTATGGCACCACTTTGCCTTGGATGTCTATAGGTTATGAGTTAAAGGTGACTCCTATCCAAACTTTGACTTTATACAATGCTGTTGCCAATGGTGGTAAGGTGGTAAAGCCAATGATCGTGCAGCGCATACAGAAAGGCAACCATGTGGAAGAAGAATATGATACTGAAATATTGAGAAGGGGTATCGCTTCGGAATCAACGATCAAACAGCTACAATCTTTGCTAGAAGGTGTAGTGGAGAACGGAACAGCCAAAAATATTAGTAATAGCGAGTATAAAATCGCGGGAAAAACTGGCACGGCTCAAAAGTTGGTGAATGGCAGGTATACCAAGAAGTACTATACGTCCTTTGCGGGATATTTTCCTGCAGATGAACCCAAGTACAGTATGATTATCGTGATCGATAGTCCTAAAGGATTCAATGCCTATGGAGGTGATGTTTCAGCGCCGGTTTTCAAAGAAATAGCGGATAAGATATATGCTCAGGATTTGAAACTGAATAGAGATGAAACCAAGCCAGTGCCTCCTGCACCACAGTTGTCGCAAGTCGTGTTCCCTTACATTCAGGCTGGTATGGCGGATGAACTTCAAATGATCTGTAACAAGTTCGGCATATCGAATCACTATGATGGAGCAGAACGATGGGTAAAGTCCGCAGTGGTGAACAGGTCCATTAATTGGAGACCAAACAAGGTAGATGCTCCTTTGGTGCCAGATGTGTCTGGAATGACTTTAAGGGATGCACTATATGTGTTGGAAAATAAAGGGTTAAGAGTGAACTACTCCGGTGAAGGAAGGGTGAAAAGACAGTCCATCCAGGCCGGATCAAATGTACCAAAAGGAGGTACCATAAGAATTGAATTAAGTTGATGAAGACATTAAAGGACATATTGTACAAAGTCTCTTTGACGTCTACTACCGGTGATATGGAAGTGGAAGTAAAAGATATTGTCTTCGACAGCCGAAAAGTCGGTGAAGGGTCGGTGTTTGTGGCGGTGGCTGGCACTCAGGTGGATGGACATGAGTTTATTGTTCAGGCCATCGAAAAAGGAGCTAAGAGTATAGTTTGTGAAGCCCTTCCAGCGGAGCTGAACAAGGAAATAACCTTTGTACAGGTAGTTGACTCAGCGAAGGCTTTGGGGGTAATGGCTTCTAATTACTATGGTAATCCTTCTGGCAAACTGAAGGTTGTGGCAGTGACAGGAACCAATGGGAAAACCACTTGTGTGACCTTATTGCATAATCTTTTCATGGAGTTGGGATATGTCACGGGCATGTTGAGTACGGTAGAGAATAAGATCAATGATGCAATTATTCCTTCTACTCATACCACACCTGACAGTGTCGCTATCAACCAGCTTATGGCGGGGATGGTGGAAAAAGGCTGTACCCATTGCTTTATGGAAGCCAGTTCGCATGCGATTGTTCAGGAGAGAATGGCCGGATTGACTTTGGCAGGGGCTGTATTTACCAATATTTCCCATGACCATTTGGATTATCACGGGACTTTTGATGAGTACATCAAGGCTAAGAAAAAACTCTTTGATGAGTTACCTAAGGATGCCTTTGCTTTAGTTAATGCTGATGATAAGCGCGGGATGGTGATGATGCAGAACACCAAAGCCAATAAGCATACTTATGGATTGAAATATCCTACCGACTTTAAAGCCAAGGTGATCAGCAATACCCTTCAAGGGTTGGAGTTGGATATCAATGGCAAGCAGGCTTGGTTTCGATTGATAGGAGAATTCAATGCTTATAATATTACCAGTGTTTTAGGTTCAGCCGTACTTCTGGGAGAAGAAGAAGATGAAGTATTGATGCAGCTCTCCAAAATCAAAGGGGCAAATGGAAGGTTTGACCAGTTAGTAGTGGAGGGAATCACAGCTATTGTGGATTATGCGCACACTCCTGATGCTTTGGAAAATGTACTTAAAACGATTCAAGGAGTAAGGACTGGTGGTGAAAAAGTCATTACCGTAGTGGGTTGTGGAGGAAATAGGGATAAGGCCAAGCGTCCTGTCATGGCCAAGATCGCTACAGAGATGAGCGAAAAGGTGGTTTTGACTTCTGACAATCCTAGGGATGAAGAGCCAATGGATATCCTGAAAGATATGGAGGCAGGTGTTAATCCGGTGGCTTTCAAAAAGACCCTAGTTATTGCTGACCGAAGGGAGGCGATCAAAACGGCATGTGTCATGGCCGAGAAAGGGGATATTATCCTTATCGCAGGTAAGGGACATGAAACTTACCAGGAGATCAAGGGAGTGAAACACCCTTTTGATGATTTCCAAACAGTAAAAGAATTAATGCAACTGATACATACAAACAAATAAATGCTTTACCATCTTTTTGACTATATCGACAGCGCGTTTGATTTCCCTGGGGCAGGTGTCTTCAGGTACATTTCCTTCCGAGCGGGTATGGCTGCTATGCTGTCATTGATCATTGCCATCACTTTTGGCAAAAGTATGATCAATTGGATCAGAAAAATGCAGATTGGAGAGACAGTAAGAGACTTGGGCTTGGAAGGCCAATCAGAAAAGAAAGGAACGCCAACCATGGGCGGGTTGATGATGATTGCAGCCATTATCATTCCCACTTTGTTGTTTGCAGATGTTTATAATGTCTATATCATTTTATTGTTGGTGACTGTAGTATGGTTGGGAGGAATTGGCTTTCTGGACGATTTTATTAAGGTTTTCAGGAAGAACAAAGAAGGCCTTGCAGGGAAGTTCAAAATAATTGGTCAAGTGGGAATTGGAATTATCGTTGGAGCTACCCTTTATTTCCATGAAGATGTGGTGGTGAGAGAATTTCAAAACCCGGTATCCATAGAGGAAGGAGTTGTAGAGACCCCAGCTTTCAAAGATGTGAAAGTCATGAAGACCACCATTCCTTTTACCAAGAAGAATGAACTTAATTATGAGAATTTCCTAGGTTTCCTAGGCGAGGATTTTACCCCTTACTTATATATTTTGTTGGTGATTTTTATCATCACTGCGGTATCGAACGGGGCTAATATAACCGATGGAATCGATGGCTTGGCAGCAGGGACTTCCGCTATTATAGGTTTGGCAATAGCCATTTTTGCCTATATCAGTGGTAATGCCATTTTCTCGCAGTACTTAAATGTCATGTTTATTCCTAATTCTGGTGAGCTGGTGATTTTCTGTGCCGCCTTTTTGGGAGCTTGCGTTGGCTTTTTATGGTACAACTCATACCCAGCGCAGGTTTTCATGGGAGATACCGGGAGCTTGATGCTGGGAGGTGTAATTGCGGTGTTGTGTCTGACTTTGCGCAAGGAGCTTTTGATCCCGGTGCTTTGTGGGATTTTTGTGATCGAAAACCTGTCTGTCATCATGCAGGTGAGCTATTTCAAGTATACCAAAAAGAAATACGGAGAGGGCAGAAGAATCTTTAGGATGTCCCCTTTGCATCACCACTATCAAAAGGGTGGAATTCCCGAATCCAAGATCGTGACACGTTTTTGGATTGTAGGAATCTTGTTAGCAATCATCACATTGGCCACTTTAAAATTGCGATAAAGTATGAAGGGGATAGCCATATTGGGAGCAGGAGAGAGTGGTGTAGGCGCAGCAATGTTGGCCAAGAAAAACGGCTATGATGTCTTTGTCTCAGACGGAGGCAAAATCAGTGGAAATAGGAAGAATATGCTTGACGAAGCTGGTATTTCTTATGAAGAAGGCCAGCATACTCAGGAACGAATTTTAGATCAAGGCGAGATCATCAAAAGTCCAGGGATTCCTTTTACCAATGCGATAGTTTCAGCAGCCATTGAACAAGGAATCCCGGTGATAGATGAACTGGAATTTGCCTATGGGTTCAGCAAAGGAAAGGTGATTGCCATTACCGGAACAAATGGTAAGACCACTACTACGCTACTGACCTATCATTTGATGAAAAAGAGTGGTTTGGATGTAGGTATGGGAGGAAATGTAGGGAAGAGTTGGGCTAGCCAACTGGTGGATGAGGATCATGACTGGTGGGTGCTGGAGGTAAGCAGTTTTCAGATCGATGGGTTCAAAACCCTGAAGCCAAAGATTGCTGTGCTAACTAACATTACACCAGATCATTTGGATCGGTATGAGTACAAGTTGGAAAATTACATCCACTCGAAACTGAACTTGCTGAAACAAATGGATGGAGATGATGACTTTATCTACTTCCGGGAAGATCAAAACATCTGGAAAGGATTAAATGAATTGGTGATTCAGCCTAAAGTTCATGAAGTGTCTTTGGAAAAGATTGTAAAAGATGGCAGCTTTTTCAATGGGAGTGAGGTGAAGGTCAACTTCAATGATCATATGGTGTCCATTCCTGAAAGTGAAATGGCTTTGAAAGGAGATCATAATATGCTCAATGTCATGTGTGCTGTCAATGCAGCCCTATTGGCTGGAGCTAATGAGGAGGCGGTCAAGACAGGCCTGGCAGACTTTAAGAACGCTCCGCATAGGATGGAGAAAGTGGGAGAAATAAACGGGGTAGTTTTTGTAAATGACAGTAAAGGAACCAATGTGGATGCCACAGTTTATGCATTGTCAGCTTTCAAGGAGCCTTTGATCTGGATTGCAGGTGGAGTGGACAAAGGAAATGACTATGAAGTCACAATCCCAGAAGTTAGAGGGCATGTTAAAGCCTTGATCTGTTTGGGAAAAGATAATGAAAAGCTGAAAGCAGCTTTTGAAGGTGTGATTCCAGAGATAATGGAAACACAGGAGATCACTGAAGCTGTAAAGTGGGGCCTTGAAAAAGGAGAGATGGGTGATGTGGTTTTATTGTCACCGGCCTGTGCAAGTTTTGATTTATTCAAAAACTATGAAGACCGGGGAGATCAATTTAGAGAAGCAGTAATAAAATTGAAGTCATAAAAAATGGTTAAGGTCAAAGCTTGGATCGATAAAAACTTGAAGGGTGATCCCATGATTTGGGGAATCGTGATGGTGCTTTCCATCATTAGTATTCTTGTGGTGTATTCTGCCACAGGTACTTTGGCCTACCGTAGAATGGGAGGAAATACCGAGGCTTACTTGATCAAGCATTCCATGTTGGTGCTTTTGAGTTTGGTCGTGATGTGGGGAGCGCACAGATTGCCTTATAAGTATTATTCTAAGATCAGTTTGATGGCCCTTTGGGTGTCAGTGCCTTTATTGGCTATAACCTATTTGTTTGGTTCCAATGTCAACGATGCCAATAGATGGCTGACCATTCCGATCATCAATCAGGCTTTTCAACCATCAGATTTGGCTAAGTTGGCTTTGATAGCGGCAGTGGCAGGGATGTTGGCTAAGCGGCAAAAAAACATTCAGGACTTCAAGAGAACATTTATTCCAGTGATGATTTGGATTGGGATGATCTGTATGCTGATTGGTTTGGCCAACATGTCCACAGCAGTAATGCTGTTGAGCACTTGCTTATTGTTGATGTTTATCGGTAGGGTTCCTGTAAAGTTCTTGATTGCGGTTTGTTTGATCGGTTTTTTGGCATTGACCTCAGCAATTTTCTTAGGTCAAAGGGGAGGAACCTTCTTTTCAAGGATAGAAAACTTTATGTCTGATGAGGATATCCCTTATCAGGCACAACAGTCATATATGGCAATTGCCACTGGGGGGATTGCAGGTAAGGGACCTGGAAACAGTGAACAAAGAAATTCACTTCCCCATCCATATTCTGATTTCATCTATGCCATAATCATTGAGGAATATGGTATGATTGGAGGAGGGGTAGTATTGTTTCTCTATCTCGCGCTTTTGTACCGAGGAATGAGGATTGTAGCCATTTCAAATCGACCCTTTGGGGGCTTACTGTCAGCTGGGTTGAGTTTTGCACTGGTGATTCAAGCTTTGGTAAATATGGCCGTTGCGGTGGGCTTAGGTCCAATTACAGGGCAGCCATTGCCACTGCTGAGTATGGGAGGAACTTCCTTGTTGTTTACCGGGATTTCCTTGGGAATTATCCTTAGCGTAAGCCGTGGAGACCATGAAGATGGTTTTGCAGGAGATACCAATACAATTAGAAAAAATACCATGCAAATGGCTCAATAGTATAAGTAGTGATTAAAGAGAAGAACACATATCGAATCATGATTAGCGGTGGTGGAACCGGAGGGCATATTTATCCGGCCATTGCGATCGCTCATGCCTGGATGGAAAACCATCCAGAGAGCGAGATTCTTTTTGTGGGTGCGGAAGGCAAAATGGAAATGCAGAAAGTGCCGGAGGCTGGGTATGCGATTGAAGGTTTACCAGTGGCTGGTTTGCAAAGAAGGCTGACATTAGAAAACCTAAGCTTTCCTTTTAAGCTTTGGGACAGTATCAATAAGGCAAGAAAACTGATCAAACGTTTTCAGCCACATGCTGTAGTTGGAGTGGGAGGATATGCAAGTGGTCCTTTATTGTATGTGGCACAAAGCAAGGCCATACCGACTTTGATTCAGGAGCAAAATTCCTATGCGGGATTGACCAATAAATTGTTGGCCAAGAAGGCCAAGGCTTTTTGTGTTGCCTATGAGGGGATGGAAAAGTTCTTTCCTGAAGATAGGATCCATTTTACAGGTAACCCTGTTCGCAAGGACATTTTGAACTTATCTAATAAAAAGGAAGCTGCACTGAAACATTTTGGACTTGATGCTGATAAACCTGTGATATTGGTTTTGGGAGGGAGCTTAGGGGCAAGAACCATTAATCAAGCTGTCTTGGCTTCCATGGAACATTTTGAGGAGAAGGGATATCAATTGCTTTGGCAAACAGGGAGGTTTTATTTCGAGGAAATGACCGATAAGGTAGAAAACTCAGGGCTGAAGTTTATACAAGCTCTGGAGTTTATCAAGGAAATGGATTTGGCTTATGCAGCGGCAAATTTGGTGATTTCCAGGGCTGGAGCACTGTCGGTTTCAGAATTGAGCTTGGTCGGAAAGCCGGTAATTTTTGTTCCTTCCCCCAATGTGGCAGAGGATCATCAGACCAAAAATGCCATGGCTTGTGTCAACCATGAGGCAGCCTTGATGTTGAAGGATGCTGAAGCAGTAGAAGGTTTGGCTAAGAAAGTGGATGAATTGATGGGTGATACTGATTTACAGGATCGCTTAGGAAAAAATATAAAAAAGATGGGCAAGCCTAATGCTGCCCGCGAGATTGTAGAAGAATTGGAAGCTTTGATCAAATGAAGTGGGATAAGTTACATAGCGTTTATTTCTTAGGAATTGGTGGTATCGGGATGAGTGCCATTGCCAGGTGGTTCAACCATGTGGGAATTCCTGTATATGGGTACGACCGAACACCTTCTCCATTGACCAAAAAGTTGGAAGAGGAAGGGATGCAAGTCACTTATGAAGATTCGTTGAATACCATTCCTGAATCTGTGAAACTGGATAAGGAAAATGTGTTGATCGTTTGGACACCTGCCATTCCCAAAGATAATGTGCAGTTGAATTTCTTTCAGGATAACCACTTTAACCTTAAGAAGAGATCTGAAGTTTTGGGAATGATTACGTCATCCATGTACACGGTTGGAGTAGCAGGAACGCATGGTAAGACAACCACTTCCTCTATGGTGGCCCATATGCTGAAGAGTGCAGGGAAAAACATTGCTGCATTTTTGGGAGGGCTTACCCAAAACTATGAGAGCAATTTGATTCTACATGATGAGGAAAATGAGGAGAAGCCAATCGTAGTTGTAGAAGCGGACGAGTTTGATCGATCTTTCTTGAGATTGCATCCCAATGTTGCTGTGGTGACAAGTGTGGATGCTGATCATTTGGATATATATGGTGATGCTCAGGAACTTACTGTCAACTTCGAAAAGTACATTGATTTATTGCCTGAAGACGGTGTTTTATTTATTCAAAAAAATGCCCTGAAAAAGCTAAATAGGAATGATTTTGGCAGTTTGACCGTGCGTCAATATGGGTTGGGAGAAGGAGAGATTAGGGCAGAAAATATCAAGGCTGGAATAGCCTCTTTTGAGTTTGATTATGTCAGCGAAGAGAAGTTGATTGAAGGGTTGGTTTTGAGGGTTCCAGGTTTTCATAATGTTGAAAATGCCTTGTCAGCAGTGTCCATCGCTTTGCATTTCGGCATAGCTGAAGGGGAAATCAGAAAGGGGCTTGAAAGTTTTAGAGGAGTCAAAAGAAGATTTGAAATCAAAAGGCAGGATGTGAAGGGGGTATATATCGATGACTATGCCCATCATCCGGAAGAGATCAAAGCATTTTTGGGTTCGGTGAAAGCCATGTATCCCAATAAAAAACTGACAGCGATTTTTCAGCCTCACTTGTTTACCAGGACTAGAGATTTTGCGGAAGGTTTTTCTGAAGCACTTTCTTTGGCGGATGAAGTAATCCTTTTGGATATCTATCCAGCAAGGGAGTTGCCGATTGAGGGGGTAAATGCAGCGATGTTAATGGATGGAATTACTTCATCTGAAAAATCACTCCAAAGCAAGAATGACTTGTTGGGGTTTTTAGATCAAAAGCGGCCTGAAGTTTTGGTGACTTTAGGAGCAGGAGATATAGACAGACTTGTAGATCCAATAAATGATCTGATAGAGCAATGGGATTGAGAAACTTAAAAATAAAGCAATCATTTGTGTTCACGGCACTTTTACTGGTGTTGGTGGTCTTTATCGGCTTCGTAGAGAAAAAAGGAGCTGAAAGGAGTTATCATAGCCTATCGGTGAAAGTGAAGGGGATCAGTGATGTATATTTTGTAGAGGAGGATGAGATTTCCTCTATGCTCTTGAAAGAATTTCCAAGCCTATCAGATGGAAAGAGATTGGAAAATATTGATTTAAGGAAGTTGGAAGAAAAAGTAGAAGGGCACCCATTTGTGAAGAATGCAGAGGTATATACTGACCTGAAGGGAGATGTAATGGTGACGGTGGATCAATATCGACCGATTGCCAGGATCAGTAGGCCTTTGGCAGCCGATGGCTATATATCATCTGAAGGTTTTATTTTACCTACTTCCGCTCATTATACTTCAAGGGTTTTGATCATCAATGGAGCATTGGCAGATGAGCTGTTAGCAGCAAAGGACCTTACCAGTGATCATCAAGGCTTATTGGATCTGATTTACTTCATTGATGAAAGCGATTTCTGGAGAGCTCAGATAGCTTCTTTGGAGATAGATAGAAAAGGAAATATTACGATGCACCAGCAAGTGGGCAGACAAGAAATAGAGTTTGGCAAGCCAGAGGACATTGCATCAAAGTTTGAAAAACTAAGTCTCTTTTATAAAGAGATCATACCCCAAAAAGGTTGGGATGCCTATACAAGGGTAAATGTGAAATTTAAGGATCAAATCATTTGTGAATAATTGATATAGCTATGGAAACTGACAAATTAATCGTAGGACTGGACATTGGAACCACAAAAATTTGTGCCATCATAGGGCGCAAAAATGAGTTCGGAAAACTGGAGGTACTTGGCATGGGCAAAGCAGTGTCTGACGGAGTAATCAGGGGCATCGTTACCAATATTGATAAAACCGTCAATGCCATCCAAAAAGCAGTAAATGAAGCTGCAGATATGGCAGAGGTAGATATCAGGGAAGTGATTGTGGGAATTGCCGGACAACACATCCGAAGCTCAGTTCACCATGGGGTGATCATCCGAAATACTAAAGATGATGAAATCACCATTGAGGACGTACGCAGATTATCCAATGATATGGAGAACATTGTCGTACCTCCTGGAAACACGATTATTCACGTAATGCCGCAAGACTATACGGTAGATTATGAAGATGGTATCAAAGATCCAGTGGGTATGTCAGGAGCCCGTTTGGAGGCAGATTTCCATATCATCACTGCGCAAACCACAGCTATCAATAATATCAACAGATGTGTAAAAAGAGCAGATCTTCAGTCCAAGGATTTGATTCTTGAGCCATTGGCCAGTTCGCTTTCAGTCCTTAGCGATTTGGACAAAGAAGCGGGTGTATGCTTGGTGGACATCGGTGGGGGCACTACGGATATAGCTATATTCTATGATAACATCATTCGCCATACGGCAGTGATTCCTTTTGGCGGAAATATCATCACAGCTGATATCAAGGAAGGCTGCATGGTAATGCAAAACCAAGCGGAATTGCTAAAAACCAAATTTGGTAGAGCCATCGCTGAAGAAGCAAATCCTAATGAGATTGTTTCTATTCCTGGCCTAAGAAACAGGCCTCCTAAAGAAATTTCTATCAGAAACTTGGCTTACATCGTAGAAGCAAGAATGGAAGAAATCATCGAAATGGTGCAGTCAGAAATTGTAGCCAGCGGTCTTTATAAGAAACTAGCCGGGGGCATTGTCCTAACAGGCGGTGGCTCTCAGCTGCAAGGTGTGGGCCAATTGTTTGAGTACATGACTGGACTGGATACACGAATTGGTTACCCTAATGAGCACTTGGGCAAATCAAAGATTGAAGAAGTGAAAAGCCCTATGTACGCAACCACTGTTGGTTTGGTGCTGGCTGGCTTCAAAGCTTTGGATGACAGGGAGGACTATTACCGTCAGCGTCAGTCTGTACCTGTAGAGGCAAAGAATGACCGAAATAAAATGGAGATGCCCGGCAAAGACATTTTTGGTAGCATCAGAAGAAGGCTGAAAGACTTCATTACGGATGATATCGGAGATGAGGGCAACTACTGAACAGTGAAATAGAGATTTAGAAAGATTTAGAAATAACAATTCACCAAAAATTGAGGAAATAATGTCAGATATCATGAAAGATTACAAATTTGATATTCCTAAAAATCACAAGTCTATCATCAAGGTGATAGGTGTGGGAGGAGGTGGTTCCAATGCGGTGAACCACATGTTTAGCCAAGGAATAAAAGATGTGGAGTTTGTTGTAGTTAACACAGACTCGCAGGCATTGAAGAGCAGCCCGGTTCCTTTGAAGCTTCAGATTGGAGCCCACCTTACAGAAGGTTTGGGAGCTGGAGCCAACCCTGAAAAGGGAAGGAATGCTGCTTTGGAAAGCAAAGAAGAAATCAGGGAGCTGCTTTCTGATAATACCAAGATGGTATTTATCACTGCCGGTATGGGTGGTGGTACCGGAACAGGCGCGGCACCAGTGATTGCCAAGATTGCAAAGGATATGGATATCCTTACAGTTGGTATTGTCACTGCACCGTTTGTTTTTGAAGGCCGAAAAAAAACCGGAGCAGCCCAAAGAGGAATTGAAGAATTAAGGGCCAACTGCGACACCGTTTTGGTCATTCTCAATGACAAGTTGAGAGAGGTTTATGGCAACTTGCCTATCCGTTCTGCTTTTGGAAAGGCGGACAATGTGCTGAGTACAGCGGCAAAGTCAATTGCGGAAATTATCACTGTTCATCAGGATGTAAACGTCGACTTTGAAGATGTGAAGACAGTGATGAAAGATGCTGGAGCTGCAGTGATGGGATCTGCTACTGAAGAGATGGAAGGCAGAGCGATCAAGGCTGCAGAGAAGGCCATTGCTTCACCGTTGTTAAACAATGTGGATATTAAGGGAGCTGAGAAAATCCTATTGTCCATCATGTCAGGTGAAGAAGAGGAGCTTTCTATGGATGAATTGAGTGAAATCACAGAATACATTCAGGAACGTGCGGGGGATGATGCGGAAGTGATCTTTGGTCAAGGTATCGATCCAGATTTGAAAAAGGCAATTAGAGTGACTGTGATTGCAACAGGTTTTCAGGCCGGTGCTTTGACAAAAGATGAAGCTGACAAAGCCAAGAAAGCAGAGCAGGAAAAAGAAGAAAATGCGAAGAAAGTAATTGATTTGGATTCAGGTAAAACGACCAAAGTAGAAGAGGACAGCCCTGCTTCTTCTGGTCAGACCTTTACTTTTACCATTAAGCAGCCTACGCCATCTAACAATGGTAACAATTATGAAGAAGCTAATTCTTCATCTGCTAAGCCTATGCCTAGCCAAAGCCACGTGGATACAGAAGAGGATTATAATCATCCTACTTCAACATCACAAGATGATGAGTTTGAGTTTGTACCTGCAAGTCCTTCTCCAGTAAGAAAAGTGACGCCATTGTACGACGAGGAGCCTAAGGCTGAGCAGCGCAATAGCATGCCACGTGAGGAAGAAAGCAATGCAGGCGCAGCTTACAACAATGATTACTATGAGCAAATCAAGCAAAAGGCCATGCAACGCGCGCACGAGCGTTTTGAAAGGTTGAAAAACCTAAGGGCAGCCAATCAAACTCCAGAGGAGTTCAAAGAAAAGCTTGATAAGCCTGCTTATTTAAGGAAAAATGTAAAACTCCAGGATGTGCAACACAGTTCAGAAACCAACTTGTCTAAGTTTAATTTAAATGATGACAACGAGATTCTGGGCAATAACCGGTTTTTACATGACAATGTTGATTAAAAATTAATCAACATTTCTGCCTGGGTTTTCAAAAGGTCTATGTAAAACTTGTTGGTGAGCAAGTTATTAGACATGTTTTCCTCAATTTTGGCAAGTTTTGGCTTATTGGCCAGAACATGCATGCCCAGGTAGTGGAATATGTCGGTAAGGTGGCTCAATGCGATGCCACCTCCGCCTATTCCTGATGAAATCCCCACCACGGCACATTTTTTATTCCTAAATGTATTGGGATAGGTCATGCCATCAATAAACGATTTTAGTATCCCAGGAAAAGAGCCATTGTATTCCGGTACGATAAAAACAAATTTATTTCCTGTCTTGATACGGTCATGCAACTCGTTGTAGACTTCATTTTGGCCATTGTTTTCATAAAGGGCTGTAAAGACAAAATCATTGGGCAATTCCCTCAGGTCAATTAATTCAGATTGGGCTCCCATTTCCGTCAGTATATCTTGGTATAACTGGGCTATGGTTTTAGAAACTGCATTTTTTCTGTTTGTACCTACTATTATTTTTATCATGAATGAATCTACTTATACTTGCAAAACTGCTCCTTAATATACAATATCGTGAGCCATAAAGTTTCTTGAGAAGGCTCAGAAAAATTATTGTTCCCTTCAAAATAAGAGCGAAGATTATCCATAACCAAATAAAAATGATAAAAGACATGCCCAATCCCTATCTCGAACAAATTGAAGAAGCTGTAAGCTATATCAACCAACAGGTAAAAGACCTACCCCAAGTGGGCATAATCTTAGGTACTGGATTAGGACAATTGATAGAGCATATCAAGATTGAGCAAGAGATTCCATATGCCAAAATACCTCATTTCCCTATTTCTACGGTGGAGACTCACAGCGGAGAGTTAGTCTTTGGGAAATTGTCAGGAATTAACGTAGTGGCGATGAAGGGGAGGTTTCATTATTATGAAGGCTATCATATGAAAGAAGTAACCTTTCCTGTTCGGGTAATGAGGCAATTGGGAATCAAGCAGCTAATCGTCTCCAACGCAGCAGGAGGACTTGATCCAGCATTTGAAATAGGGGATGTAATGATTATCAATGATCATATTGACCTATTTCCAGAAAACCCTTTGAGGGATAAAAATTTAGATGGGTTTGGAGTGAGATTTCCGGATATGAGTGAGCCTTATGCATTGGAGCTAATAGATAAAGCTATAAAAGTAGCCTATCAAAAAGGAATTAAAATACATCAAGGAGTCTATGTTGGTGTTCAAGGTCCCAACCTTGAGACTAGGGCTGAGTACCGATACTTGAGAACCATTGGGGCGGATGCAGTAGGGATGAGTACTGTGCCAGAAGTGATCGTGGCGCGGCAAATGGATTTGCCGGTTTTTGCCTTGTCGGCCATTACAGATTTATGTTCACCAGGTAAGATCAAGAAGATTTCCATCCAAGAAGTGATTGCGGCAGCAGCTATTGCTGAACCCAAAATGACTGAGATAATTAAAGAATTGGTTTCTGAAATGTAAATAAAACGGTTTTTTTCTGCCTTTTTTTAAGGTAGTATATTGGCTTTGGATTATAATAATCGCTTGGTTTTTTGTAAGTTCAAGTATGGCAACTTACAGAGTGAAAATATTAGAAAAAGAGAAGGTTACACATGATGTGAACCGTTACAAGTTGGAGAAGCCTCGTGGGTATAATTTTCAACCCGGCCAAGCAACAGAGGTTAGTTTGCTAAAAGCAGGGTGGGAAGCTGAAAAGCGTCCTTTTACTTTTACCAGTTTACCGTCAGATGATTACTTGGAGTTTATCATCAAATCCTATAAAGGTCATCAGGGAGTGACCAAAAGGTTGGACGAAGCTGAAGCTGGAGATGAATTAGAAATAGGAGATCCCTGGGGAACAATATCCTTTCAAGGAGAAGGGGTCTTTATAGCTGGTGGGGCAGGTATTACTCCTTTTATATCCATTTTAAGGCAGCTTCGCAAAAAGAATAAGGTTGGTACTAGCAAGTTGATTTTTGCAAATAAAACCAATGACGATATCATTCTTTATGAAGAGCTGAAGACAATATTGGGCCATAAATTTATCAATATCATTGCGAAGCAAAAGGATACAGCTTATGATAAGGGAATGATTGATAAGGCTTATTTAAAATCCAAAATTGGAGATTTTGAGCACCAACATTTTTATGTTTGTGGACCTCCTGGATTTATCAAAGCAGTTAATAGTGGATTGAAGGAGTTGGGAGCCAATCCTTCCACCTTAGTTTTTGAGCAATAATTACTTTAAGACCTTATAGATGTAAAACAGGCGATCAACAAATTGATCGCCTGTTTTAATTGAATCATTTCATTTCCATATAGTCCATAGTTAGGTAACTGAGGGCTCTAACTCCCAACAGAAGCCCTGATTCATCAATGAAAAAATCTGGTGTGTGGTGTGCAGCCACTTCTGTAGGGTCTTCTCCTTTTGACATTCCTCCCAAAAAGATAAATAAGCCTGGTGCTTCCATTTGGAAGTAGCTAAAGTCTTCTGCTCCAGTGATAGGGTCGTGATAAATGATGTTTTCTGCACCAGCCACTTGTTGCAATGTAGGGATCATTTTTTCTGTTAAGTCAGGATTGTTGATCGTAGCGGGATAGATTTTGTCAATGACCACATCCACATTTGCTCCAGCAGCTTCTCCTGTATTGGTGGCGATTTCATTTATTCTTTTATGGATCAAGCTTTGTTGCTCAGTGCCGTATGTTCTGATTGTTCCTAGCATTTCCACTTTTTCGGGAATGATATTTTGACGGACACCTCCATGGATACTTCCTATGGTAACTATAGCGGGATTCTCTGTGATATTGACATTTCTACTGATTATGGTTTGAAGAGCATTGACAATTTGAGCGGAAGTGACAATAGGATCAACTGATGACCAAGGGTAAGCACCATGTGCCTGACGGCCATTCACGGTTAGTTTCAGGTTGTCCACGGCAGCCATGGCAGGGCCGGATCTGTATTTGATTTTTCCTACTTCGGTTTGTGAGTTGATGTGCAAACCGAAAACGGCATCTACACCTTCCATTACCCCTTCTTCAACCATTTGTTTGGCTCCCCATGAATCCACGCCTTCTTCAAAAACACCTTCTTCCGATGGCTGAAAAATGAATTTCACATTTCCATGGATTTGGCCTTTCATCCCTGCCAAAACTTCGGCAACCCCCATTAATATGGCTACATGAGTGTCATGTCCACAGGCATGCATGACACCGATTTCCTGACCATTATAGACCGTTGTTTTGGTCGATTTAAACGGAAGATCATTACGCTCAGTGACTGGTAAAGCATCCATGTCAGCCCTTAATGCTACTGTCGGACCATCATGGCCACCTTTCAATAAACCGACTACACCAGTAACTGCCACTTGTTCCTGGACTTCGATTCCCAAGCTTCTCAGGTGGGCGGCAATTAGCTTTGCCGTTCTGGTTTCGTGGTTGCCCAATTCAGGATTTTGATGGATATCCCTTCTCCACTTGATTACTTTGGATTCGATGGCTGATGACCGATCATCTATGTCTTTGTGTAAAGAGGTTTGCGCAAAACTTGCCGAACTGAAGAGGGCTATAAGGAAGATTAAATAGTTCTTTAACATTATTTTCATGGTTGGATGTAATTAAAATTAGCAAAAGATTGGAGGCTTTAAAATACCCACTGAATAAGTTTTTAGTTTTAAATTATTTTTTTACTCCAAAAAAAGGCACAATTTGGGATTGATTTCTGCATTGTGTGTCAAACCTAAACTAATCAACATGAATTTAAAGGGACAAACAGCTATTGTAACAGGAGTAAGTAAAGGGATAGGTTTGGAGGTCGTTCTTCAATTATTGGAAAGGGGAGTTGTTGTTGCGGGGTGGGGAAGAAACCGGCCTGATTTGAACCATGATAACTTTCATTTTTTTAGCTGTGATGTTGCTAATGAAGCATCTATCGATGAGGCTTACAAAAGCACCATAAAACAATTAGGAGAAGATATTAGGATTTTGATCAACAATGCTGGTTTTGGGGTGGCTGGGGCGATCGATGAAATGTCAAGTGAGGATTGGAAATCAATGTTTGATGTGAACGTGCATGGGATATTTTATGTCACCAAAAGGGTAGTTCCCAATATGAAGGCCCAAGATGAAGGACATATTTTGAATGTAGCCTCTATTGCAGGGTTAAATGGAGTGGCTAAATTTGCAGGTTACTGTGGCACCAAGCATGCGGTCAAGGGGATTTCTCATGCTTTGTATATGGAGTTAAGAGAATTTGGGATAAAAGTATCTACCATCTATCCTGGTTCTGTAAAAACCAATTTCTTTGATGACATCGAAGGAATGAATGCACATGAAAATATGATGCGCCCAGAAGATGTGGCTACTACCATGGTGCAAACCTTGGAAACCCATCCCAATTATTTTATAGCAGATGTGGAGTGCAGGCCGCTTCGCCCAAAAGGAAAGCAATAAAATGTCTCTTGAAGTAAAACAGCTCAGCAAAAACTATAAAGATCAAAAAGCTCTGGATGGGGTGAGTTTTTCAGCCTCTTCAGGTCAGATTTTAGGTTTTTTAGGTCCTAATGGAGCGGGTAAGTCCACAACCATGAAAATTGCAGCAGGTTACCTACTGCCTGATCATGGAGATGTTTTGGTTAATGGGGTTTCTGTGATTGAACATCCTCAGCAAGTGAGTAGGCAAATTGGGTACTTGCCTGAACACAATCCTCTTTACATGGAGATGTATATTAAGGAATTCCTGACATTTATGGCTGGGATTTATGGTGTAAAAGGAGCTAAGGCTGATAGAAGAGTGCATGAGGTAATAGCATCATGTGGTCTAGAGACAGAAAAGCATAAAAAGATTGGTGCGCTTTCCAAAGGGTACCGCCAAAGAGTGGGCTTGGCAAAAGCTTTGGTCCATGATCCAAATGTAATTATCCTAGATGAGCCCACAACGGGTTTAGATCCCAATCAATTGGTCGAAATCCGTAAATTAATCAAGTCTATTAGCTTAGAGAAAACCTTAATCCTTAGCACGCACATTATGCAAGAAGTAGAAGCAATGTGTGATAGGGTAGTGATCATTCATCAGGGAAAGGTCATGGTGCAGGATTCATTGGTGAACCTTAAGTCGAGCAATGGCCAAGTATCCATTTATCTCGAGACACAGGAAAACCTGGAGACTGATTGGTTTACCAGCTTGCAAGGTGTCAATGAGGTGAGGGTATTGGCAGTAGGTTCTATTCAATTGTTGACCAATGAGCCCACTTCTTTGAGGAAAAATATACTGGAAGTAATAAATGAAAAGCAACTATCCTTATTAAGTCTCCGTCAGGAGGAGAGGAATCTTGAAACTATTTTTCACCAATTAACGAGTGCTGCTGTATGATGAGTTTGGTGTGGAAGGAGGTCAATTCCTTTTTTAATAATCTGACGGGATATTTAATTATTTCTGTTTTTTTGGTCGCATTGGGTTTGTTGGTTTGGGTGTTTCCTGAGACCAGTGTTTTACAATATGGCTTTGCTGATTTAGAAGCATTGTTTGTTTATACTCCATATGTATTTGTCTTTATGGTTCCAGCTATTACGATGCGGATGATAGCAGAAGAAAAGAGGAGTGGTACTTGGGAATTGCTGATGACCTCTCCACTAAAGCCCTATCAGATTGTATTGGCAAAGTACTTGGCGGGGGTGCTGGTGGTTATTTTAGCATTACTGCCTACCTTGATTTACTATTATAGCATTTACCAATTGGGAGCGCCGAAGGGCAATATAGACAGCGCAGGGTTTATTGGTTCTTTTTTTGGGATGATTTTGATAGGGGCTGTGTTTGCAGCTATTGGCCTTTTTAGTTCTTCTCTGACAGATAATCAAATTACCGCATTTGTAGTAGGCGCATTTATTAGTTTTGCCTTGTATTTTGGATTTACAGCTTTGGTCAGCTTAATGCAAATGAGCAGCATGGCTATCTTTTTGGAAGACCTCAGCCTGAATTATCATTATGAAAGTATGAGTAGGGGTGTAATTGCTTCTGGTGACCTGTTTTTCTTTTTTGGACTTATTGCCAGTTTAATTATCCTCACCACATTAATGATTAAAAAGCGATGAGCCAAAGAGGAAAACATATTGACCAAGTAATAAAGAGGAAGTTACTGCTGTCAGTTGGAGCTATATTAATTGTTATTGTAGGGCTTGTTTTGCTGAATAGCATGCTGTCTTTTAGATTTGACCTTACGGAGGAAAAGAGATTCTCCCTACATGAAGCTACTAAAAATGTACTGGCCAATCTGGAAGAACCCTTAGAGGTGGATATTTTGCTAACAGGAAACCTGCCAGGAGGAATGAGGCGTTTTCAAAAAAATATTGAAGAGACCCTTGAAACCTTTAATGCATACAGTAGTGAGAAAATTTCCATTAGGTATTTTGACCCTTTGGAAATCAAAATTGAGAATGAGCAGGAAGAATATATTTTGTATTTGGCAGAGTTTGGGATTAACCCCACTAATCTTTTTGCCAATGATAATGGAAGCCAAACTTCCCGTTTGATTTTTCCGGGAGTAGTGATTCGGAATGCCGAGTACGAAACAGGAGGTTTGTTGCTGAAAGGAGAAAAGGGAATGTCTCCGGATCAGATTTTGAACTTGTCCATTGAAAACCTTGAATATGAGCTAATCAGTATGATCGAGAAGCTGGTCAGTACTGATAAGAAAGCTATAGCCATGATCACTAACCATGGAGAGTTGCAGGATGATGAAGGGTATGGTATAGTTGAGGCATTGTCCGCAGAATATGAAGTGTACAAGGTTCCTTTGGAGCAAGCAAAGAGTGTGGATGACCTTATGGTATTTGATGCGATAATTATCGCCGGTCCTAAAGCGAATTTCAAGGAAAGAGAAATTTACCTTATGGATCAATATGTGATGAGAGGAGGGAATGTGCTCTTTTGTATTGACCCTTTGGCCGTTAATATGGAAAATGCCGGGGGAGAGGGAACGGTGGCATTAGCTTATGAAACTGGATTGGATCAGCTACTTTTTAAGTATGGTGTTAGGATCAATAAAGACCTTATACAAGATATGAATTTTGGCTACTATCCAGTTGTGGCAGGAGATTTTGGTAATCAACCGCAAATTACGCCTTTACCATGGCCTTTTTATGTGATCGCAACGAATATGAGTGATCATGTGATCACTAAAGGCTTGGATCAGATGAAATTTAGGTTTGTCAGCTCTTTGGATACAGTTAAGGCAGAAGGTGTAAGCAAAACCCCATTGGTGTTCAGTGGAGGTTATAGCCGAACATTAGCTCAGCCTGTAAATGTTGCTTTTAAAGATATGATGCAGGAGCCTGATATTTCTCTATTTAGCCAAAAGCATTTGCCTCTTGTGTATTTGCTGGAAGGGAATTTTACTTCTTACTTTAAGAACAGGTTTTTGCCAGAAGAATTTAAGGGTGACGGAAAGTTCACCGACTCTGGGTCGGGGACTGTAGTAGTAGTCGGAGATGGCGATTGGATACAGGGAGAAAGAAATGTTAAGACAGGGGAGCCGCTAGCTATTGGTATAGATCCATTTTCGGATGTAAGCGTTTCCAATAAAGTGTTCCTTGAAAATACGTTGAAGTACCTTTTGGATCCCAATGGAATCATGGTTACCAGAAGCAAAGAATTGAAAATTCGGCCTTTGAACAAAAAGCTTGTCGAAGAGGAGAAATTCAAGTGGCAGTTGATTAATATCGTCTTGCCCATTGTTTTGATCATGATGCTGGGGTTTGTGAAAGTTTATTGGAGAAAACGTAAATTTGGAAGCAAAAATTAAAGCAAATTTAAGAGAATTTATTGGGAGCAATTTTTTTGAGTAGAAATTCTGTAGGCTTACCTGCTTTTATGATTTTATTTATAAATTTACCCTGTTGAAAACTAATTGGAATAATAGCCTAGGATCAATGTGCTGAAATTGAGTGTTTATTGAAATAATGTCATATTTAGCCTTGTCCTTAAATAACTAAATCATATTCACATGAAATTTATTGTTTCTTCTTCTGCTCTTTTGAAGCAACTTTCCGGAATCAATGGAGTGGTGACCACCAATCCGGTCGTGCCGATATTAGAAAACTTTCTTTTTGAAATAAAAGAAGGTAAGTTAACCATTACGGCTTCCGACCTGCAGACCTCCATGATGACTGAGATAGATGTTGAGGCAAAAGAAGATGGAAATATTGCCGTTCCTGCAAAGATTCTTATCGAGACATTAAAAAATCTTCCAGAGCAGCCGGTGACTTTCAGTATCGATCATGATACTTACAGTGTGGAAATTAGCTCTGACAATGGCCGATACAAATTGGCAGGTGAGAATGCTACAGATTTCCCTAAAATTCCTTCTGTAAGCAACGCTACAGCGGTGGATATGTCAACGGAAGTACTTAGCAGCGCTATCAACAATACCATTTTTGCGACAAGTAATGATGAGCTTCGTCCTGCGATGACAGGTGTGTATGTGAATTTGAGTACAACCAATGCAACATTTGTAGCCACGGACGGACACCGATTGATTCGTTATAGGAGAGTGGATATTGCGGCTCAGGATGCTGCAAGTATTATTATTCCTAGAAAGGCACTCAACCTTTTGAAGTCAACACTTCCTGCAGAGAATGTCCCTGTGACGGTAGAATTCAATAATTCCAATGCTTATTTTAAGTTTGGCAATATCCAGATGATCTGTCGTTTGATTGATGAACGTTTCCCGGATTATGAAAATGTAATTCCGGTGGACAACGACAATGACATGACCATCGATAGAATAGAGTTTTTAAGCTCATTGAAAAGAATTGCCATTTACGCAAATAAAACTACTCACCAAGTAAGGTTAAAGCTTACCGGAAGTGAGCTTCAGATTTCTGCTGAAGATTTAGATTTCTCTAATGAGGCTAATGAAAGACTCTCTTGCGAGCATGAAGGAGAGGATATTGAGATTGGTTTCAATGCCAAGTTCTTGGTAGAGATGTTGAACAACATTTCGGCCAAGCAAGTGACCTTGAAGTTCAGTGCACCTAACAGAGCTGGTTTGATCGTTCCTAGTGATAAGGGGGATAATGAAGATATTTTGATGCTGGTGATGCCAGTGATGCTAAATAATTACGTGTAATCGTAAACGATTATATGTAAAAAAGCCAGCCTAAATTTAATTTAGGCTGGCTTTTATGTTTCAAGTAGGTTTACTCAGTGATTACCTCACCTGTGTTTTCCATTAGGATATTCTTTAATAATTTAAATGGTGCCTGATTATCTGAGTTACAGGTGATTTCTTCAGTGGATTTGTCAATGTGTATGAGGTATTCTAATGTCAAACTCTCATTGTTTTTAAGAGTACATTCAATTTCATAGATTTGGTCATTGTCAGTAGTCACCAGGTATGTCCCACTTAATTCAGTGACCGATTGGTCGTTTTTATTTATCTGCTCCAGCAAAACTTTATCCTCATGTAATAGGATAAATGAGTGGTCGATAGGTGGGGTTTTGATTTTTTGACCATTGATGATCAGCTCTTTTCCGTCTTGGTCTTTGACAACAGATTCAGCTTGGGTTCCCACAAAAGTGCCTATGAAATAAGGTGTACTTTCCATATTGGTCAGGGAATCTTGACCAGCTTGCGATTCGGTAAGGGTTTTAAGTAAAGACTTTAGTTTTTGATTAATACCGTAATTTATCTCAAGTTGATTATTGGTTTCAACAAGCTCGGTTTTCAAACTGTCTTGGCTTTTTTTTAACTCCAATATTTGATGGTCTAATGAATTCAAGTCTTGGAGTAAACCGTCTTTTTCATAACCCAGTTTGCGCTTGTCAGACTCAAGGTTCTCAATTCTTTGATTTAATTGTGTCATTTCATTCTTTAGTGATGAAATTTCTTGAACATGTTGCAGATAAGCATCCTCCAAGTCTTTCTTTTTGGAAGGCATTTCTTGAGCAAACAGTGGATAGATATTAAGTATCAAAAGCCCTATTATTAGGGACTTTAATTTGATAAAAGAGTTCATATTTGTTTTAAAGTTATGATTTAGAAAAGTCCTAGTGTTACTCTATGTTGGATAAATAATGTTTTACTATTCAGGTTGTTCATTTATGTAATCATGTCACTTGTTAGTTTTATGAATATAGTTAAAAAATAAATTTTTATACAAGTCAAGAAGCATGTTTCTAATTACCTGTGTATGGTAGAAAATATCAGGAAGCTTGAATTGGATCAAATGTTTAATAACTTATTGTTAATTAATGAATGTTTATTAATGTATTGTAATACAGTCTGTTAAAAAACTTAACATTGAAAAACGGACCAATGCTTTGACTCTATGTTAACAAATTGTTAATTTAATAACATAAAATTAACATAGAAAGGAGGGTAGGTTGAAAAGGGCATTAATTATACTGATAGCATTGGTTTTGGTGATATACCAGGGTATGTCACAGGATTGGTCTGAGGACCAGTCTGTTTTTGAAAGCGATGCAGAGAAAGAATTGTTGTTAAGTCAGGCACAGCCAATTCATCTGTTAAAAGCCTTGCATGCAAAGGATGAGGTGGATATGAAGCAGTTTGAAAAATTGACTGAAAAGCTGGATAAGAGAGCGGATAAAAAGCATTTTGTTGAATGGTTTGTGGGAGAGATTTTTTATAAGTCTCATCAGTATGTTTTAAAAAACTATAATCGTCACAGTACATTCAATGAGACCTTGGAAAACGGGTCATATGATTGTGTCAGTGGTTCGGCTGTATTAGGGCTTTTACTGGATAGATATGGTTTCGATTATGAGATAATAGAGACGGATTTTCATGTATTTGTTTTGGTTCATGATAATGATAAAACCTATGTTTTAGAAAGTACTGAGCCACGCTCTGGTTTTATAAAGGATCAAGATGAGGTGAAGGATTACATTGCAGCTTTTGTGCCTCGAAAGCAAAACCAGTCAAAACGGGATCGGTCGGAGTTGGCGGGTCTCTCAGATGGGGCTGGTGAAGAAAACACCATTTATTCTTCTATTTCTCTAAAAGAACTGGCTGGGCTTCAATATTACAATGATGCTGTTCTTCATTTTAATGAAGGTCAACAGGAAACTGCTTTAAAACAATTAAAAAAGGCAAAAGGTATTTATCCCAGCGAAAGGGTAAATGCTTTTGACCATTACCTCTCTCAACTCGAGAGTGAAAACAAGAAATTAGCGAGGAGATGATTTTTTAAGTAATAAGGCCGGTGAAAATTTCCACCGGCCTTTGTTTTATTGGAACGAATGTTAATCAATCCTGACAATATCAGCACCTAGTGCGTTTAGTCTTTGATCTATGTATTGATACCCTCTGTCTATTTGCTCAACATTGTCAATCACAGAAGTCCCTTCTGCAGATAATGCTGCGATCAAAAGGGATACCCCAGCCCTAATGTCTGGAGAAGTCATTCGAATACCTTTAAGAGGATATTTTCTATCCAGCCCGATAACCGTGGCTCTATGAGGGTCGCAAAGGATTATCTGAGCTCCCATATCTATTAGCTTATCTACAAAGAAAAGTCGACTTTCAAACATTTTCTGATGAACCAATACCGTGCCCTTGGCCTGCGTAGCAGTTACCAGTACAATGCTGAGCAGGTCTGGAGTGAAACCTGGCCATATTGCGTCAGCAACTGTCAGGATGGAGCCATCAATAAATGTCTCTATTTCATAATGTTTTTGGGCTGGGATATGGATGTCATCGCCTCTGAACTCCAACTTGATACCCATCCTGCGGAAAGTATCAGGGATAATGCCCAACCTGTGGATTTGGGCATCTTTGATAGTGATTTCGGATTGAGTCATGGCAGCAAGTCCGATAAACGACCCAATTTCAATCATATCAGGAAGTAAGGTGTGCTCAGTCCCACCCAGCTTCTCAACTCCTTCTATGTTCAATAAGTTGGAGCCTACTCCAGTGATTTTTGCCCCCATCCTGTTAAGCATGTCACAAAGTTGCTGTAGGTAGGGTTCGCAAGCGGCATTGTAAATGGTGGTTTTTCCTTCGGCCAATACAGCAGCCATAAGGATATTGGCTGTGCCAGTGACAGAAGCTTCGTCAAGGAGCATGTAGGCTCCTTTTAAGTTCTTTCCGTCAATATTGTATATTTCTCTTTGGGTGTCATAGTTGAATTTGGCTCCCAAGTTTTGAAAACCAATAAAATGGGTGTCCAATCTTCTGCGCCCAATTTTATCCCCCCCTGGTTTGGATATTTTTCCTTTTCCAAATCTTGCCAATAAAGGGCCGAGAATCATAACTGAACCTCTTAAAGCAGATGCTTTAGTCAAGAATTTGTCAGAATCCAAATATTCGAGATCTACTTTGGAAGCATTGAATCGGTAGCTTTCTGGAGCGATCTTTTCTACACTTACTCCCATATCCGCCAATAATTCAATGAGTTTATTGACATCCCTGATGTTAGGGATTTTGTTGATTGTTACGTCTTGGTCAGTTAAAAGTACGGCGCATAAAATTTGTAGCGCTTCATTTTTAGCGCCTTGAGGGGTGATTTCGCCTTTTAATTTTAATCCCCCTTTTACTCGGAATGAGGACATTAATTTCTGCGTTTTTTGTAGTTACCTCCGTTGTTTCTTCTTTTGCCTCCTCTTCTTCCAGAGTTGGATGGTTGGTCTGGCTGACTGTTGGTTTTGAAATCTCTTCTCATGTTGGTTTCGAAAAGAGAATTTTCTTTTACCTTTTCAAGGTCAATATGGAGTTTGCCTTTTGAGAGCGTTTTGATGTCGTCAATGATGATGCCATCGTCAAAATTTTCCCTGTTCCAAGTGGAATGGAAGCTTCTCATTAACTGGCCTATATAAATGATAGCAGTTTCCTGTTCTTCATCATTTTGGATTTCAATGGCTCTTTCTATAAGCTTTTCAATGTTCCTCCCGTAGTGCTTGAACTTTACTTCGCCTTCAGGGTATCCAATGGTTAGCGGCTTTTTGCCCAAAAGTTCCTTTTCCGGCATTGGGAAAGGACTGTCAACATCCAACTGGAAATTGGACATGATGAAAAGGTCGTCCCATAACTTTTGGTCGTTCTCAATTTTAAGTTGGGGATTAAGCTGCTTCATCAGTTCTACCAAGGTGTAGGACTGTTCAGTCCTTTTGGCTTTGTCAGGAACATTGGTGATATAGTCCACCAGTTTCTGAATGTTTTTTCCGTATTCTTTCAAAATTACTGAGTGTTTATGCTTTTCTTGTTCTTTCATATCTTGCCCCAGTTAAGTTAACAACTGCTTCAATTTACGAAAAAATGTCGTTAAATGGGGTAGATGGATTTATGATAATGTTAATGGTTTTGCTGTTAGGCAAAAACTTTATCTATACTCATTAGTGGATTTTTTTTAGGACTCCACAATCCGAAGCTTAGCAAAGCTAAGTAATAAAGTCTTATCTCCAAAATTGTCAAAGCCAATGGTGGCTTTTTTATTGATTCCTTCTATCTCAACCTTAAGAACTTTACCATATCCAAACTTTGGATGTTCCACTTTCATGCCTTCCATTAAGTTGTTGGTATTGGATGGTTTAAAGTCAGGGCTTGGCGTATGAACTTTTGCGGTAGTATTGGTTCTCATTGAAGGTCTTTTTAATCCAATAAAGCCTGATTTTCCTTCACTACCATTGGTGTTTTGCTGGCCAAAAGAGCTACTTCCCAGCTGCCTTCCTTTACGTTTGGTGACCTTGATACAATTAGGGTCCACTTCTTCTAGGAACCTACTTGGTTCACAGTTTAAAAGCCTTCCAAATCGATAACGCGTGATGGCATAACTAAGGTAGAGTTTTTCCATGGCCCTCGTAGTAGCGACATAGAAAAGTCTTCTTTCTTCTTCCAAGTCCTCTCGACTTTGCATCATCATTTGAGATGGGAAAAGGTCTTCTTCAAGTCCAACGACAAAAACCTGTCTAAACTCCAAACCTTTGGAAGAGTGGATAGTCATCAGTGTGACCGCATCTACCTCGTCCTTATCACGGTCATTGTCAGTGAGCAAAGCAATTTCTTGGAGGAAAGCTCCTAAGCTTTTGTCTTCATTTTCTGGATTGTCCACATATTCTTTGATGGCATTGAGCAATTCCTGAACGTTTTCATACCGGTTGAGCCCTTCAATGGTTTTGTCTTCATATAACTCTCTCAGCAGACCAGATTGCTTCGCAATGGCAGATGCTGCTTCATAGGCATCCTTTCTTTCGGTTTCCATTTTGAAGCTTTTGATCAAAGTGGAAAAATCAGCGACGGCATTGGCCGCCCTGCCGCTAAGGAAACTGCCTGCATTATTGATGACCTTCCAGAGTGGAATGTCGTGTTCGTAGGCAGAAACCATCATTTTTTCTACACTGCTCGCTCCAATCCCTCTTTTAGGGTAGTTAATGATTCTTTTGAAAGCTTCCTCGTCATCCTGATTGACCACATAGCGCATGTAGGCCATCAAGTCTTTGATTTCCTTTCTTTGGTAAAATGAAAGACCACCTACAATTTTGTAAGTGATGTTCATCTTTCTTAAGGCTTCTTCTATTGCTCTGGACTGTGAATTTGTTCTGTAAAGGATGGCAAAATCACTGTTTTCAAGCTTTTTATTGTTTTTTTCTTCAAAAATGGTGGATGCTACCATTCGCCCTTCTTCATTGTCTGAAGCAGCCTTGATCAGCTCTATGAGGTCCCCATTATCATTTTGAGTCCAAACGTTCTTTTTAAGCTGAGCTTTGTTCTTCGCGATGATGGAGTTGGCTGCCTCGACTATATTTTTTGTGGACCTGTAGTTTTGCTCTAGCTTGACCACTTCCAAGTCAGGGTAGTCCTTTTCAAAATTCAAAATATTTTGAATATCCGCGCCACGGAACGCATAGATACTTTGTGCATCATCTCCTACCACACAAATATTTTGATGGACTGCTGCCAGTTTTTTGGTAATGAGATATTGGGAAAGGTTGGTATCCTGAAACTCGTCCACCAGCACATATCGAAAACGCTGCTGGTATTTATTAAGTACATCGGGATGGTCCCTAAACAATACGTTGGTGTTAAATAGTAAGTCATCAAAATCCATCGCAGATGACTTGAAGAGTCGTTTTTGATAGGCGCGATAAATCTCACCCATTCGGGGCTTCATAGCGGCTTCATCATCTGCCTTAATGTAGGGATCATTGATGTAGTTTTCCCAAGAGATTAGCCTGTTTTTTGCACCGGAAATTCTTGACAGGACGGTATTGGGTTTGTAAACCTTGTCATCCAGCCGCATTTCTTTGACAATACTTTTGATCAACGATTTGCTGTCATCTGTATCATATATGGTGAAATTGGACGGGAAACCAAGCTTTTCTGACTCTACACGTAAGATTTTCGCAAAGATGGAGTGAAAAGTACCCATCCAAGTATTTCTGGCCTCCAAGCCAATAAGCTTTTCAATACGGTGCCTCATTTCACTGGCCGCTTTGTTGGTAAAGGTCAGTGATAATATTTGAAAAGGATCAACTCCTTTGGCGTGGATTAAATGTGCTATTCTATAGGTAAGTACCCTTGTTTTGCCAGATCCTGCACCGGCAATGATCATCAAGGGGCCTTCTGTGTGTTCAACTGCTTCTCTTTGTGGGGGATTTAAACCTTCTAAATAATCCATACTTCTTTCCTCCTGTAAGCTTCAAAGTTAATGTTTATCTGTGGAAATCTTAGGGTAAGTTATGATCAGTTACTGTTTTTCCATCTATTATGGGACCAAAGGTACAAGGCGGGTTGTTCCCGGATATTTTTTTCTGTCAGCTCAATGAATTGATCCGTAATGCTGTGCTCCCTCGTATCATGCGGAGGTTCTGCGACAAAGCGATAAGTGAATTTGTAATGTCCTCGTTTGAGTTTGTGGACTTCAGAAAATATGACAGTAAGGTCAAATCGCTTGGCCAGTTTTTCAGCTCCTTCAAAGAAGCCTGTTTCCCTGTTCATAAATTTAGCATGATAGCGCTGATCTTCCCGGTTTGGTCTTTGGTCAGCTGCTAATCCAATTAATCTGGGGTGTTTTCTGTATTTGATAAAATGTCTTTGAAACTTGCTCTTTTCTACCAAATAGCCACCAAACCTACTTCTAAGTGTTTTCATCAGCTTTTCGAAGAATGGGTTAGTGACCTGTTGGTACACAATTTCTATTCTTTCATCCACCAAAGCCCTGACCGCTAAAGGATGTCCTTCCCAATTAAAAAAATGGGCGGTAAGCCCTACGATTACTTGCTTTCTTTCCAAAAGGTCACGAAGTAAATCCATGTTTTCAAGCTGAAATCTTTTTTCAATTTCAGGCTTTCCCATGGTCATCAGCTTGATGGTTTCAGCAAAAGAATCCGTGAGGTTTCTATAGAACTCTCTCATGATCTTTTTTCGTTCTTTTGGGCTTTTTTCAGGAAAGGCGCATGAGATGTTTTTCCAAACCACTTTTTTTCTGTACCCTATTATGTAGTAAGCAAGGATAAAGAATGAATCGGATAGGATATACAAACACCACAAAGGCAGGTAAGAAATTAAGCGGAATGCGAACATTAATTAGCAGTATTACGTTAAACTCGTCCTATTGAAAGGTGAAAGGCGAGGTTTTTGGAATCCAAAATAAATGAAATCAAGCGAATTCTTTCAAAAAATTAGTGATAAATTAAGTCAATGATTATTTTTGAAACTTATGTCTGAGGTACAAAAGAAAAAATATTCCGATAAAGAGAAGAATAATATATTCGACAATGAGTTTATGCCTCACATAGACTCGATGTACAACTTTGCCTTCAGGCTTACTTTTGATGAAGATGATGCAAAGGATTTGGTGCAGGATACTTACCTCAAAGCCTATCGTTTTATCAATAGTTTTGAACAAGGTACCAATGCCAAGGCCTGGTTGTTCCGTATTTTGAAGAACAGCTTTATCAACGAATACAGAAAGAAAAGTAAGCAGCCGTCCAAGGTTGATTATCAGGAGGTTGAAACTTATTATAACTCAGATAGTGTTGATTACAATATCACTTCTGATTTAAGGGTGGATACGGTTAAAGATATGCTTGGAGATGAAATTTCCAATGCATTGAACAGTCTGGCAGTTGATTTCAGGACTGTGATCATATTGTGTGACCTTGAAGGCTTTACTTACGAAGAAATGGCCAAAATTTTGGATATTCCAATTGGCACTGTAAGGTCAAGATTACATAGGGCAAGGAACTTATTGAAGGAGAAATTACATTCTTATGCTAAGGATATGGGGTATAATGCTGATGAAGATTGAATTAAGTTTGAAAGCGAAATATAAATAACATGGACAAAAACATAGAATCATCTGGGGAAAGGAAACTAAAGTGTGGTGATGTGAGCAAATGCTTCCAACTTTTAGAGAGTATTCTAGATGGGGAAGACAAGGACGCGTCAAAGGATGTCCTCAAAGAAAAACTGTCCAAGTGCCAGCCATGTTTTGAGCATTTTCATTTGGAACAGGCTATACGTGAAGTACTTAAAAATAAGTGCACCAAACAACAAGTCCCAAGTGAATTGGCCAAAAGTATCAGGCAGAAAATCGAGGATGTAAAATAAGGAATCACCACCATGTCTTTTGGAAAAGCTTTTATCTTTTCGGCTCCATCGGGTTCCGGAAAAACTACTATAGTTAAACATCTTTTATCCAGTCGTTCAGACCTAGGCTTTTCAATTTCTGCCTGTACAAGAGATAAGCGAGGGAGGCACGAAGTCCACGGTAAGGACTATTACTTTTTAAGCCCAGATGAATTCAAGAAAAAAATTGATGAAGATGCCTTTATAGAATGGGAAGAGGTTTATGAAGGTAATTTTTATGGTACCCTCAAAGAAGAAATCCAACGAATTTGGGATAGCGGTAAGCATGTAGTCTTTGATGTTGATGTTAAAGGGGGACTTAATCTAAAAAAATATTTCGGAGAACGTGCTCTAGCTGTGTTTGTGAAAGTTCCTTCATTGGACACCTTATCAGAGCGCTTAAAGGATAGAGGTACAGAGTCTGAAGAAAGCCTTTCCAGGAGGATTTACAAAGCTAAGTTTGAAATGTCATTTGAAGAGAAGTTTGATGTGACACTTGTCAATGATGATATGAAAAAGTCATTTGAAAAGGCAGAGCAGTTAGTCAATGACTTCGTTGAGCATAAAGGAAATTGAAAGTAGGTTTATTTTTCGGTTCGTTTAACCCCATTCATATTGGGCATTTGATCATAGCCAATGTCATGCAGGACAGTACTGACTTAGATGAAGTTTGGTTTGTTGTGTCTCCTCAAAACCCATTTAAGCAAAGAAAAGCCTTATTGCATGAATTTGACCGTTTGAGAATGGTCGAATTGGCCATAGAAGGAAACTATCATTTTCGGGCAATGGATGTAGAGTTTCACATGCCTAAACCAAGCTACACGGTTGACACATTAACCTATCTTAAAGACAAGCATCCACAACATGACTTTAAATTGATTATTGGAGGAGATAACCTGACTCACTTTCATAAATGGAAAAATAGCGATCAGATATTGGAGCAATATGGATTGTATGTTTATCCTAGGCCAGGGGAATCTGTGGATTACGATCATCCTAATGTAAAGCATGTAGAAGCGCCATTGATAGATATTTCGGCTACTTTTATCAGAAAATCAATAGAAGAAGGGAAGTCTGTAACCTATTTACTTCCTCCCTTGGTGGAAGATTATATTAAAGGAAAAAAGTTCTTTGTTTAAAAAGCAAAACGCCTGATGTCATCACATCAGGCGTTTTGCTTTAGAAGCTTATTTTGTTAAGAATCCAATGTCCAACCTCTCTTCCTTGAGTTTGTCCCCTAGTAATGGCATCCATAAAATGTATCCCTCCGTACAAACGGCTTATGGCTGCTTCATTGGCTGCTTGGGTAAATGAAGAATAGCTTCTTGCCTTTAGGCCATATCTCTCCTCGACTGTGTCAGAATAAGGGAATTCCTCTCCGAAATAATGGGTGAGCACTACAGAGGCAGCTGTTGATACTGTGCTGTGGCCGCTTAGGTATTCAGGGAAAGGAGGTGTTTGTAAGAATGGAGTCCAAGTAGGGTCAATGTATTTTCTGATGGCTGTTTCCGGGCGAATACGGTTGCTCCGGTATTTTTCATCCCAACAAGCTATAAAACCATCCATTAAGGTAACTGCCACCATGGTATGAATTTCGAGGGCTTCTGAAAAAGAGAGTCTCGCTTTGTTGCAAGCTATGTTGGTAATTCCCATCCAGTGGGCACCTGGAGATATCTTCTTCATCCCAACCATCAAATGGCCATTGTCCTGAAGAGCAAAAGGATTACAGTCCCAAAAGGCGGCGATTTCACTATTTTCGCCAGAGAGGTCTACATCATAAACTTCCTTGGTAATTTTGTAAAATTCTGAGTCTTTATTTTCAGAAAAAGCTACAGGAGGTTCTGGCTTAAATTGGGCTGCTGAATCCAGAAAAAATGGCCTTACAGTATCAAAATAAGGCTCTACGGGGGCAAAATAACCTGGAGGGGTCGGGTACCAGCTTCCCGGGATTTCAAGGGGTGTGTAGCGAGGGTAATTGCTAATGAGATTATATCCATCAGCTTTAGCATACTGAAGAATTTCCTTACTGATGTCTTGGGCATAAGCCAAGGACTGTTCAATGTTTTCTTCACTGAAACCCATTCTTCTACAGCTGTCTAAAATACTTTCTTCAAAACTTTGTAGCTCCGTGCCAGATGGCTGGATCTTTTTGGCTGTTTCCAACATGCCAAGGATGGCACTCAGCTGATAAGATTGTTCAGGATATCCTTCAGGTTTCTTTATATCTGGATACTGATTGAGAACACCATGCAAATCCTCTAGTGTGCTGTCGTTTTGAGAGGCAATTTCATACCCGGTCAGGCAAGCATAGGAAAAGAATCTTGCTGCCAGGGGCGGATTGGTGACATCATGAATCATCAATTCCGTCATTTGGATCGTGATTTCACCAATATAACTTGAAGGAATATCGGGAAGGTCTTTGGTTTTATCCTGACAACTTAATGCAAAAGCTGTCAAAATAAGGATACTGAATAATTTTACTGGGTACTTCATTATAATGTTAGGTATTTATTGAATTAAATATTTGTCGATCTGCGATAGGCCACAATGCCTTTTTGGTTAATACCGAAGAGCCATTTGTCATTGATTTGGAGAATGCTTCGGACATCTCCTTTCAGTTCAAAACCTGATTTTTGTTGAGGAATATAGCGGAAGCCACCTTGCCCGTTTCCTTCCAATAGAATGCCATAGTTGGCATCATATTTCCCGAACCTTAAGCGTGCTTTTTCAATGTTGCCACAAAGGATCAAGTCTTTGATGCCATCTTCATTGTAGTCTGTATTGGATATGGCCAGAACAGGTGAAGATTGAGCTTGGATCGGGAGATTGGCTTCCTTGAACTTCCCGGAATTATCACTTAAAAATACAGCAGTCTTGAGATAGTTGGCAGAAAGAGTTGTTGCTCCTTCCAGCTCATCCTCTGTGAAAATGTCTTTGATTTTGGCATCTGCGTAACCTTTATAGCTGTTGAATTTGGTTCTCATTTTAGCAATCTGATCCAACAGTTCATCGCGGGTTACATAAGGATAGTTTTCGCCTTGGATATAGCAGCAAAGAATAGGGTCAATAGAGCCGTTACCATCAAAATCTTTGAAAATAATTTCTGTAGGCTCATTTGAGCTGGCATGTATTTGGGTGTTGGTACCTTGATTTCCTATTACCAAGTCCATTTTTCCGTCGCCATTGAGATCATCTACCAACAGTTTGTTCCACCACCCAGAATAGTTTTGGTCAAAATATTTAGAGGTGCTTTCTTGCAATTTTTGGTTGGTCAATGAAAAAACATGGACAGGCATCCATTCTCCTACAATAACAAGTTCCAGTTGGCCATCATTTTCCAGGTCTGTCCATTCTGCATCAGTGACAAGTCCAATATTTTTTAGACCGGCTGAGTATGCGGATGTTTGATCCGAGAATATGCCCTTTCCGTCATTGATTAAAATAGTACTTTCTGGTATAGTGGGATAAGCTCCTGGAATTACTCTTCCTCCTACAAAAAGGTCAGCTGCCCCATCATTATTGATGTCAGCACTGGTGACACAAGAAGAACTGATAAGCATTTGTGGCAAGGATTCTGGAGACTTTTTCAAGTTACCTTTGCCATCATTTATGTAGATTCTGTCTTGAAGTTTTTTGTCTTGAGGCATAAAGTTGGCATAGCCACCACTACATACATACAAATCCAAATGGCCATCCCCGTCTATATCGATGAAGGCAGCGTCAGTATCTTCGCTATCCTTGTCCTGGAGAAATTCATTTGTGTTTTTTATGTCAAAATCACCAGTTTTGTTTTGTAGAAATAAAGAACCTGCATCTCCAAGCCCTCCACCAACAAAAATATCCTCTAAGCCATCTCCATTAACATCTCCTTTGACCATAATTGGACTGTTGAAGGAAAGAGGGTTGACCATTAAAGGTTGCCGCTTAAAGTCATTGATCTTATTTGTTGATGTTTTTGGGCTGATTGGTGAAGTGGTGTGCGCAAAATAACTTTGACTGGGTTGTTTGTATAACTCTCTCTCTGATGCCTCAGCCTCTGAAATGGTCAATGTTTGATTTGTTTGCACAGTTCTTAGCACTTGTACTTTTCCTGATAGCCATTCCACTTGTATTGAATCAAGTACATCTGCTTTGCCCAAACCAAAATGAAGAACAGGTGATATGCTGGATTGATAGCCCCTTGTTGGCATCTGCTCCTGATAATATACTTGGTCTCCACTATAAAGAGTGACTTTTGTACCTAGACCAAATTTGTTTTGCCTTTCTCCAAGTAGCTTGATTTTTAGATAATTGTTGTTAAGTTGTTTATTGCTTTGGTTTTCAAACACAAATGCTTCTAGGTTAATGTTATTAACAACCAGGTCAAGGTCCCCGTCATTGTCCAAATCGGCATAGGCAGCGCCATTACTAGTAGAAGCATAATTTAGCCCCCAGTCTTCACTTATTTTTTCGAAGGTCAGGTCTCCATTATTCTTGAACATATAATTGTACAGACTGGAAGAAGGAATTTGTTTGACCAAATCCAAAACATTTTGTCTTCTGATATTGCCATCATTGTTCTGAACATAGTCTCCCATAAATTTCAGGAAGTCCATGTTGGTATAATCCTTAAGGTAACCATTGGTGATGTAAAGGTCTTTCCATCCATCATTATCGAAATCGGCAAATTGAGCAGACCAACTCCAGTCGGTGTTGGATATGCCAGAGAGCTGCCCGATTTCGCTAAAGGTTTCATTTCCATTATTTACCTGTAACATATTTCTCATGTATTGATAATGGAACCCTACATTCACTTTAAAGTCGAATTTTTCATAATTGTCAGGAGCCATTAAAAGCTTTTGACGTTTATTATCCTCAGGAAGCATATCCAAGGTGTAAAGATCAGGCAAGCCATCGTTATTGATGTCGGCAATGTCATTCCCCATGGAAAAGTGGGAAGTATGTCCCAGGCTTTTTCCTATTTGATCAGTAAAAGTGCCATCGCGATTGTTAATATAAAGATAATCAGGTGCAGTGTAATCATTGCAGACATAGAGGTCAGTCCAGCCATCACCGTTGATATCGGCCGCACCGATGCCTAGACCATAGGATAATGCTGAGTTTTGAATACCTGCTTCTAGGGTTACCTCTGTAAATTTACCATTGTCATTTCTGAAAAATTGAGACCCAGCGGGGTCTGTTGACTTCATGATTTGGGCTGTACTAGCTTCATCAAGAACGGGAAGTGATTTATGGTTGTGGTTCAAAAGAAAAAGATCCAAATCTCCATCTTTATCATAGTCAAAAAAGGCACCTTGGGTACTGGTGGAATTGCTAGCTAGATTGAATTTATCTGCCTGTTCACTAAATTGGGGGATTCCAGCTTCATTATTTCCTTCATTAATGAATAATTGGTTTTTTCTTTTTTCTGGGAGAAGGTTACCTGAGTAGCAAACATAAATGTCCAGACGGCCATCGCCATTAACATCAGCCATTGTGACCCCTGTTTTCCATGGGCCTGTGCGCCCCGTTGCACCTGAGACGGAAGTAATGTCCTCAAAGACCATATTGCCTTTATTCAGGTAAAGCTTATTGCTGGACATATTTCCAGTAAAATAAATATCATCCAAATCATCCCCGTTCAGGTCACCAATAGCTACCCCGCCTCCGTTGTAGAAATACTCATACATCAGCACATTAGTATTTAGGCCTTCGGTGAGCTTGTTTACAAAAGTAATATTGGTCTTTTCAGGACTTAATAGGGAAAAAAGTGGGATAATCTCTTTCTCTTTTTCTTCATCAGTTTGTGTTTGACAGCTGAGGAAAGAGAAGATTACTAAAACAAAGAAAGTTATTTTAGGTAAATGGTTGATCATATTGGGTGATTTAGGTTTTGGTTTAAATATAAAAAAAATCTATACCAATCACCTGAGGGTTGGTATAGATTCTTTATTAAAAAATAACAATAGGTAAGTGGTTATTCCGTGTATCCTGGATTTTGTACCAGTAACTGATTTCTGTTCATTTCATCTCTATGGATTGGTAAGAAATACATTTTGTCTAGCCAAGTTCTGTTTTCTTTACCCGGGTCTATAGGAGTCACTTGATAGGAATAGTTATAGATATCAGGATCATATCGATAAATGGACAAGGATTGGCCCGGTTTTAAGGTTCCAACTATACTGATGCCATTGGCTTTTCTGCCTAAGGTTTCATCTGCAATCATCCATCTACGGCAATCGTGATAACGTTGTTCTTCGTAGGCCATTTCTATACGTCTTTCATTTCTATAACGCTCCATTAGGGCATCTCCAGTGTCACTAATGGCTGGCATACCTACTCTGTAGCGGATTCTGTTTAACCAAGTCCTGGCTTCATCCTCCTCACCTAACTCAATACATGCTTCAACATAATTTAGGACTGCTTCAGTGTATCTCAATATTGGCCAAGGAATTTCTTGCCAAGTGTTTTGATCAACAATAGCAGGGTCTGGGTCGATGAATTTTCTCATGTAGTAACCCGTATAGCTACCATTCCAATCCTCTATCGGTCCATTTCTAGTATCCAGACCAAAGTGGATAACAGTTTGACCACCAGAGATGATTTCATATTGACCAGTTTGAATTTGGCCTAGTGGGTCTCTTGGCTGGTTGGCAGTTGAACGTGGTTTCCATTGAGAGCCATCGTAAAGAATAGAAGCATAGAATCGAGCATCCCTGTTTTCATATGGTGCTGAAGCATGGTCAGGGTTGTTCCAGTCAAATGAAGTACCGTCCATCATTTCGTAATCATCCACAAAATGTTGGATAGGTGTGTTCCCTGCCCAGTTATTGTAGCCGTTTGGTCCATTGAAAAGACCTTGACGTCCTCCGTTTTCCTGCTTGGCATTGATAAAATACCTTGCAAAGATCAGCTCATTTTCTCCGCCATTTTTGGAAAGTGAATTGTTCATGTAGTTTTGAATGCCTTCTTCATGCGACACAGGAGCACTAAGGTTAAGCATATTTCCATCATCATTATCCAAAACAGCTTTGGCTGCATCTTTAGCTCTTTGCCATCTTTGTGTTCTGTCTCCTGATGTATAGCCGAGGTATTCTTGGTTGGCGTAACCGGAAATCACAGATGATTGGGCTGATGCAGTAGGGATGTCGTGAAGATCACTAGCTGCATATAACAATACCCTTGATTTTAAAGCCAATGCAGCAACTCTATTGGTCCTGCCTGAGGCCATGGATTTACCGTCTAGCAAATTGGCCGCATCATCTAAATCTTGAACGATAAAATTGACACATTCTTCCCAAGTATTTCTTGCTATTTCGTAAGTCTCCTCACCTAATTCGTAAGGTCTGTCCACAATTGGAAATGCACCATAATACCTTAACAATTGGTGGCTGTAATAGGCCCGCATAAATTTGGCTTCTCCCATTAACCTGTCTACAATTCCATTGTCATTAGGAAATTGAGGTTCTGTTAGGTTTTGGATGGCTACATTACAAGCCCGGATACGGCTGTACATATTACCCCATGAAAGGGTGCCGTTTACCCAGCCAATGTCTGCAGGATTGGATCGGGATTCTGTAATGGTGGTAATCCCCCTTCCTGGGTGGGTAAATATGGATTCATCGGTTAAGGATGCTAGCATTTGTTCATCAAATCCTCCATTTCCTAATCCTGCATAGATATCTGTAACTGCAGCTTCTGCTAATGCAGCATCAGACCAAACAGCCCCTTCAGATACTTCGCCTAGTGGATCTGTGTTGACAAAATCGTCATTACAACTGGTCATCGTCCAAACAGATAATCCGACCAAGACCAGATAGGTTATATTTTTAAGTTTATTCATCATCTTTCTTGTAGGTTAAATAATTAGAAGGTGAGTGAAAGGCCTGTATTGATTACTCTTGCTTGAGGATAATACTGACCAGTTGAACTGTTGGACTCTGGGTCTAATATTCCCGACTTATTCATGATGTTAAACAGGTTCAATCCATTTGCAAATATTCTTAGGTTACTGATGCCTACTTTTTCTCCAACCTCCATAGGCAGTGTATACCCTATTTCGAAGTTTTTCAATCGGATATAATCAGTTTGTCTGAACCAATAGGTGTTTCCATTGGAATAGTACTGGTCACTTCTGTTCGCAATTCTTGGATGCTCACTACTTGGGTTGTCTACAGTCCACCTGTTTTCATAAATATCCAAGAAGTAATTACCTATGTTTCCTGACTCACCTGCGCTGACATATTGACGTGCACCAAACGCTCCTTGGAACAATATGGACAAGTCAAAGTTCTTATATTGAGCAGTAAGGTTAAGACCTCCTTGGAACATCGGGATGTCATTTTGGTCCATTCTTACCCTGTCATCAGGAGTAATCGCGCCATCATTATTATAATCGACATACTTCATGTCTCCTGGGCGTAACTCATTGGTGATAGCTGTATAATCCAAAGTTTCAGCATCAATAGAGGCTTGGTCAGGGAACACTCCGTCGTATTGGTATACCAAGAACGTGTTCATTGGTTTGCCTGTAGACTTTTGCCATTCTGGTGCTCCAGGAGCTTCATCCCAGAAAAGTATTTTGTTCTTGGCGTAACCTCCGTTGACACTTGCACTATAGCTGAACTCTCCAGCTCTTCCTCGATAACCTAGTAAGAAGTCAAAGCCCGAGTTGGCCACCTCACCAATGTTTTCAGCTGGAAGTGATAGCCCGGTACTTTGTGGGACGGATGCATTTTTTCTCCAAAGGATATTGGTACGTTTATTATAGAAATAATCCATTTCGAAGAATATTTTTCCATCTAGCATTTGTCCTTCAATACCGATGTTTGAGTTATTGGCAATCTCCCAAGTAATTGTGGTGTTTGGAACCCTGGTTTCGTATAATGTTTTGGTTTCGGTACCGTCTATGATATAACTGCTAAAGCCATAAGTGGAAAGGAATTGGTATTCCTGTAGGGCTCCACCAAAATAGATTTGATCGTTCCCCATTTGTCCCCAACTACCTCTGATTTTGAAAAATTCCAAACCAGGAATTGCACTTTTAAAGAAGTCCTCTTCTGAAGCGACCCAACCTAACATGATGCCAGGGAAGAAACCATAACGGGTATCTTCAGGGAAGATGTAGGAAGCATCATACCTCCAAAGGAACTCTGCCAAGTACTTTTCTTTATAGTTATAAGCAGCCCGACCAAAATAATTTAGCCTAGCTCTTTCATATGCGCCCCCACCATTATCTTTTTCCAAGTCACCACCTGCAAACATTTGATCGATGGCAGGAGAAATGAAGTATCTTCTAAATGCATTAAAATTGTCTCCTTCTTCAGTTTCACGGTTGGTACCTGCCAGTACATTTATAGTATGGGCTTCATTAAATGTCCTTTCATAAGAGAATACACCGCCTAACAGGATATTGAGCTGGTTGTAGTGAGCTTGGCTCAATCTAGGTTCAGCTGGCCCCCTTTGACTTGGAACCAATACTGGGGTTACTCCATCATCTTCAAATCCATTACCTCTTTCATAAAGTGTCCAAGGAATCTCCCAACGTTTGGTGTCTCTGGATAACTTATCCACTGCAGCGGTACCCACAAACTTAAGACCTTCTACTCCGGGAATCTTAACTGTTATTTCACCATTAGACTGGAAATAATCTCTTTTGTCTCTATCGTAGCCAGTGGCGTTTGTAGTGATGACTACCGGGTTTTCACCGTTTTCAATATCAGGCCCAGGAAGACCATTCGGCCAATAAGCTGGTTGGTGAGGCTTACCACGAACTTGCATACGGAATATGGCTCCAGCACTTCTGGTTGGAAAGAAGCGATATTCTTCACGTCCTAGGACACCTAATTTTACGCTGATATAATCATTGATTTTGGCATCTAAGTTGATTCTAAGATCATATTGCTTGTACCCTGTAGCTGCGTTTTTATAATAAGCATCCTGATTTTGGTAGCCCAAAGAAGCCAAATACCTAACGTTTTCGCTACCACCATTAAGTTGGAGGTTGTGTCTTACTTGAGGAGACCATGTCTTTAGTGTTTCCCCATACCAGTCTGTGTTTGGGTAATTCCAAGGGTCGTTTCCAGCCCTATAAGCAGCAATGTCTTCAGGAGTAAATGGAGCTGCTCTTTCTTGACCGTTTGGTCTTGTATAGACCCCAGTGCTTTTATAGGCATCATTTGCTGCTTGCCATTCATTTACAGGAAGTTCATAAACACTCAGGTCATTAAGCATTTCTGTGTATTGCGCAGCATCTGCCATGTCAGGCAAGACAGTAGGTTGCGCCCAGCCTTGGTTGAATTGGTAGGATAATTCTGGCTTACCACTTTTACCTCTTTTGGTGGTTACCAGTATAACACCGTTTGCGGCCCTGGAACCATAAATGGCAGCGGAAGCATCTTTCAAGACAGAGATACTTTCGATGTCATTAGGATTAAGTCGCTCAAAACCACCCGCTCTTGCAGGAATACCATCAATTACGATGAGTGCGTCATTATTACCCAAGGTATTTGAACCACGGATTCTGATACCTGAACCGTCATAACCAGGCTCACCGCTTCTGTTTACGGCTACCACACCTGGCATTCTACCGGCAATGGAGTTCGAAATGTTAGTAGCGGGTGACTTGGCCAGCTCGGTGCCTTTTACGGAAGCTACTGCACCTGTCACTGTTTCTTTCTTTTGCTCACCATAACCTACTACGACCACTTCTCCAAGTGATTGTACGTCTGAATTTAGGGTGACAGAAAGATTAGTTTGGTTTCCAACAAGTACATTTTGGCTTTCAAAACCGATGAACGAGAAAATTAGAACATCTTCTCCTTGATTGAGGGTGATTTTGAAGTTTCCGTCCAGGTCTGTTACCGTTCCTCTAGTAGTCCCTTGAACTAGAACTGAAACACCTGGCAAAGGTTGGCTATCTTCAGCAGAGATGACAGTACCTGTCACTTCCCTACTTTGTCCTTGTGCTATTGTTTGCATTGAAAATAAAAACAAAGCGCATAGCAAAAGAACTCTCAACTTTTGTAGAGTTTTTTTCATGTGGGTTTTGTTAAATTAGGTTATAACTTGTTAATCGATAATCTATGTATTAAAAATGCCTGTTTGTTTTGAAAAATCCAATATTATATTTTATATAACTACTCTATTGAGTTATTATATTTTAAATTAATTAAGCTTATTGATTAAATTAATCATAATATCAATCTAGTATTTTGAAAAAAGAGAAATCGGAATCGGTTGAAGGTTAAATTTTGTTAAAATCCTTTCGCAAATAGACGGTAAATTTAGTTTTAAAAGTATAAAATTTTGTATTTGTTGTTATTTGTTATTTTTTCATCTTGTTATCGATGTTATTTCAATTTTATTTTTGTTTTAATGTGTTCTAGTGTCAATTTTCAAAATAAAATTTTTTTTGTGTTAAAAATACGTTTAACATAATTCCTGATTTCATTAATAAGTTCAATAAGGTGTTTGTTAGAATGGGAAATACTGACAGCATTATTTTGATTTGGGAAAAGAGGGGCTTATATTTAACGCGTAAGGTTTAAATAAATGGAAAGAATTGGCAGCTAATGGCTGTCCGTTCTTTGTTTCTGTAGCTTCTTAGGAAGCTTTTTTTATGTCTTTTTTGCGCTGTATTTTGTTCTTACCATCTAACCAGCTGAATGTTAAAGCTTGTCAAAGGATGGAGTGAATTGAAGAGAAATGGCTATTTTACAGATGCAATTGTTTAATAATCAAGCCATGTCTAAAAATTTACTTAGAGTAATTGTTTTAGTTTTCTTCCACCTTTTTATGTCAGTGGGATTGATCTATGCTCAAGGTATAAGGGGCAAAGTTCTATCCAGAGATGGTGATCCTCTTGCATATGCTTCAGTATTTATTCGAAACATCAATGATGGGGTACCAACCAATCAAGATGGTGATTTTGAATACCCTCTTGTATCGGGGTATTATGATATAATAGTACAACATCTGGGTTATAAGTCGGTTCAGAAAACGGTTCAGATCAATTCAGCTTGGGTGGAGTTGAAAATAGAGCTTGAACCCCAAACGTATGCATTAGAAGAAGTAGAGATCAAGGGAGGAGCAGAAGATCCTGCTCTCACTGTAATGCGTAAAGCGATTTCTAAATCTAAATTTCATCGACTTCAGGTAGAGGAGTACAGCATGAAGGTTTATATAAAGGGGACAGGTGAATTGACAGATGCCCCTTTCTTCTTGAAGAAAAAGTTGAAGGAAGAAGGAATAGCGTTGAATGAGGCATATACATCTGAATCAGTCTCAGAAATTACATTCAAACAACCCAATGAAATCAATGAGTGTGTCATCAGTATCAGAACAAATGGTGAGAACAACCAAACTTCCCCTGCACCTTATATAGGAGCCAGTTTTTATGCGGACAAGGTAAATGAGGTAATTTCCCCGCTTTCCAGATCTGCTTTTGCTTACTACAGGTTCAAGCATGAGGGGACTTTTTTTGAAAATGGAGTATTGATCAATAAAATTAGGGTCACGCCCCGGTCAAGGGGAGAACAGGTTTTTGAAGGGCATATATATATTATTGAAGATTTGTGGGCCATTCATAGCCTAAAGCTAAAGACTTCTATCATGGGATTTGATGTGGGGGTGACGCAACAATATGCTCCAGTTGAAGAAAATGTCTGGATGCCACTTACCCATATTTATACCTTTGGAGGGAAGTTTTTTGGTTTTGAGGGGAATTATAAATATTTGGCTTCTACCCGTGATTATCAGATCAAACTAAATCCAGATTTGGTTGTGGAAACAGAGATTCTTGATGAAAAGGTTGATGATATTCCGGAGCAAATAACTGATTTTGACCATAAGGAATCAGCAGTGAAGCAAATTGCAGATGCTGAACAGATGTCCAGAAAGGATTTTAGGAAAATGATCAATGAATATGAGAAGGAGAGCTTGAAGGAAAGAAAAGATGCGGAAGTTGTAGCGATTAGAAACTATAGTGTTGATTCTCTGGCTAAGGAGCGAAATCAAAGTTATTGGGATAGTATCAGGCCAGTTAAACTTACTGAAAAGGAAATCTTGGGATATGAAAGAGATGATAGTCTTGCTGTAGTGGAAGCGGCGAAGAAAAGTGACGTGGACTCGATAGCGAACAAAGCGAAAAGGAAATTTAATCCTTTGGACATTATTGGTGGAGGACGTTATCATTTTGGAAATGGCAGATCTGCTGGGTTTTCGACGAACTGGACAAAAATATCTTTCAATACAGTTGAAGGATTCAAGCTTGGGTTTTCCGGTTTTTATAGGAAAGTAAGCAAAGACAGTATTAGTGGGCAAGAAAATTCATGGAGGATAAAACCTGAAATCCGGTATGGCTTTTCCAGTAATAAACTTTATGGAATGGTTGATTTTAGCAAATCCTGGAGTAGGGATAGAACCAAGCTTACTTATGGGATTTCCGGGGGGAATTATATCTACCAATACAATGCTTCAAATCCCATTAGTGAACAGGTCAATGCGCTTTATTCATTATTTTTTAGGCAAAACTATATGAAGCTTTTTGATCAAAAGTTCGTAAAGGTTTACCTTTCTCATATTCCTCATGATGCATTTACCTACAGCTTGTCTCTCTCTTACGAGGATAGAGGGGTGTTGCAGAATCAATCCAACTACAGTTTTTATAATAAGCCGGAAAGAAGATACACTTCAAATATCCCCAACAATGAAGAAGCTCTGGCATCCTCTTTTGAGTCAAATGAAGCATTGATAGCAGACGTGAGAGTAAACTGGCGTCCAGGGTTAAAATATTACGTGAGAAATGGAAAGAAGTATCCTTTATATGGAGGGGCTCCTTTGATCAGCTTTTTATATAGGAAAGGTATTCCCAACGCGGGACTTATGGAAAATGCCGCTGATTTTGACCAGCTAGAATTGGGAATCAAACATGATTTTCAATTTGGGGTCAGTGGGAAACTGGACTTTAATATAAAGGCTGGTGCTTTCCTTAATGATGGTCAAGTGTACTTTATGGACTTTAAACACTTTGGTGGGAACCGGACCATATTTTCCAACATGGGGACGGTCAATAATTATCGCTTTTTGGATTACTATCAATACAGTACTAGGGGAAACTATATCAGTGGGATAGTGCATTATCAGTTTCGCAAATTTTTGTTCACTCAATTGCCCATGTTGAGATTTTCAGGGATTAGGGAAAATGTGTTTTTTAATTATTTAAAAACCGAATATTCGCCGCACTATTGGGAAGTAGGCTATTCCTTGGATAACCTGTTCAGGGTATTCAGGGTCGAAATGGGGGCAGGCTTTGAAGGTGGGGATTACTTGAGAGGCGGTGTGCGTCTCGGCATAGCCACCTTTATCAATATAAGTATGGATGACTGATTTAGGCTAAAAAGCAAATAGGCCTGAAAATTTCCAGGCCTATTTTATGGTTTTGTTTGGAAAGCATTAGACTTTCATGATTTCTGCTTCTTTTTTCTCGAAGAGTGCATCAATTTTGCTGGAAAACTGATCAGTAAGTTTTTGAACAGCATCTTCAGCTCTTTTGATCTCATCTTCTGGAGCACCATCTTTCTGAAGTTTTTTCAGTGCGTCATTAATTTCTTTTCTGACGTTTCTAATACTTATCTTACCGTTTTCACAGTCATTTTTGACTTGTTTTACCAATGATTTTCTTCTTTCTTCAGTAAGAGGAGGGATGGTCAAAATTATGATTTCACCATTGTTTTGAGGAGCAAGTCCCAAGTCAGAGTTGATGATAGCTTTTTCGATTTCACCGATCAGGTTTTTTTCCCAGGGTTTGATGCTAAGGGTTCTAGCATCTGGAGTAGTGATGGAAGCTACTTGTTGGATTGGTGTCGGAGCACCATAATAGCTGACCATTATGCCATCCAATAAGTTAGGCATGGCTTTACCCGCTCTGATTTTTAGTAACTCTGCTGCTGTGTGGTCCACAGACTTCTGCATAAGTTCTTTGGCTTCATCGAGTTCTAACTGTATCTCTTCCATTTTAATATCGCTTATTTAGATGTAATTAAAGTACCAACTTCTTCGCCTTTAATCAAGTCGTACAAATTTCCTGCCTTGTTCATGTCAAAGACAATGATAGGAAGGTTGTTTTCCTGACAAAGCGTAAATGCTGTCATATCCATGACATTAAGGTTTTTCTCGTACACTTCCTGAAAGGAAATGTTCGTATATCTTTCAGCAGTGGCATCTTTTTCAGGATCAGCTGTGTAAACACCATCTACGCGGGTTCCTTTGAGTACAACTTCTGATTCTATTTCAATGGCTCTCAAGCTGGCAGTAGAGTCAGTGGTGAAATAAGGGTTACCAATACCAGCGCCGAAAATCACAATACGACCTTTCTCTAAGTGTCGGATGGCTCTTCTTCTGATAAATGGTTCACAAACACTTTCGATTTTTATACCGGACATCAATCTAGTGTACATTCCGTTTTGCTCCAAAGAGCTCTGCAAGGCCATCGCATTGATTAAAGTGGCCAGCATTCCCATGTAATCACCCTGCACACGGTCTATTCCTACTTTCTCGCCTTGAACACCTCTGAAAATATTTCCGCCTCCAATAACAATGGCGATTTCAACCCCCAGGTCTTTTACTTTTTTGATCTCCTGGGTGTATTGCTTCAATTTGTTGGAATCAATTCCGTAGCCATTTGCGCCCATTAAAGCTTCACCACTGAGTTTGAGCAGAATTCTTTTGTATTTCATAATTGCGATAGATTAAGCAGCGTGTTTATTTGATGTTTTTATAGAATAGATAAACTCGACAAATATAGATTCTTGAGACAAGAAAATTAAATCTAAGTTTCTAAAATTGTATCAAAACTTGATTTTTTTCAACACTATCCCCATTAGTTACCAAGATTTTCTTTATTTCTCCTTCTCCTGGAGACTTGATGATATTCTCCATTTTCATAGCTTCCAAGATCAATAATGGCTGATCTTTCTTTACAACTTCCCCTTCCTGGGTTTTGATTTCAAGAATCAATCCGGGCATGGGGGCATGGATAGCAGTTATTTGGGAGTTTGCTTGGCCGTTCATGCCAAGTTTTTCGAGTAGTAGGTCAAATTTATCTTTTACCAAGACTTGAGCTTCTTTATGGTTAAGCTTCAGGGTTAAGAGTTTTTTCCCTTTGTCCAAGTGTACAAGCTCAATATTGTAAGATTTATTGTTTCGGATAATATGGAAATGTCGATCATCTATCTGGCTCAAATCCCATTCAATAGGATTTCCATTGATCAAAAAGCGCTCTCCATCCGACTCAACACTAAAGTTATCTTCGTTTATGGTAACTGAGTACATTTAATTTATTTTAGCAATAAATATACAATTAATCTTTAATAGGCCTTTATGAATATTAAATTCTCTTTTGCCCTGATGATAGGGGCTTTGATGTTTTTCGCATGTCAATCACAGAAAAGCACCATTCAGTCCCCAGGTTTTTTTCAGGATTCTGTGAAAATTGAAAAGCCTATAATCAGAGAGGTTTCTATTGCCGAAAAAAAGCAACAGGAGATAGTCGCTTATCGTCCAAGTCCTGAAAGAAAATTTGATCTGCTTCATTCGAGCTTGGATATCAGCTTTGACTTTAAGAGAAAATTGGTTTTTGGAGAAGTAGAGTTATTACTTAAGCCCTATTTCTATAATCAAAATCAATTGGTTTTGGATGCAAAGGATTTTGATATCCAAGAAGTGATATTGTTGGAGGAAGGGGATAAAAAGCCATTGGGAATCAGGTATGATAGTGAAAAGTTGCTAATCTACTTGCCTAAGGAATACAGTATGGAAGATACGGTTCAAATAGGGATAAAATACACTACTCACCCTAGCAAGAATAGTGGTGAAGGTAGTGAGGCCATTACAGATAACCAAGGGCTGTATTTTATAAATCCAGATAGCTCTGAGATGAAGCCAACCCAGATTTGGACGCAAGGTGAGACCAATCATAATTCCAAATGGTTTCCGACCATTGATGTGCCCAATGAACGGGCTACACATGATCTCAAGTTAACAGTGCCTGAAGCTTTTACCACTGTTAGTAATGGGGAGTTAATAGACCAATTGGACAATCAAGATGGAACTCGGACAGATCATTGGGAGATGAGTCAAGCTATCGCGCCTTATTTGGTGGCCTTTGCTGTTGGTGATTTTGTGAAAATAGAAGATCAAGCTGGAGACTTGTCGCTAGGGTATTATGTTGAAAGCCGATATGCTGAAGGTGCAAAGAAGGTTTTCAAAAGAACTCCGGAAATGATTGCGTTTTACTCGGAATTATTAGGCGTTTCTTATCCTTGGAAAAAGTATGATCAGGTCGTGGTAAGAGATTTTGTGTCAGGAGCTATGGAAAATACGACTGTATCCATCTTTATGGAAGAGCTTAATATGAATGCACGAGAAGCCATTGATAGTGAATATGATGGGATTATTGCCCATGAGCTTTTCCATCATTGGTTTGGTGACTATGTGACAACGGAGTCGTGGTCAAACTTACCTCTCAATGAGTCCTTTGCCAATTATGGAGAATACCTTTGGTATGAATATTTTGAAGGAAGAGATGCTGCAGATCTTCATCATATTGGAGAGATGGAAACTTACTTTTATGAAGCTGAGGAAAAACAGGTAGATCTGATTCGTTTTGAGTATGAGAATAACGAGGATATGTTTGACAGTCATTCTTATGCAAAAGGAGGAAGAATCTTACATATGCTGAGGGATTACCTGGGCGATAAGGCATTTTTTCAGGGGTTGAATTTATACTTGAAAAAATATGCGTTTAAGTCAGTAGAAGTACATGACCTTAGATTAGCACTGGAAGAAGTTAGTGGAAGAGATCTAAACTGGTTTTTTGATCAATGGTTTCTTGCTGCAGGCCACCCTAAGTTGGAAGTGGAGTGGGATTTCAGCCTGCCAGAAAATATCCTATTGAGTGTAAAACAAATTCAGGACCTGACTTCAACGCCTTTGTACAGGATTCCATTTGAAGTAAGCTGGTATAGTGGTGATAAAAGGTTCAGTAAAAGATTCGAGCTTAATCAGGTTTCACAACAATTTGCTTTAGAGAATGGAAGCCCTGTTGATTTGGTCTTGTTTGATGAATTCAAAAAGACATTGGCTGAACTGAAAACAAATAGGACAAAGAATGAATGGTTAAGGCAGTTTGAGCTTTCCAAATCAGGTGTTTCACGGTATGAAGCACTTGACAGCTTGGCGTTGAGGGAGATGTCTGAAGTAGAGATTGACTTTCTTATCCAAAGAGGCCTAGATGATGCTTTTTGGCCGATAAGGGAAGTGACAATGAGGAGTTTTAGCGACTATTTCACTTCGGAAGAATTGTTGAATGAGTTAGTGGATTTAGCAGCAAATGATTCTAGTAACAGTGTCAGAGCCTCGGCAATTGAGATACTTTCAGAGAATAAAGCACCAAATATGGAAACGAATTACCTGCTTTGGATGGAAGATTCTTCCTATTATGTTGCTGGTGCTGCGCTATCGGCTTTTCTGGAGCTTGAGGATGCCCGCTTGGATAAGAAAGAAGTGGCTTATTTATTCGAGGAAGAGGGGAGTATCAGAACAATTGTCCCATTGGTTGATTTTTATACAAGTGAGATGATTCCAGGTAAGGGGAGATGGTTGCATCAGCAATTTGAAAAAACATCTGGTCAGGACCTATACTACCTTATCGGTTATTATGGGGATTATTTTACCAAGCTACCTGAAGAGGGCAGTGGAAAGGCCATTGATAATCTTAGAAAAATAGCGAGCAATCACAAAGATGCCTATATGAGATTGGCTGCATTTCAGACCTTGTTTGGTTTCATTGATGACGAAGGGGTCAAGGAAATCGTGATGCGGATTTATGCCGAAGAGAGGGACCCTGAGGTTAAAAGTGCTGAAGATTACTTTTTAGCTCCATACCGAGATGAAAATTAATCTACTGATAAAGAAAAACTTAGTAAAAAAGGTGTAAAAAACTTGTGTAATTTTTGTTCAATATTTTGAATGTTTCAGAAAAGGGTATAATTTTGCCATCCGTTAAGACAAACAAAAAAGAACAAAAGAGTTCAGAAAAGGTCTTAAGGATTTGAAATATTGAAAAGGGGGAATACCAAAGCGGCCAACTGGGACGGACTGTAAATCCGTTGACTTATGTCTTCACAGGTTCGAATCCTGTTTCCCCCACACTTTATATTTCCACAGTTTTTACTAAATTTGTGGGAACTATACAGCAAAAGTTCTTCAAAAAGGAACACGACGATTGAAATTATTGTCAAGAGTTGATATTCTTTAGAAAGATTTTGGTATGTATATTCGATCCAATCAGTTCTGCTGAAAGGATTACAAAGAGCACTTTTAAAGTGTTTGATAGCGTAGATAAAAGCATTAGAGTAATAAGCGGGAGTAGCTCAGTTGGTAGAGCGGCAGCCTTCCAAGCTGCAGGTCGCGGGTTCGAGCCTCGTCTCCCGCTCTATGCTATTTATGGCATAGATAATAAATGTTATCAGCCGACGTAGCTCAGGGGTAGAGTGCTTCCTTGGTAAGGAAGAGGTCACGGGTTCAAATCCCGTCGTTGGCTCAGTGACATTAGAAAAATTTAACTAATTCATATCATTAACTAAACAGAGGATTTTCACGCATGGCAAAAGCAACCTTTGACCGTTCCAAACCGCACGTAAATATCGGTACTATTGGTCACGTCGATCATGGTAAGACTACCTTGACAGCTGCCATTACTACTGTATTGGCCAGAAAGGGTCTTTCTGAATTAAGAGATTTCTCATCTATCGATAACGCTCCAGAAGAGAAAGAAAGAGGTATCACCATTAACACTTCTCACGTAGAGTATCAAACTGAGTCAAGACACTACGCGCACGTAGATTGTCCTGGTCACGCCGATTACGTGAAAAACATGGTGACTGGTGCTGCGCAGATGGACGGTGCTATTCTAGTAGTTGCTGCCACTGACGGACCAATGCCTCAAACTAGAGAGCACATCCTTCTTGCTCGTCAGGTAGGTGTACCAGCTCTAGTGGTATTTTTGAACAAAGTTGACTTAGTAGATGATGCTGAGCTTCTTGAGCTTGTAGACATGGAAGTAAGAGAATTGCTTTCTTTCTATGACTTCGACGGAGACAACATCCCAGTTATTTCTGGTTCTGCTCTTGGTGCACTTAACGGTGAGCCTCAGTGGGAAGAGAAAGTAATGGAATTGATGGATGCAGTTGATAGCTACATCCCGCTTCCTGAGCGTCTTGTTGACAAAGACTTCTTGATGCCTGTAGAAGACGTATTCTCGATCACTGGTCGTGGTACTGTAGCTACTGGTAGAATTGAAAGAGGTGTGATCAACTCTGGTGATCCTGTAGATATCATCGGTATGGGTGCTGAAGGTCTTAAGTCTACCGTTACTGGTGTTGAGATGTTCCGTAAGATTTTGGATAGAGGTGAAGCTGGTGATAACGTAGGTCTATTGCTAAGAGGTATTGAAAAAGCTCAGATCAAGAGAGGTATGATTATCTGTAAGCCTGGATCTGTAACTCCTCACGCTCACTTCAATGCTGAAGTTTACGTTCTTTCAAAAGAAGAAGGTGGACGTCACACTCCATTCTTCAACAAGTACCGTCCTCAGTTCTACTTAAGAACAACTGACGTAACTGGAGAGATCAAGCTTCCTGAAAACGTTGAAATGGTTATGCCAGGTGATAACGTTACAATGGAGGTTACTTTGATCAACCCAATTGCACTTGAAAAAGGTCTACGTTTCGCTATCCGTGAAGGTGGTAGAACTGTAGGTGCTGGACAGGTAACTGAAATTCTTGACTAATATTAATATCAAGATATAAATTCAAATGCGATTCTGAAATTTTCAGAGTCGCATTTGTTTCTTTATAGAATAATACCTACTTTTGCATTCCTTTTGGAAGGTAAAAAATACACGGGCATAGTTCAATGGCAGAATAGCGGTCTCCAAAACCGTTGATGGGAGTTCGAATCTCTCTGCCCGTGCAATTAAAATTGTAAACCATGAATGTAAAAAACTTTGTTGTAGAGTCTATAGACGAAATGAAGAATAAGGTTACATGGCCTAAATATTCTTCGTTGCAAAGCAACGCTGTGTTGGTTCTTGTTGCCTCTTTAATATTTGCTGTAGTTATTGGCTTGATTAACCTGAGCTTCGAGAACGTCATGAAATGGTTTTATGATTTATTCTAATAGAATCAAAAATTACTGATGGCAGAACATAAATGGTATGTACTCAGAGTGGTGGCTGGGCAAGAGAAAAAGGCCAAATCTTATTTGGACAATGAAATTGCCCGTCAGAAGCTTGAGGATTTTATTCCTGAGGTTTTGATACCTTCTGAAAAAGTATATGAAATGCGCAATGGCAAAAAGAGAGTCAGAGAGAGAAACTTCTTTCCTGGCTATGTTTTGGTTAATGCGGATTTGTCCCATGGTGAAGCCAATCACGTAATTACGAGTATCCCGGGTGTTATCGGATTTCTTGGGGCAAATGCAGGAGGGGCTTCCAAAACTCCTGAACCATTACGCCAATCTGAAGTCAACCGTATCTTAGGTAGGGTTGAAGGGATTGATGAATTTGCTGAGAAATTGGATACGCCATATATAGTTGGAGAGAGCGTTAAGGTAATGGACGGTCCTTTCAGTGGTTTCTCGGGGACAATAGAAGAGGTGTTTGAAGACAAGAAGAAGCTTAATGTTATGGTTAAGATCTTCGGTCGAAATACACCTGTCGAATTAAACTTTATGCAAGTAGAAAAACAAGACTAGGAAATGGCTAAGGAAATTACTGGTTATCTGAAATTACAGGTTAAAGGTGGCCAGGCAAATCCATCTCCTCCAGTTGGTCCGGCCCTTGGTTCAAAAGGGTTGAACATCATGGAGTTCTGTAAGCAATTTAATGCTAGAACTCAGGACAAAATGGGTCAAGTTGTCCCTGTCCTTGTTACGATTTATTCGGACAAGTCTTTTGATTTCGTAGTAAAAACTCCTCCGGCAGCAAATATGTTGTTAGAGGCAGCGAAATTAAAAGGTGGTTCTCCAGAACCAAACAGGAAGAAGGTGGGCTCTGTAACCTGGGATCAAGTTAAAGAAATTGCTGAGGTGAAAATGCCTGACTTGAATGCCTTTAAGGTGGAATCTGCAATGAAAATGGTTGCAGGTACGGCTAGAAGTATGGGAATCACAGTTTCAGGAAAAGCTCCTTGGGAGGAATAAATATAAAACAATGGCTAAGTTAACAAAAAAGCAAAAAGAAGCTCTTTCTAAGTACGACCCAAGCCAGCAGTACTCCCTTACTGAGGCTTCTTCGATTGTCAAAGAAATCACCAATACCAAATTTGACGCTTCTGTAGATGTTGATATCCGATTGGGTGTTGACCCTAGAAAAGCTGATCAGATGGTAAGAGGTGTGGTAGCTTTGCCTCACGGAACAGGAAAAGACGTAAAAGTACTTGTACTTTGTACTCCTGACAAAGAAGAAGAAGCTAAGGAAGCTGGAGCTGACTATGTTGGCTTAGATGACTATATTGCCAAGATCGAAGGTGGATGGACTGACATTGATGTCATCATCACTATGCCTAACGTAATGGCTAAAGTAGGTAGATTAGGTAGAGTATTGGGCCCAAGAGGCTTGATGCCTAATCCAAAATCTGGTACTGTTACCCTAGAAGTAGGAAAGGCAGTAAAAGAAGTAAAAGGGGGTAAAATCGACTTTAAAGTAGATAAGTTCGGTATCATACACGCAAGTGTAGGAAAAGTTTCTTTCGATCCTGAAAAGATTCTTGAAAACGCACAAGAACTTATCAATACTATCTCTAAGTTGAAGCCTACTTCTTCTAAAGGTACTTACTTTAAGAGTATACATTTATCTAGCACAATGTCTCCTGGTATTGCAATTGATAAGGGGAGTATTCAAGGTATTTAATTATGACTAGAGAGGAAAAAAAATCAATAATCGAAAGTCTTACCGAGAAGTTTAAAGAAACTCCGCATTTCTATATCACAGATGCATCAGGTTTCAATGTTGCTCAGGTAAACGCTTTCAGAAGAATGTGTTTTGAGAAGGGCATTGAATATCGTGTTTACAAAAACACTTTTATCAAGAAAGCTCTAGAAAATCTTGACACAGATTATACAGAACTAGAAGGTACACTTAAAGGATTTTCAGGTGTTTTGTTTGCAACCGAAACTGCAAACTTACCTGCTAAGGTCCTTAAAGAATACAGGAAAAAGGCTGGATCAAAAGAAACTAGACCAGTTTTCAAAGGAGCTTCAATTGATAGCGACGTTTTTATTGGCGAAGCCAATTTGGAAGTGTTGTCATCTTTGAAGTCCAAAGAAGAACTATTGGGCGAAGTTATTGGATTGCTTCAGTCTCCTGCCAAGAATGTTATCTCTGCGCTTAAGAGCGGTCAGGATACTTTGGCTGGACTTGTTAAAACTCTTTCTGAAAGAGAATCATAATATCATTCAAATCAATTAAGTAAAAAAATCAGTTAATTTTAAATAATAATACAATGGCAGATCTTAAAGCATTCGCTGAGCAGTTAGTTAACTTGACTGTTAAAGAGGTTAGTGAATTAGCCGCAATATTGAAGGACGAGTATGGTATCGAACCTGCTGCCGCAGCTGCTCCAGTAATGGTAGCTGGTGGTGCTGGTGAAGGTGCTGGTGAAGAAGAAAAATCTTCTTTCGACGTGATCTTGAAAGCTGCTGGTGGACAGAAGTTGGCAGTAGTTAAATTGGTTAAAGAATTGACCGGCCTTGGTCTTAAGGAAGCTAAAGAAGTAGTAGACGGCGCTCCTAAGGCTATCAAAGAAGGTATTGCAAAAGACGAAGCTGAAGCACTTAAGAAGCAACTTGAGGAAGCTGGTGCTGAAGTAGAGCTTAAATAATTTGAATAACCTCATCTAATAGGTGATGGTTATTGATTAGACCTGACTTTTAAGTCAGGTCTTTTCCTGTTTGTGCACAGTCAGGAAATTGCACTATTCTAAGCGGAAATTGCCGCATTTAGTTATTTATTATCACTATAAACATATACTGCCTTGGCTATCCAGAATCAAACCGAAAGGAAAAGTTTCTCATCTATTAAGGTAGTCAAAGACTATCCGGATTTCCTAGATATCCAGTTGCAATCATTCAAAGATTTTTTCCAATTGGATACTCCTGCTGAGAAGAGGAGACAGGATGGGCTTTTCAAGGTGTTCTCTGAGAATTTTCCGATTAGCGATTCCAGAGAAAATTTCACTCTTGAATTTATTGACTATACAGTAGACCCGCCTAAATATAGTGTCGGTGAATGTATTGACAGGGGATTGACTTACTCTGTTCCGTTGAAAGCAAAACTTCGCTTGTTGTGTTCTGATGAGGACAATGAGGATTTTGAGACAATCGAGCAGGAGGTATTCTTAGGGAACCTTCCCTACATGACCGAAAAAGGCTCTTTTGTGATCAATGGAGCTGAAAGGGTGATTGTATCCCAGTTGCACCGTTCGCCAGGTGTTTTCTTTGCTCAAAGTAAGCATACCAATGGTACCAAGCTTTATTCTGCCAGAATTATTCCTTTCAAAGGATCTTGGATAGAATTTGCTACCGATATCAACAATGTAATGTATGCTTACATTGATAGGAAGAAAAAGTTTCCGGTAACCACATTGCTGAGAGCCATAGGTTATGGTTCTGATAAAGCTATTTTGGATCTTTTCGGTTTATCCGAAGAGGTAGAATCCAGCAAGGCAAAACTACAGAAGGTAGTGGGAAGAAAATTAGCTGCCCGTGTACTAAGAACCTGGGTAGAGGATTTTGTGGATGAAGATACTGGTGAAGTAGTTTCAATTGATAGAAACGAAGTCCTTCTAGAAAGAGATTCTATCCTTTCTGAAGAAGATATTGAGTTGATCTTGGACTCTGGTGCTAAAAGTATCATTCTCCATAGAGATGATGTTAATATTGCAGACTACTCTATCATCTATAATACACTCCAAAAAGATAATTCAAACTCAGAAAAAGAAGCTGTTGAGGTAATTTACCGACAGTTGAGAAACACTGAAGCACCTGATGAAGCTACTGCAAGAGAGGTAATTCATGGTTTGTTCTTCTCTGACAAGCGTTATGACTTAGGAGAAGTAGGTAGATACAGAATTAACAAAAAGCTTGGATTGGATATCGATTCAGACAAAATCGTTCTGACTACTGAAGATATTATTAACATCGTAAAATACCTTATCGGACTAATCAACTCTAAAGCAGTTGTCGATGATATTGACCACTTGAGCAATAGAAGGGTTAGAACCGTTGGGGAGCAGTTATATAGCCAGTTCGGTGTAGGTCTTGCCAGAATGGCTAGAACTATTCGCGAGCGTATGAACGTAAGGGACAATGAAGACTTTAAGCCAGTTGATTTGATCAACGCTAGAACGCTTTCATCTGTCATCAACTCGTTCTTTGGTACCAACCAGCTTTCTCAGTTTATGGACCAGACCAACCCACTCGCTGAGCTTACTCACAAACGTAGGCTTTCTGCATTGGGACCTGGTGGTTTATCCAGAGAAAGAGCCGGTTTTGAGGTGCGTGACGTTCACTATACACACTATGGCCGTCTTTGTACCATTGAAACTCCGGAAGGACCAAACATTGGTTTGATTTCTTCACTTTGTGTGCATGCCAAGGTAAACTCTATGGGATTCCTTGAAACGCCATATAGAAAAGTGAAGGAAGGAAAAGCAGGTATGGAATCTGAAGATATCGTATTCCTAACTGCAGAAGAAGAAGATAACAATAATATCGCTCAGGCAAATGCTCCGCTGGAAGCAGACGGAACTTTTGTTAATGACCGTGTAAAAGCTAGGTTCGAAGGTGACTTCCCTGTGTTGGAACCAAAAGAAATTAGCTATATGGACGTTGCTCCTAACCAAATTGTATCTGTTGCTGCATCATTGATCCCTTTCTTGGAGCATGATGATGCCAACCGTGCCTTGATGGGATCCAACATGCAACGCCAAGCTGTTCCTTTGTTGAAAGCTGAGTCTCCAATTGTGGGGACTGGACTAGAAGCAAAAGCAGCTGTTGACTCAAGATCATTGATCATTGCTGAAGCAGATGGTGTAGTTGATTTTGTGGATGCGAAGAAAATCGTTATCAAGTACGATTTGAGCGATGATGAGCTGTTGGTTAACTTCAGCGATGAGTACAAGTCATACGACTTGATCAAGTTCAGAAGAACTAACCAGGATACTACCATTAACTTGACTCCTCTTGTCCTGAAAGGACAAAGGGTTACTAAAGGTCAGGTATTAGTAGAAGGTTATTCCACCAATGAAGGTGAATTGGCCCTTGGTAAGAACCTTAAGGTGGCTTACATGCCTTGGCAAGGGTACAACTTTGAGGATGCAATTGTAATTTCTGAAAGGGTAGTAAGAGAGGATATCTTTACTTCCATTCACGTTGAGGAATTCCAACTTGAAGTTAGGGACACCAAGCGTGGCGAGGAAGAATTGACTTCTGAGATTCCTAACGTTTCTGAAGAGGCTGTTAAGAACCTTGACGAAAACGGAATTATCCGTATAGGTGCTGAGCTAAAAGAAGGAGACATCATCATAGGTAAGATCACTCCAAAAGGAGAGACTGACCCAACTCCTGAAGAAAAGCTATTGAGAGCGATCTTTGGAGATAAAGCAGGTGATGTAAAAGATGCTTCATTGAAAGCTTCTCCATCTTTGAATGGTGTGGTTATAGAAACCAAACTATTTGCAAGACCTAAAAAGGATAAAGACCTTAGAGCAAAAGCAAAGGCTGAAGTTGAAAAATTGAAGCAGAAATACACCAAAGAACTTCTTGGTGTTAGAGCTAAGATGATCAACAAATTATTGAGCATCGTAGAAGGAAAAACTTCTCTAGGTGTGAAACATAAATTTGGTGATGAAATCATCAGTAAAGGAGTAAAATTCAACCATCAGAATATTGAGAATAACTTGTTCCCTGCTAAGAACCCTTACAGAGATGAGAGTAATTACAATGTTCCGGAAGAAGCGAACCTTATTTCTGATATCATCTTGGATGATTGGACTGATGATGAGCATACAAACAGTTTGATCCAACAATTGGTGAAAAACTACACCAACACTAGAAATGAAATTTCTGGTAGGTTCAAGAGAGATAAATTCACTCTTGAAGTTGGTGATGAGTTGCCAGCAGGTATAGTTCAACTTGCTAAAGTTTATGTGGCTAAGAAGCGTAAGCTGAAAGTGGGTGATAAGATGGCCGGTCGTCACGGTAACAAAGGTATTGTGGCGAAGATTGTTCGTGATGAGGACATGCCTTTCTTGGAAGACGGTACACCAATGGATATCGTGCTTAACCCACTTGGGGTACCTTCACGTATGAACATCGGTCAGATCTTTGAAACTGTTCTTGCATGGGCAGGACAAAAATTAGGTAAGAAATATGCTACTCCGATCTTTGATGGAGCTACTACAGAAGAAGTAGCTGCTGAGTTGGATAAGGCAGGTTTGCCTTCCTTCGGAAGAACTTACCTTTATGACGGCCTTTCAGGTAAGAAGTTTGACCAGCCTGTAACAGTAGGTATAGCCTATATGTTGAAGCTAGGTCACTTGGTAGATGATAAGATGCACGCCAGATCTATTGGACCATACTCATTGATTACGCAACAGCCATTGGGTGGTAAAGCCCAGTTTGGTGGTCAGCGTTTTGGGGAGATGGAAGTTTGGGCACTGGAAGCATTCGGTGCGTCACACGTGCTTCAAGAGATTCTAACTGTCAAGTCTGATGACGTGATCGGTAGAGCTAAAGCTTATGAGTCTATCGTAAAAGGAGAGAACCTTCCTAAGCCTAATATTCCAGAATCATTCAACGTATTGGTTCATGAATTGAGAGGTTTGGCTCTTGAAATTACTTTAGACTAAAATTAGATCAAATTGGGCCGCAAGGCCCTTCACATACTCACAAAACATATTATGGCGTTCAGAAAAAACAAAAAACTAAACAACGACTTTTCCAGAGTCACTATTAGTTTGGCTTCTCCGGAATCCATCCTGGATAGCTCTCATGGTGAGGTGACCCAACCTGAAACCATCAATTACAGAACGTACAAGCCTGAAATGGGCGGTCTATTCTGTGAGCGAATTTTCGGGCCTGTAAAGGACTGGGAATGTCATTGTGGTAAGTATAAGCGCATAAGATATAAAGGTATCATTTGTGACAGATGTGGGGTAGAGGTTACAGAAAAGAAAGTGCGTAGAGAAAGAATGGGACACATCGAATTGGTGGTTCCTGTAGCGCATATCTGGTACTTCAAATCTCTTCCTAACAAAATTGGTTACTTGCTAGGTCTTCCTACCAAGAAGCTGGATCAAATTGTATACTACGAAAGATATGCTGTCATCAACGCGGGTATCAAGGCTGAAGATGGTCTACAGTACCTGGATTTCTTGACAGAAGACGAGTATTTGGATATTATGGATAAACTTCCAAAAGAAAACCAAATGCTTGATGATGATGATCCGAATAAGTTCATCGCAAAAATGGGTGCAGAAGCCATAGAAATGTTGTTGTCAAGACTAGATCTTGATGATCTTTCTTATAGCCTTCGTCACCAAGCTGCTACCGATACTTCTCAACAAAGAAAAGCAGAAGCTTTGAAGCGTTTGAAAGTAGTGGAGGCATTTAGAGATGCAAGAACCAGGATTGAAAACCGTCCTGAGTGGATGGTGGTAAGAATGGTTCCTGTGATTCCACCGGAATTGAGACCATTGGTTCCTTTGGATGGTGGACGTTTTGCCACGTCTGATTTGAACGATCTTTATAGAAGGGTAATCATTAGAAACAACCGTCTGAAAAGATTGATCGATATCAAAGCTCCTGAAGTAATCCTTCGAAATGAGAAGAGGATGCTTCAGGAGGCAGTAGATTCCTTGTTTGATAACTCAAGAAAGGTAAATGCTGTAAGGTCTGATGGTAACAGGGCCCTGAAGTCTTTATCTGACATGCTTAAAGGAAAGCAAGGACGTTTCCGTCAAAACTTGCTTGGTAAGCGTGTGGATTACTCCGGTCGTTCAGTAATCGTGGTAGGACCTGAATTGAAACTTCACGAATGTGGTTTGCCTAAGAATATGGCAGCAGAACTTTTCAAACCTTTTATTATCAGAAAGCTGATCGAAAGAGGTATTGTTAAGACTGTAAAATCTGCCAAAAAGATTGTTGACAGAAAAGACCCGGTAGTATGGGATATCCTTGAAAATGTATTGAAAGGACACCCTGTATTGCTAAACCGTGCTCCAACACTTCACAGACTGGGTATTCAGGCTTTCCAACCTAAATTGATAGAAGGAAAAGCTATCCAGCTTCACCCATTGGTATGTACAGCATTCAACGCCGATTTCGATGGTGACCAGATGGCTGTTCACGTACCACTTGGACATGAAGCGATTTTGGAGGCGTCTACCTTGATGCTTTCTTCGCATAACATCCTTAACCCTGCCAATGGTGCTCCTATTACTGTACCTTCTCAGGATATGGTTTTGGGTCTATACTATGTGACCAAAGGCAGAAAGTCTACTCCAGAATTACCTGTAGCAGGTGAAGGTATGACTTTCTATGGTGAGGAAGATGTTGTGATTGCCTTGAACGAAGGAGTTATTTCTCAGCATGCCTTGATCAAGTGTAAAGTAACTGTAAGGGAAGCAGATGGTTCTCTAGTAGAGAAGATTATTGACACCGTTGCAGGTAGATTGATCTTTAACCAGTTCGTGCCTGAGGAAGTTGGGTATGTAAACGAATTGTTGACTAAGAAAAAACTGCAGCAGATCATTGCTGAAGTTGTTAAAATATGTGGTATTGCTCGAAGTGCCCAATTCTTGGATGATATCAAGCATCTTGGATTCCAGATGGCCTACCAAGGTGGCCTATCAATGGGACTTAATGATGTGATTATTCCTGAAGATAAGGAGCCATTGATCACCAAAGCAAAAGATGAGGTAGATCAAGTATGGAACAACTATTTGATGGGTCTGATCACAGACAATGAGCGTTACAACCAAGTAATTGATATCTGGACCAGAACAAACTCTAATCTGACCAACATTTTGATGAAGCAGATGGAGGATGATAAGCAAGGATTCAATGCGATCTATATGATGATGCACTCAGGTGCAAGGGGTTCGAGAGAACAGATTCGTCAGCTAGGTGGTATGAGGGGATTGATGGCCAAGCCACAGAAAAACCTTCAAGGTTCTGTTGGTGAAATCATTGAAAACCCAATCCTTTCCAACTTTAAAGAGGGGCTAGATGTATTGGAGTACTTTATCTCTACCCACGGTGCCCGTAAAGGTCTGGCCGATACAGCCTTGAAAACAGCCGATGCTGGTTATTTGACCAGAAGATTGGTAGATGTTGCTCAGGATGTAATTGTATCAGAAGAAGACTGTGGTACTTTGAGAGGTCTTGTAGTTCAAGCCTTGAAAGATAATGATGAGATTGTAGAACCACTTTCTGAGCGTATTGTTGGTAGGGTTTCTGTTCATGATGTGATTGATCCTATTACTGAAGAAGTGATTATCCAATCAGGACAAGAGATTACTGATGAGTTAGCCAAGATTGTGGATGAATCTGCAGTTGAGGAAGTTGAGATCAGGTCTGTATTGACTTGTGAATCAAGAAGAGGAGTTTGTACCAAGTGTTATGGTAGAAACCTAACGACAGGTAATATTGTTCAAAACGGAGAATCTGTAGGGGTTATCGCTGCACAATCAATCGGTGAACCAGGTACACAGCTTACATTGAGAACGTTCCACGTTGGTGGTACAGCTTCAAACATTTCCGTGGAAGCTAGTATTAATGCCAAGTTTGAAGGTGTTGTTGAGTTTGAGGAAGAGCTAAGATGGATTGACTCCACCAATAAAGATGGAGATCCTGTATCTATCGTTATGGGTAGATCTGGTGAGATCAAGATCAATGACGTTAAGTCTGGTAAGACTTTGGTGTCTAACCACGTTCCTTATGGTGCGATACTTAATGTTAAGAATGGTCAGAAGATTGGTAAGGGAGATTCATTATGTACTTGGGATCCATATAATGCCGTGATTCTTTCCGAATTTGATGGAGAGGTTTCATTTGATTCGATTATTGAAGGTATTACTTACAAGGAAGTAGCCGATGATCAAACTGGCTATAGAGAGAAAGTAATTATCGATACTAAAGATAAAACCAAAAACCCTGCTGTAGTGGTAAACTATGGTGAGGAGACCAAAGGATATAACATTCCAGTAGGAGCTCACTTGGCAGTGGAAGAAGGAGATAAAGTAAGGGCTGGTCAAATTCTTGTTAAAATCCCTCGTTCTGTAGGTAAAACAAGAGATATTACCGGTGGTCTTCCAAGGGTAACCGAACTATTCGAAGCGCGTAATCCATCAAATCCTGCAGTAGTTTCTGAAATTGATGGTGTGGTAACCTATGGAGGTATCAAACGTGGTAACCGTGAAATCTTTATTGAATCTAAGGATGGTGTGAAGAAGCGTTACATGGTTTCTCTTTCTAAGCACATCTTGGTTCAGGAGAATGACTTTATCAGAGCTGGTGAGGCATTGTCTGATGGAGCTATTACACCAAATGATATCCTTTCAATCAAAGGGCCAACGGCAGTTCAGGAATATTTGGTGAATGAGATTCAGGAAGTATACCGACTACAAGGTGTGAAAATCAACGATAAGCACATTGAGGTGATTGTAAGTCAAATGATGCAGAAAGTTGAAATCCTTGATGCAGGCGACACTGGATTCCTTCAAGGTCAAGTAGTTGACAAGTGGGCTTTCCGTGAGGAAAATGACAATATTCTTGATAAGAAAGTTGTCATGGAACCAGGAGATTCTGCCACCCTGAAAGCAGGTATGATCATCACAGCTAGAAGGCTTAGAGATGAGAATTCAAGCTTGAAGCGTAAAGACTTGAAATTGGTACAGGTGAGAGATGCTGAAACAGCGGTATCTAAACCAACCCTTCAAGGTATTACAGCTTCCTCTTTGGGAACTGAAAGCTTTATCTCAGCAGCTTCCTTCCAGGAAACTACTAAGGTATTGAGTGAAGCTGCCATCAGAGGTAAGCGTGATGAGTTACTCGGTCTGAAAGAAAATGTGATTGTAGGTCACTTGATTCCAGCAGGTACTGGACAGCGATATTTCAAAGATATCATTGTAGGTTCCAAAGAGGATTATGAAAGACTATCCTCTACTGAAAAGGAGAAAGGTGCTCGCAAGACAAAAGAAGCCGTAAAGTAATTTTGAATTAAGCTTTATACAAAAGGCCTGTTTTTATACAGGCCTTTTTTAATTGAGGTAATAATGGAAGATAATAAAGACGAAAAAAGGCCAAGCAATCAGCAGATCAATGTAGAGCTGTCGGAGGAAGTAGCAGAAGGTATCTATTCTAATTTGGCAATGATTGCTCATTCCAACTCTGAGTTTGTCATAGATTTCATTCGGTTGATGCCAGGTGTGCCGAAAGCCAAGGTGAAATCAAGGATCATCATGACTCCTGATCATGCGAAAAGGTTATTGTCTGCCTTAAAAGATAATATAGATAAGTACGAGAATGCATTTGGTAAAATTGAATCAGGTACTGAAACTCCAGAGTTCCCAATGAATTTTGGAGGGACATTAGGAGAGGCTTAATTAAAATATAACCTGTTAATTTTGTTTGTTTTACCTATTTGATTACCTTTGCAGTCCAAATTTCATATGTTAAAGAAGTAAATAAATTTTCAGTTAATGCCTACTATACAACAGTTAGTTAGAAAAGGTAGAACTACTCTAGAGTCAAAATCCAAGTCAAGAGCTTTGGATGCTTGTCCTCAAAGAAGGGGTGTTTGTACCAGGGTGTATACGACTACACCAAAGAAGCCTAACTCGGCAATGAGAAAAGTAGCCAGGGTTAGATTGACAAATGGAAAAGAAGTGAACGCTTACATTCCAGGAGAAGGACACAATTTGCAAGAGCACTCTATCGTATTGATTAGAGGTGGTCGTGTGAAGGATCTTCCAGGTGTGCGTTATCACATCATCCGTGGTGCATTGGATACTGCAGGAGTAAAAGACCGTAAGCAAGGTCGCTCCAAGTACGGTGCGAAACGTCCTAAGGACAAGAAATAATTATTAGAAAACAAACAGAACAATGAGAAAAGCGAAACCAAAAAAGAGATATATTCTTCCTGATCCGAAGTTCAATGATACTTTGGTGACCAAGTTCGTTAACTGTCTTATGGTAGATGGGAAGAAGAGTATTGCTTACAGAATTTTCTACGATGCTGTTGAGAAAGTAGAAGAGAAGTTGGGTGAGAATGGTCTTGAGGTTTGGAAGAAAGCGCTTAACAATATTACTCCATCTGTAGAGGTGAAGAGTCGTAGAGTTGGGGGAGCTACTTTCCAGGTACCGATGGAGGTAAGACCTGAAAGAAAAACATCACTAGGTATCAAGTGGATGATAACTTTTGCCAGAAAAAGAGGTGAAAAAACTATGATGGACAGACTTGCTGGTGAAATCATAGCTGCTTCTAAAGGTGAAGGTGCCGCTGTTAAGAAGAAGGACGATACCCACAGAATGGCAGAAGCCAACAAAGCATTCTCACATTTTAGATTTTAATACAAGATGGCAAGAGATTTAAAATTAACAAGAAACATTGGTATCGCTGCCCACATCGATGCCGGAAAAACCACCACCACAGAGCGTATTCTTTTTTACTCTGGTGTATCCCACAAAATTGGTGAGGTGCATGATGGTGCAGCTACAATGGACTGGATGGCTCAGGAGCAAGAAAGAGGTATTACCATTACTTCTGCTGCGACTACTGTTTTCTGGCCATACAGAGATAAAAAATATCAAATCAACATCATTGATACCCCAGGTCACGTTGACTTTACAGTAGAAGTTAACCGTTCACTAAGGGTATTGGATGGTCTTGTGTTTTTATTTAGTGCGGTTGATGGTGTTGAGCCTCAATCAGAAACTAACTGGAGACTAGCTGATAATTATAAAGTAGCCCGTATCGGTTTCGTTAATAAAATGGACCGTGCTGGTGCTAACTTCCTTGACGTATGTAAACAAGTAAAGGAAATGCTAGGTAGCTATGCAGTTCCTTTGCAAATCCCAATCGGTTCAGAAGACAAGTTCAAAGGTGTAGTTGATTTGATCAACAACCGGGCAATCGTTTGGAATGAAGATGATTTTGGAATGACTTTCGAAGAGGTGCCGATTCCAGAAGATCTTTTGGAAGAGACAGCTGAGTGGAGAGAGCATTTATTGGAGGCTGTAGCAGAGTATGATGAGTCTTTGATGGAGAAATTCTTTGAGGATTCAAACTCTATTACAGAGGAAGAAATTCTTACTGCCCTAAGAAAGGCTGTAATCGATATGAAGATCGTTCCTATGGTTTGTGGATCTTCTTTCAAAAACAAAGGTGTGCAGACCATGCTTGACTTGGTGATGGAGTTGCTTCCTTCTCCTTTGGATAAGGATAACGTCATCGCTCACGATCTTGAAGATGAAGATAAAGAAATTTCTATCGCTCCAGATAGAAACGAACCTTTTGCTGGTCTAGCTTTTAAAATTGCTACTGACCCATTCGTAGGTCGTCTTTGTTTTGTAAGAGCTTACTCTGGTGTATTAGAGTCTGGTTCTTATGTATTCAATAGCCGTTCTGGAAACAAAGAGCGTATTTCTCGTGTGTTCCAGATGCACGCTAACAAACAAAATCAAATCGAACGACTAGAAGCTGGTGATATCGGTGCGGTAGTTGGATTTAAAGATATTAAGACTGGTGATACACTTTGTGCTGAAAACCGCAAAGTTGTATTGGAATCCATGATTTTCCCTGAGCCTGTTATCGGTTATGCTATTGAGCCTAAGACTCAAGCTGACGTTGACAAGTTGGGTATGGCTGTAGCCAAATTGGTAGAAGAAGATCCTACCTTGCAGGTAAATACAGATCATGAAACCGGTCAGACTATCCTAAGAGGTATGGGTGAACTTCACCTTGATATCATTATGGATCGTCTGAAGAGAGAATTTAAAGTAGAGGTAAACCAAGGTGCTCCTCAGGTTGCTTATAAAGAAGCTTTGTTCGGAAATGTAGAGCATAAGGAAGTTTATAAGAAGCAGTCTGGTGGTAAAGGTAAGTTTGCCGATATCGTATTCGAATTGGGACCAAAAGAAGCTGATCCTGAGACAGGAGAAATCAAGCCAGGTTTGGAATTCGTTAATGGTATTGTGGGTGGTGTTATTCCTAAGGAATTTATCCCTGCTGTGCAGAAAGGTTTCCAAGAGGCTATGAAGAATGGTCCATTGGCAGGATACCCTGTTGAGGCTATGAGAGTTAGACTTTTCCACGGTTCCTTCCACGATGTCGATTCTGATGCCCTTTCATTTGAATTGGCAGCAAGACTTGGATTTAAGGAAGCTGCTAAGAAAGCCAAGCCTCAGTTACTTGAACCAGTAATGTCAGTAGATGTGGTTACTCCAGATGAGTACACAGGTCCTATCACTGGTGACTTGAACAGAAGAAGAGGTTTGATGAAAGGTATGGATACAAAAGGTACTTCTTCAGTAATCAAAGCTGCTGTACCATTGTCAGAGTTGTTTGGTTATATCACTGACCTTAGAACAATTTCATCAGGTAGAGCAACTGCCTCATTGACATTCTCTCATTATGAGCCTGTTCCAAACAATATCGCTGAAGGTGTTATCGCCGAAGTGAAAGGAGCTAAAGCCTAAACTTAAAAGAAATGAATCAGAAAATAAGAATAAAACTTAAGTCTTACGATCACACTTTGGTGGACAAGTCATCAGAAAAGATCGTGAAAGCTGTGAAAACTACAGGTGCGGTTGTGGTTGGTCCAATTCCATTGCCTACTAAGAAAGAAAAGTTTACGGTGTTGAAATCACCTCACGTAAACAAGAAGGCAAGAGACCAATACCAATTGTGTACTTACAAAAGATTGGTAGATATCTATTCTAATAGCTCCAAAACTGTGGATGCTTTGATGAAAATCGAACTTCCAAGTGGTGTTGATGTAGAGATCAAAGTTTGATCTTGATATCCTAGAAAGTTTAAAAGACCTGTGCTCATTAAGAGTACAGGTCTTTCTTTTGTTAAGGATTTCACCTATAATATTTGGTCTAAAGTGGGCTAAATAGGTGAGGCAGAGAAGAATATTTTCGTAAATGTTTGAAAATATATAAGTTGTAATTTGTTAGGTGTTTATAAATTACTAACTTTGCAGTCCTTAAAAAGGCACAAGTGTGTAAATACTTGAGCATAATTATATTATATAACAGAAGATGTCTGGAATAATAGGTAAAAAAGTAGGAATGACTAGCATTTTCAGTGCCGATGGACGTAATGTTGCATGCACGTTAATAGAAGCTGGTCCTTGCGTAGTGACGCAAGTAAAAAATGTTGAAACAGACGGGTACAGCGCTGTTCAGTTGGGGTACGGTGAGCGTAAGGAGAAAAACACTCCTAAGCCACTTCTAGGTCACTTTAAAAAGGCCGGTACCACTCCTAAGCAGAAAGTTGTAGAATTCAGAGACTTCAGAGTTGAATTTGAAGGTCAGGTGGATTTAGGGAAAACTGTAAAAGCCGGTGAGGTATTTGGTGAAGGTGACTTCGTGGATGCTATCGGTACCTCTAAAGGTAAAGGTTTCCAAGGTGTAGTAAAACGTCACGGATTTGGTGGTGTAGGTGGTGCGACTCACGGTCAGCACAACCGTCAAAGACACCCAGGTTCTATCGGTGCATGTTCTTGGCCTTCAAGAGTATTTAAAGGCTTGAGAATGGCAGGTAGAATGGGCGGTAGCCGCGTGAAGGTTTTGAACCTTAAAGTGTTGAAAGTCTATCCTGAAAAGAACTTGATCTTGGTAAGTGGCTCTGTCCCTGGTCCAAAAAATTCTTTCGTTATTTTAGAGAAGTAATCAAATGGAATTAGCAGTATTAAAACATAACGGTGAAGAGACAGGTAGAAAGGTGAGTCTTTCTGACGACATTTTCGCGATCGAGCCTAATGATCATGCGATCTACCTGGATGTGAAGCAGTTTTTGGCCAACCAAAGACAGGGTACGCACAAGAGCAAAGAGAGGGCTGAGATAGCCGGCTCAACTAAGAAAATCAAGAAACAAAAAGGTACAGGTGGTGCCAGAGCTGGTTCTATAAAATCTCCATTGTTCAGAGGGGGAGGAAGAGTATTCGGTCCTAGACCAAGAAACTATTCTTTCAAGTTGAACAAGAAAGTAAAACAATTGGCAAGAAAGTCTGCCCTTACTTACAAAGTACAGGACAACAGTCTTACAGTATTGGAAGATGTGAACTTTGATTCTATCAAAACCAAGAACTTTGTATCGTTGTTGTCAGGTCTTTCATTGGCGGATAAAAAGACATTGTTCGTGCTTCCAGAAGCTAACAAGAATGTTTATTTGTCAAGTAGAAACTTACCAAAGGCACAAGTAAAAACAGTAAATGACGTGAATACTTATGATTTGCTTCATGCTGATACATTGGTGCTTTGTGAAGGTTCAGTAAGTAAGTTAGAAACCCTTTTAACGAAGTAATACAATGGATATACTAAAAAAGCCTTTGATTACGGAAAAGATTTCTGCGATGAACGAAAGTGGCGTTTACGGATTTGTAGTTGAGAAAACTGCAAAGAAGCCAGAAATCAAAGCAGCCGTTGAAAAAATGTTTGGTGTAAAAGTGGTATCTGTAAGGACTATGCGTTATGCAGCTAAGCAGAAGACCAGATACACAAAAAGTAAAGTAGTATCCGGTTATACCAATGCTTTCAAAAAAGCTATTGTACAAGTAGCCGATGGAGAAGTAATTGACTTTTACGGAGAAATTTAATTGAATCAGAATCATGGCAGTTAAAAAATTAAAGCCTGTAACTCCCGGTACCAGATTTAGAATGGCTCCGGCTTTTGATGAGATCACCAAATCAAAGCCAGAAAAGTCATTGTTGGCTCCGTTGAAGAAATCAGGTGGTAGAAATAACTCTGGAAAAATGACTGCACGCTATTTGGGCGGTGGTCATAAGAGAAGACTTAGAGTAGTAGACTTTAAGCGTAATAAATATGATGTTCCTGCTACTGTTAAAGCGATCGAGTATGATCCTAACAGAACAGCACGTTTGGCATTGCTATACTACGTTGATGGTGCCAAGGCATACATCATCGCACCGGAAGGTTTGGAAGTAGGTCAAACAGTAGTTTCTGGTGAAGCAGTAGCTCCTGAAGTAGGAAATAACCTACAGATGAAAAACATTCCTTTGGGTACCATTATCCACAATGTGGAATTGAAGCCTGGCAAAGGTGGTGCTTTGGCAAGAAGTGCTGGTAGCTATGCTCAGTTAGTAGCCAAAGAAGGTAAGTATGTTACTATCAAACTTCCTTCAGGTGAAATGAGATTGGTACTAGGTGTTTGTACAGCTACTATAGGAACTGTGTCTAATGCGGATCACATGAACGTGGTGCTTGGAAAAGCTGGTAGAAACCGTTGGTTAGGAAAGAGACCTAGAGTAAGAGGTGTAGCTATGAACCCTGTCGATCACCCAATGGGTGGTGGTGAAGGTCGTTCCTCTGGAGGACACCCAAGATCTAGGACTGGTTTGCTATCCAAGGGTAAGAAGACCAGATCTCCTAAAAAGTATTCAAATAAGTTTATCGTTAGTAAAAGATCTAAATAATTATGGCACGTTCATTAAAGAAAGGTCCTTATATAGCCCATCACTTGGCCAAAAAAGTAGATGCAATGAACGAATCCGGCAAAAAGTCTGTAATCAAGACTTGGTCAAGAAGATCTATGATCTCTCCGGATTTTGTAGGCCATACCTTTGCTGTGCATAACGGAAACAAGTTCATTCCGGTATTTGTAACAGACAACATGGTAGGTCACAAGCTTGGTGAATTTGCTCCTACAAGAAACTTTAGAGGTCACATTGCCAAAAAAGATAAAGGAAAGAGATAATCATGGAAGCAATAGCAAGACTAAATAATGTTCCTACATCGCCTCGTAAGATGCGTCTTGTAGCTGACCTGGTAAGAGGACAGAGAGTAGGTAACGCCTTGAGTATATTGAAATTCACACCTAACCATGGTGCGATTAAGTTGGAAAAACTTTTGCTTTCTGCCATTGCAAACTGGCAGGCAAAAAATCCAGATGCGAAACTTGAAGAAGCTGACTTGTACGTTAAGACAATTCAAGTAGACGGTGGTCGTATGTTGAAAAGACTAAGACCTGCTCCTCAAGGTAGGGCCCACAGAATTCGTAAAAGATCAAATCATGTGACTCTAGTAGTTGATGCTTTCAACGCTGAGGTTACCGCTGATGAAGTAGAAACAAAAGAAAACGCTAATTAAGATTAGAATATGGGACAAAAAGTTAACCCTATTGGTCTTAGACTAGGTATCGTTAAGGGCTGGGATTCTAACTGGTACGGCGGCAGAGATTTTGCCGACAAACTATATGAGGATCAGAAGATCAGAAAATATGTATATGCCAGAATCCCTAAAGGAGGCATTGCAAAAGTTATCATCGAAAGAACGCTTAAGAGAATCACCCTTACTATTCATACTGCCCGTCCAGGAGTAGTTATTGGTAAAGGCGGAGCTGAAGTCGATAAACTTAAAGAAGAGCTGAAAAAGCTTACCAGCAAGGATGTTCAAATCAACATTTTTGAGATCAAGCGTCCTGAATTGGATGCCAAGTTGGTAGGAGAATCTATAGCTCAACAACTTCAAGCTAGGATTTCATTTAGAAGAGCAATGAAGCAATCTATTGCCGCTACAATGAGAGTAGGAGCTGAAGGAATCAAAATCAAACTTTCAGGACGTCTTGGTGGCGCTGAGATGGCAAGATCAGAAATGTACAAAGAAGGAAGAATTCCTTTGCATACATTGAGAGCTGACATCGACTATGCTATTTCTGAAGCAAACACCATCTATGGTATCATTGGTATCAAAGTATGGATTTTCAAAGGTGAAGTTTACGGTAAGAGAGATCTTTCTCCAAATGCTGGAATTGCCAACGAAAAATCAGGTGGAGCCGGAGGCAGAAGAAGAAGAGAAGGCGGACCAAAGAGAAGAAAGAGAAATAACTAATTTTCACCCTATAAGTGAGAAATCATGTTACAGCCAAGAAGAACTAAATATAGAAAAATGCAAAAAGGCCGTGTCAAAGGCATCGCGCAAAGAGGGCATACGCTCGCTTTCGGAAACTTTGGCATCAAGTCTTTAGAAGCAGGATGGATTACCTCCCGTCAAATTGAAGCCGCTCGTATTGCCATGACAAGAGCAATGAAGAGAGAGGGACAGGTATGGATCAGAATATTCCCTGACAAGCCTATCACCAAGAAACCAGCTGAGGTTCGTATGGGTAAAGGTAAAGGTGCTCCAGAATACTGGGTAGCAGTAATCAAGCCGGGAACTATCCTTTTTGAAGCTACAGGTGTAAGCAAAGAGTTGGCCCAAGAGGCACTTCGTCTAGCGCAGCAGAAGCTTCCAGTGAGTACAAAATTTGTAGTGCGTAGAGATTACGTAGGATAATAGGAACTATGAAAAACTCTGAAATCAAAGCACTCTCCGAGAGTGAAATCGTTGAGCGTATTGCCTCTGAGCAAGAGAAACTAACTAAGTTACGTTTTGCACATGCAATTTCTCCAATAGAGAATCCCAATAGAATAAGTGAGACAAGAAAGCTTATCGCAAGATTGAAGACTTTCTTGACTGCAAAACAACTAGCTAAATAATAAGAAAATGGCTACTGAGAGAAATCTACGTAAAGAAAGAATAGGAAAAGTAGTCAGCAGCAAAATGGACAAGTCCATTACTGTAGCCGTAGAAAGAAGGGTTAAGCACCCAATTTACGGTAAGTTTGTTGCTAAGACTACCAAATTTATGGTTCATGACGAGAATAACGAGTGTGGAAAAGGAGACCTCGTTAAGATAAGTGAGACTCGTCCGCTGAGTAAAAACAAGCGTTGGAGATTAGTAGAAATATTAGAAAGAGCTAAATAATCATGATACAGTCAGAATCCAGATTAAGTGTAGCGGATAATTCAGGTGCCAAGGAAGTGCTTGTTATCCGAGTACTGGGAGGAACCGGTAAGCGATATGCCTCTATCGGAGATAAAGTTGTCGTGACGGTAAAGTCTGCTCTTTCTTCCAGCAATATGAAAAAAGGTACCGTTTCTAAAGCGGTGATCGTAAGAACTCGAAAAGAAGTTAGAAGAAAAGATGGATCTTATATCCGCTTTGAAGATAACGCAGCTGTTCTTTTGAACAATAACGATGAGCCAAGAGGTACTCGTATCTTTGGTCCTGTAGCAAGAGAGCTGAGAGAGAAGCAATTTATGAAGATCGTATCTTTGGCCCCTGAAGTATTGTAATCATGGAAAGAAAAAAGAATATGCAACCAAAATTGCACATCAAAACTGGTGATACTGTAAAAGTATTATCAGGTGATGATAAAGGTAAGACTGGTAAAGTACTTTCGGTAAACTTGGAGAAGGGCAGAGCGATTGTTGAAGGACTTAACATGGTAACTAAGCATGTGAAACCTACAGCAAACAACCCTCAAGGAGGTATCGAAAAGAAAGAAGCTGCCATTCACGCAAGTAACCTTATGCTTGTAGATCCTAAAACTGGTGAAGCTACCAGAACAGGTAAGAAGCCAGGTGAAAATGGAAAATTAGTTAGATATTCTAAGAAAACCGGGGAGGTGATCAATGGCTAATCCTAGAGTAAAAGATAAATATTTAAAGGAAATTGCTCCTGCCCTAAAGGAGAAGTTCCAATATAAAACAGTAATGCAGGTACCTAAGTTGACAAAAATTGTCCTTAACAAAGGTATCGGTGCGGCTGTTGCAGATAAGAAATTGGTAGACCAAGGTGTAGAAGAACTTTCATTGATCACTGGTCAGAAAGCGGTCGCTACTAAAGCCAAGAACTCTATCTCCAACTTTAAGTTGAGAGATGGAATGCCAATTGGTGCTAAAGTAACCCTTAGAGGAGACAAGATGTATGAATTCCTTGATAGGTTGACTACTGTGGCACTTCCACGTGTAAGGGACTTTAAAGGTATCAGCGACAAAGGATTCGATGGTAGAGGTAATTATACCCTAGGTGTCACTGAGCAGATTATTTTCCCAGAAATCAGCATTGAGAAAGTGAACAGAATCTCTGGTATGGACATCACGTTCGTGACTACTGCCGATACAGATGAAGAGAGTTATGCTTTGTTGAAAGCTTTCGGGATGCCTTTTGTAAATAATAATAAAGAAGAATAATTATGGCAAGAGAGTCGATCAAAGCTCGTGAAAGAAAAAGAGAACGTCTTGTAGCAAAATATGCCAAGAAGAGAGCTGAATTGAAAGCAGCTGGTGACTATGAAGCACTGGATAAACTGCCTAAAAATGCATCTCCGGTAAGACTACACAACAGATGTAAATTGACTGGCCGTCCTAAAGGTTATATGAGGAAGTTTGGTATCAATAGGGTTACCTTTAGAGAAATGGCTTCTGCAGGGAAAATTCCTGGTATAACTAAGGCGAGCTGGTAAAAATCAGATTAAAGTTTTTATTCTAAGAATCAATGTGTAACTTTGCACGCCCGAAAGAGCGTGCAGTTAGACTTATATTAATATGACTGATCCAATAGCTGATTATTTGACCAGGTTGAGAAATGCCATAAAGGCTTCTCACCGTATCGTTGAGATACCTGCTTCTAATATCAAGAAGGAGATTACGAAGGTGCTTCATGATAAGGGTTATATCCAGAACTATAAGTTCGAGGACAATGGACCTCAAGGAACAATTAAAATTGCCTTGAAGTACAACCCTGCTACTAAGCAAAATGCCATCGTTAGTCTTTCTAGAGTAAGTAAGCCAGGTCTAAGAAAATACGCACCTAAAAATGAACTTCCTAGAGTAATCAACGGCCTAGGAATTGCGATTATCTCCACCTCTAAAGGTGTGATGACTGATAAAGAAGCCCGTACCGAAGGTATCGGCGGGGAAGTGCTTTGTTACGTATATTAATAATACCGTTATGTCAAGAATAGGTAAAAAACCAATAAATCTACCAGCGGGTGTTACTGTAGACGTGGCAACAGGAAATGTTGTTACTGTTAAAGGTCCCAAAGGTACACTATCTCAGGATGTGAATCCCGACATTGCCGTTGCGGTGGAAGACAATCAAGTAGTGTTGACCCGACCAACAGAATCGAAGAGACATAAGTCACTTCATGGCCTGTATCGTTCTTTGATCAACAACATGGTTGTTGGTGTAAGTGAAGGTTACAAAAAAGAATTAGAACTAGTGGGTGTAGGTTACAAAGCCGCTAATCAAGGACAAGTGTTAGAGCTTTCTCTTGGTTACTCTCACAGTATCTTTTTTGCTCTTCCTGAAGATATTAAAGTGAACGCTGAGACACCAAAGGGTAAAAACCCATTGGTAACCCTAGAGGGTATTGATAAGGAATTGATCGGGCAAGTAGCCGCTAAAATCAAGTCCCTACGTAAAGTAGAGCCATACAAAGGTAAAGGTATCCGCTTTGTAGGAGAGCAAATTAGACGTAAGGCTGGTAAAACTGCCGCTAAAAAATAATTGAGAGATGGCTTTTAATAAGAATTCAAGAAGACTTAGGATCAAGAGAAGCATCAGAAAGAAAATTTCTGGTACTGATAAAAGACCTCGTTTGTCCGTATTTAAAAGTAATACGGGAATATACGCTCAACTAATTGACGACCTTAAAGGTCACACGCTAGCACAAGCTTCTTCTAAGGAGCTTGGTGCTAAGGAAAATGCTAATGTTTCTGTTTCTAAAGAAGTAGGTAAAAAGTTGGCAGAGCGTGCAGTAGCAGGCGGATTCACAGAAGTAGTTTTTGATAGAAGTGGCTACTTATATCATGGTAATGTAAAAGCTCTTGCCGAAGGTGCAAGAGAAGGTGGCCTTAAATTTTAATTAATTATGTCCCAGTTAAGAAAAAAACCCATTAGGGCAACAGATACAGAGCTTAAAGAAAAAGTAGTAGCTATCAACCGAGTAGCAAAAGTAGTGAAAGGTGGTAGAAGATTCTCTTTTTCTGCTATAGTAGTTGTAGGAGATGGTAACGGTATCGTGGGATTCGGCTTAGGAAAAGCTAATGAGGTTACCGATGCTATTACCAAAGGTATAGAGGACGCTAAGAAGAGTTTGGTACAAGTGCCGATCTTGAAAGGAACTATTCCTCATGAAGCTATCGGTAAATTCGGTGGTGGTTTGGTATTGATTAAGCCAGCTGCACCAGGTACTGGAGTTATAGCTGGTGGTGCGATGCGTGCTGTATTGGAAAGTGCTGGTGTTACAGATGTATTGGCTAAGTCCAAAGGATCTTCAAACCCTCACAACGTGGTTAAAGCTACCATTGATGCTTTGTCTCAAGTGAGAGATGCTATCGCGGTTTCACAACAACGTGGTGTTAAATTATCAAAAGTATTTAACGGGTAAGATCATGGCGAAGGTAAAAGTAACGCAAATCAAAAGCACGATCAATAGACCAAAGAACCAAAAAGCAACTATCGTTGCTTTGGGACTTGGTAAAATCAACAAATCTGTAGAAGTAGAAAATACTCCTCAGATTTCTGGAATGATAAGAAAAGTTAGTCACCTTGTAAAAGTGGAGGAAGCCTAATTATGAAACTACATACATTACAACCCGCTAAAGGTTCTGTAAAAAGCCGAAAAAGAATCGGTAGAGGTACAGGGTCTGGTAGAGGAGGAACTTCTACAAGAGGTCACAAAGGTGCTCAATCAAGATCTGGTTATAGCCGGAAATTGGGTTTTGAAGGTGGTCAGATGCCACTTCAAAGAAGAGTTCCTAAGTTTGGCTTCAAGAGTCTTAATAGAATCGAATGCAAACCAATTAATTTAGATGTATTACAATCAGTAGCTGAAAAGCTTAATACTGATACTGTTACATTTGATACTTTGGTAGAAAATGGATTGGTTTCTAAAAAAGATGTTGTAAAAGTCCTAGGAAGAGGCGAACTTACGGCGAAATTAAACGTAAGTGCACATTATTTCTCAGCTTCTGCTACAGAAACCATCGAAAAACTGGGCGGAACTGTTAACAAGATTTAACAAATGAAAAAATTTATCTCAACAGTTAAGAATATCTTTTCTATTGAAGATTTAAGGATCCGTATCCTGAATACAATCGGTTTTCTGATTGTATTCAGATTGGGTTCTTACATCGTATTACCAGGAGTAGATCCGAGCCAACTTAGAGCCTCTTCAGAGGGGATATTTGGTTTGATCGATACGTTCTTGGGAGGAGCATTTAGTAATGCTTCTATCTTTGGATTAGGTATTATGCCTTATATTTCTGCTTCCATTGTGTTGCAATTATTAACTGTTGGAGTTCCTTATTTCCAAAAACTTCAAAAGGAAGGTGAGTCAGGAAGGAAAAGAATCAATCAAATTACAAGGGTATTAACGATTCTGATCACTTTGGCTCAAGGCATAGGTTATATCAAGGCTACAATTCCTGCTGAAGCGATTATGGTGAGCAATGTATTGTTCGTATTCAGTTCTTTGGTATTATTGGTTTCTGGAACCATGTTCTGCATGTGGCTAGGAGAAAAAATTACCGAAAAAGGAATTGGAAACGGGATTTCAATGCTGATCATGATCGGTATCATATCAAGCTTACCTGGGGCGATTATCGCTGAAACAGTATCTAAAGGTACATCAGGCATGCTGTTGTTATTGATCGAAGCTGCGGTTCTTTTCTTTGTGGTGGTTGGGGTAGTTGCCTTAACAGAAGCTACTAGGAGAATTCCAGTTCAATATGCTAAACAAGTAGTAGGAGGTAAGGTTTATGGTGGTCAGCGTCAGTATATCCCTATCAAAGTGAATGCTTCAGGAGTTATGCCAATTATCTTTGCGCAATCCTTGATGTTTGTACCTGCTTTGATTGCTCAAGTCTGGTCATCAGAAAGTGATATTGCCAATTATATTGGAAGTACTTTTAGTAATCCGACTTCTTGGCAGTATAACTTGGTGTTTGCCATTATGATTATCCTTTTCACATTCTTCTACACGGCAATTACGGTTAACCCTGAACAGATTGCTGAAGATATGAAAAGAAATGGTGGTTTTGTTCCTGGTGTGAAACCGGGTGCTCCAACCGCTGACTTTATAGATAACATCATTTCTAGAATTACCTTGCCAGGAGCAGTATTATTGGCACTGGTTGCAATTATGCCTGCTTTTGCAATGATCGCTGGAGTGGGTAACCAATTTGCCCAATTCTATGGAGGTACTTCTCTTTTGATTATGGTGGGTGTAATCATGGATACTTTAAGACAAATCGAAAGTTATCTATTGATGAGACACTATGAAGGAATGATGAAAAGTGGCAACATGAAGAACAATCCTTCTAATTACGCAGTAGCATAATATGATACATTACAAGACTTCTGAGGAAGTCCAGTTAATAAAGGAGAGTGCTCAAATATTAGGTAAGGCTCACGGTGAAGTAGCCAAACTTGTAAAGGAAGGGGTAAAGACCTCTTACTTAGATAAAATAGCTGAAGAATTTATACGGGATCACGGAGGTGTACCTTCTTTTAAAGGATACAATGGTTTTCCCGCCTCACTTTGTATTTCCGTGAATGAAGTAGTCGTTCACGGTTTTCCAAGTGATTATGTTTTGAAAGATGGCGATATAATCTCAATAGATTGTGGAGTCTTTCACCAAGGTTTTCATAGCGATTCCGCTTATACTTACCCTGTCGGTGAAGTTTCCACAAAAGTATTGTCGTTGCTCAAAGCAACAAAAGAGTCATTGTATCTCGGTATTGAAAAGGCTGTTTTTGGGAACAGGATCGGTGATGTAGGCAATGCCATACAAAAGTTTGTAGAAGCCAAGGGCTACACGGTAGTTCGGGAGCTTGTAGGACATGGAGTTGGCAAGAGTCTTCACGAATCCCCAGAGGTTCCTAATTATGGGAAAAAAGGAAGTGGTCCTTTATTGAAAGACGGGATGGTAATAGCCATTGAGCCAATGGTCAACTTAGGCACAAGGAATGTCGTCCAAGAAAGAGATGGATGGACTATCCGAACTGCTGACAGAAAGCCTTCGGCGCATTATGAGCATACCGTAGCGATATTTGAAGATAGGACAGAAATACTAACTACGCATCAATACATAGAAGAAAATTTTAAATTCTAAATATGGCTAAACAAGCATCTATCGAGCAAGATGGTACTATAATAGAAGCGTTATCTAACGCTATGTTTAAAGTGGAACTGGAGAATGGACATCAATTGATTGCTCATATTTCCGGTAAAATGAGAATGAATTACATTAAGATCCTCCCTGGAGATAGAGTTAAGTTAGAAATGTCTCCATACGATCTTTCAAAAGGCAGAATTGTATATCGATATAAATAAAATGTCATGAAAGTTAAGGCATCTATTAAGAAGAGAAGTGTAGACTGTAAAGTGATCAGAAGAAAAGGAAAGCTTTACGTCATCAACAAGAAGAATCCTAAGTTTAAACAAAGACAAGGTTAAAAATTATGGCAAGAATTGCAGGTGTTGACATTCCCGACAATAAGCGCGGTGAGATTGGCTTGACCTATATTTTTGGTATAGGTAGAAGCTCTGCTAGAGCGATCCTTACAAAAGCAGGAATATCGTTTGATAAAAAAGCCGGTGAGTGGACAGATGATGAATCTACCGCTATTAGAAATATTATCGCAGAAGAATTCAAGACTGAAGGTGTTTTGAAATCTGAGATACAGTTGAGCATCAAAAGATTGATGGATATTGGTTGTTACAGAGGTCTTCGTCACAGAAAAGGACTTCCTGTAAGAGGTCAGAAGACTAAGAACAACGCTAGAACTAGAAAAGGTAAGAGAAAGACTGTTGCTAACAAGAAGAAAGCAACTAAATAAATCTTGATATAGATTATGGCTCAGAGAAGAAACGATAAAGCTAAAGGAAAAAAGAGAGTTGTTAAGGTTGAAGCTGTAGGCCAAGCCCACATCAAAGCTTCTTTTAACAACATCATCATTTCCATTACCAACAATGCAGGTCAGGTGATTTCATGGGCGTCTGCCGGTAAAATGGGCTTCAGAGGTTCTAAAAAGAACACTCCTTATGCAGCTCAAATGGCAGCACAGAACTGTGGACAAGTAGCATATGACCTTGGCTTGAGAAAAATTGAAGTGTTTGTAAAAGGTCCTGGTGCTGGTAGAGAATCTGCTATCAGAACATTGCAAAATGTAGGTCTTGATGTAACTACGATTATAGATGTGACTCCGCTTCCTCACAATGGTTGTCGTCCTCCTAAACGTAGAAGAGTTTAATTTAACTAAGAAATAAGAATGGCTAGATATAGAGGTCCAAAAGCGAAAATTTCTAGAAAATTCGGAGAGCCTATAGAAGGACAAAGCAAGGCACTTCAGAAGAAAAACTATCCTCCTGGTCAACACGGAAGAGGTAGAAGAAAGAAGCAATCAGAATATGCTATTCAGCTTGCTGAAAAGCAAAAAGCAAAATACATCTACGGCGTTTTGGAGAGACAATTCTCAAAAATGTTTGATATCGCTTCCAGAAAGCAAGGTATTACAGGTGAGAACCTTCTACAATTGTTGGAAGCTCGTCTGGATAACACTGTTTTCAGATTGGGTATCGCTCCAACTCGTAGAGGAGCAAGACAATTAGTTTCTCACAAGCATATCTTGGTAAATGGTGAATTGGTTAACATTCCATCATATACTTTGAAGCCTGGTGACATTGTATCTGTTAGAGAGAGATCTAAGTCTCTTGAAGCAATTACTGCTAGTCTTGCGGGTAGAGCAAATCGCTACTCATGGTTAGAGTGGGATAATAATTCGTTAGCTGGTAAGTTTGTAAGTATCCCTGTAAGAGAGGATATCCCTGAGAATATCAAGGAACAACTTATCGTCGAACTATACTCTAAGTAATAACTAAACTTTCTGACTTAAAAGAACTATTGATATGTCCATACTTGCATTTCAAATGCCCGAAAAAGTGGTGATGGAAAAAGCTGATGACTTCCACGGCTTATTCACCTTTAAACCACTCGAAAAAGGTTACGGGGTTACAATTGGTAATGCGCTGAGAAGAATCTTGCTCTCTTCCCTAGAGGGCTACGCCATCACCTCGGTGAAATTACCTGGTGTAGTTCATGAATTCTCTACTATTGAAGGCGTTGTGGAAGACGTTACTGATATTATTCTTAACCTTAAGCAGGTTAGGTTTAAGAAAATCCACGACTCTATAGATGGTAAGATTACTGTGGAAGTCAAGAATCAAGATGTGTTTACAGCTGGAGATATCGCTAAGTTCACCTCTTCATTTGAGGTTTTGAACCCAGATTTGGTTATCTGCCACTTGGACGACTCTAAGAGCTTTGAAATCGAGCTTACTGTAGAAAAAGGTAGAGGATACCTTCCTGCAGAAGAGTCTAAGCCTAAGGAGCAGGTGTTCGGAGTTATTCCGATTGACGCGATCTTTACTCCTATCAAGAATGTAAAGTACAGCGTGGAGAACACAAGGGTAGAGCAAAAGACTGACTTTGAGAAGTTGATTCTTGAAGTAACTACAGACGGTTCTATTCACCCAGAGAAAGCGTTGCAGGAATCTGCAAAGATCCTTATCCAACATTTCATGTTGTTCTCTGACCAAACAATGGTTATTGATACTCCAGGTGGAGATTCACCTGAGCCGATTGATGAAGAATTCTTGCATATGCGTAAGTTGTTAAAGACTCCGCTTAGCGATCTTGATCTTTCTGTTAGGGCGTTTAACTGCTTGAAAGCTGCTGATGTGAAAACATTGGGAGACTTAGCAAGATTGGAGATTTCTGATATGATGAAATTCAGAAACTTCGGTAAAAAATCCCTTGCTGAATTGGAACAATTGATCCAAGAAAAAGGACTACAGTTCGGCATGGACATATCTAAGTATAAACTTGACGAAGAATAATAAAAGATGAGACACGGTAAGAAATTTAATCACCTTGGCAGGAAGGCTTCTCATAGGAAAGCTATGCTTTCTAACATGGCTGCCTCTCTGATTCTTCACAAGCGTATTTCTACTACGCTTGCCAAGGCCAAGGAGTTGAGAAAATATGTAGAGCCTCTAGTGACTAGAGCCAAAGAAGATACTACGCATAACAGACGTATTGCATTTTCTTATTTGCAAAGCAAAGAAGCTATCAAAGCTTTGTTTGGTGAAGTAATTGAGAAAGTAGCTAATAGACCAGGTGGATATACCAGAATCATTAAAACTGGATTCCGTCTTGGTGATAATGCTGAAATGTGTATCATCGAATTGGTTGATTTCAACGAATTGATGTTGAAAGAAGCTAAGCCAGAAGTTAAGAAAACCAGAAGAAGCCGTAGAGGTACTGGTAAATCGGCTGAGGCAACCGGTGCTACAGAAGCTAAAGCAGAAGATGCTGGTGCTTCTGAAGATAAAGCAGCAGATAGCGATGCAGGTTCAGAAACTGAAAAGTCTGAATAATAAATGCATTCATTATATTAAATATAAAGAGGGGTTGGGCTTTGGTTCAATCCCTTTTTTATTATCCTTTTGAAAATTATCCTGTCTCTTAGTGATAAAATCCTTAAATTTGGGCATTCAATTTCAATAAATGGACAAACAAAAAGCAACCCTCCTTCTTCAAGATGGTACCGTATTTCACGGGACCCTAATTGGTAAACATGGTACTAATGGCGGTGAAATCTGCTTTAATACAGGTATGACTGGGTATCAGGAAATTTATACTGACCCTTCTTATACTGGCCAAATCATCGTCAATACTACACCTCATATTGGTAACTATGGGGTGATCGATACTGAAGTAGAATCTGATTCAGCTACTATTGCCGGAATCGTAGTAAATAGTTTTTCGGAAGTTTATAGTAGGTTAGATGCCTCTCAGTCATTGAACGATTATCTCATAAGCAATGGTATTACTGGCATTGCAGATGTGGATACTCGTAAGATCGTTAAACATATCCGTTCAAAAGGAGCGATGAACGCCATTATCAGTTCTGAGTTTGACAATTTAGAAGACTTGCAGAAAGAACTGGACAAAGTTCCTGATATGGCTGGTTTGGAATTGTCTTCCAAAGTATGTACGAAAGAGCCTTACTTTGTAGGTAATGAGAATGCATCTATCAAGGTAGCATGTTTGGATTTTGGTATCAAAAAGAATATCCTTAGAAACCTTGTAGATAGAGGTGTTTATTGCAAGGTTTTTCCTTCTAAGACTTCCTTACAGGAAATGGAAGCATGGGCCCCAAATGCATATTTCCTATCGAATGGACCAGGTGATCCAGCAGTAATGGATTACGCTGTAGATACTATCAAGGAAATCCTAGCATTAAACAAGCCAGTATTTGGTATTTGTTTGGGACACCAGTTATTGGCTGAAGCAGTGGGTATCAAGACTTACAAAATGCACCATGGTCATCGAGGGTTAAACCATCCGATCAAAAATATACTAAGTGGAAAAAGTGAGATTACTTCCCAAAACCATGGATTTAATGTGGTGAGAGAAGATACAGAGAATAATCCATCGGTGGAGATAACTCACGTTCACTTAAATGACAATACAGTAGCAGGAATCAAATTAAAAGATCGTCCAGCTTTTTCTGTACAATATCACCCAGAGTCTTCTCCAGGGCCACACGACTCAAGGTACTTGTTTGATGACTTTATTTCTTTAATCAACAATAATTGAAACAACCTATAAACCTTTTAGTATTATGACATTGATACAAGCAATTCATGCTAGACAAATTTTAGATTCCAGGGGTAACCCTACTGTGGAAGTAGATGTACTTACTGACAGTGGAGCATTTGGAAGGGCAGCAGTACCTAGTGGAGCTTCTACAGGTGTTAATGAAGCCGTAGAACTTCGTGATGGAGATAAAGGAAAGTACCTGGGGAAAGGAGTTTTGAAAGCTGTTGAGAATGTTAATGAAATCATTCAACCAGAATTGATAGGTCAATCTGTTTTTGATCAACGAGGAATTGACGAGATCATGATCAATTTGGACGGAACAGATACCAAGTCTAAGCTCGGAGCTAATGCCATTCTAGGAGTTTCCCTAGCAGTTGCAAAAGCTGCGGCTGATGATTTAGGACTTCCATTGTTCAGATATGTGGGAGGAGTGAATGCTAAGACCTTACCTGTTCCAATGATGAACATCATCAACGGTGGTTCTCACTCTGATGCACCTATCGCTTTCCAAGAATTTATGATTCGTCCTGTTGGTGCCCCTACTTTCTCTGAAGCTATGAGAATGGGTGCTGAGGTATTTCATAATTTGAAGAAAATTCTTCATGATAAAGGACTTAGTACAGCAGTTGGAGATGAAGGTGGATTTGCACCAAACTTCTCTGGAGGTACTGAGGAAGCATTGGAGTGTATCTTGGATGCGATCTCTAAGGCTGGGTATAAAGCAGGATCTGACATTACTATTGCACTAGACTGTGCGTCTTCAGAGTTCTTCGAAAACGACACGTATAACTACAAGAAGTTTGAAGGAGAAGGTGGCGTAGCCAGAGATAGAGCCAGTCAAGTAGAATACCTTGCTGAGTTGACTGAAAAATATCCAATAGATTCTATCGAAGATGGATGTGCTGAAGAAGATTGGGAAGGTTGGGCAATGCTGACTGCCAAAATTGGAGATAAAGTTCAATTGGTAGGAGATGATCTTTTTGTAACCAATGTGAAGTTCTTGAAAAGAGGTATCGAAGAAAAGTCGGCTAACTCTATCTTGATCAAAGTAAACCAAATCGGTACTTTGACTGAGACTTTGGATGCCATTGATTTGGCTCACAAGGCTGGATTTACAGCTGTAATGTCTCACCGATCTGGAGAAACTGAAGATTCTACTATTGCTGACTTGGCTGTTGCTTGCAATACAGGTCAAATCAAAACTGGTTCAGCCTCTCGTTCTGATAGAATGGCGAAGTACAACCAATTGCTTAGAATTGAAGAGTTATTGGCTGAAACAGCCTATTTTCCAGGAAAATAATATAAAGCATTTTATGTTTTAGAAGCATCCGCCTTGGCGGATGCTTTTTTGTTTTATATCCTTTGAAACTTATGGTTTTGTGCTATTCCTTGCCTATTTTGTATAAAGTTACTGGATCGTTAGTCATTTCTATTCCCTATATTTGTTCCAATTAAACTTTCAAAGCCATGGGAAAGTACCTCAAATACACCAAGAATTTTTATTTTATTTTCACTGTCCTTTTCATCGTATGGATGGTTTTTATTGATACAAATGATATCATCAGCCAGTTTACCTTGCGTTCAAAATTATCCAAACTTGAAGATCAGAGGGATTTTTATATGGAACGCAAAAGGAAAATAAAGGAAGAGCGAGAAGAATTACTCAGCAATTATGAACTTTTGGAAAAGTTTGCTCGTGAAAGATACTTAATGAAGAAAAAAACTGAAGATTTATATGTTATCATCGATGAGTAAACAAGTTGTGCTTTCTGCAATTTTTTTGTGGATGCTTTTAGGACTCTCAGAAAAGGCATTGGCCCAAAAAGAAATTTATTATGATGAGAATGATCAGATTCCTTTTAGTGAGCGACTTTATTTTGGAGGAAACCTGGGATTACAGTTTGGCTATATTACTTATGTGGATGTTTCCCCACTTGTAGGGGTGATGATTACAGATAAGTATTCTGCTGGTTTGGGACTTACATACCAATATTTGAAATACAAAGATTTTGGTTCTTCTTCAAATGTTTATGGCGGAAGAATTTTTAACCGTTATAATGTCTTGCCTAATTTGTTTGCTCATGCCGAATATGAAACTTTAAATGTAGAAGCATACCGATATGACAATAACAATAATGTCTTTTCTGAACGAGAGTGGGTGCCAGGACTTTTTTTAGGAGGTGGATATTTCATTCCTTTTGGAAGACGAGGAGGTATGAACTTTACCTTACTATATAATGTCCTCTATGACAATCAAAATTTGATCTATACTGAACCATATGTGATCAGGGCTGGTTTTGTTCTTTAACAGCAATAGTTTTTCAATGGATTTCAATAAATCTTTTATCAACAAAATCTACGCAGCGCACAAGCAGTGCCCTGACTGTCCTTCTCCTAGAATTGTCCATGAGTTTTTTGAAGGAGTACTTGGAGTATTGTTCCCTGAATACGCGATAAATGTACTTCAGGATGAACACGAAGTGGACGATAAGTTGAACTATTACAAAATTCAACTGCAAGGAATTTTGGGCAGAAATAAGAAGCTGGTGGGCAAGGATAGTGATCAGGCAGCATTTGACTTTTTTGATGGTCTAGAGGCTGTTTATGATGCTGTACATGATGATATTGAGGCGATGTATGAAGGGGATCCTGCTGCCAAGTCAAAGACGGAGGTGATCAGAAGTTATCCCGGTTTTTATGCCATAGCGGCCTACAGGATTGCGCATCTTTTGCATCAGCAAGGCGTAAGGTTAATTCCTAGGATGATTACAGAGTTTGCGCATAGCAAAACAGGAATAGATATCCACCCGGGAGCCAAGATTGGTAAGTATTTCTGCATAGATCATGGAACTGGAGTGGTTATCGGGGAGACTACGATAATAGGAAATCATGTCAAAATCTATCAGGGTGTTACTTTAGGTGCATTGAGTGTCAATAAAGAGGATGCTGATATTCAACGTCACCCAACTATTGAAGATAATGTGGTGATCTATGCTGGAGCAACCATATTGGGAGGAAAAACGGTTATTGGAGCAGGTAGTGTGATTGGAGGAAATGTATGGTTGACCAAAAGCATTCCCGCAAAAAGTAAGATATATTACCAAACCAAAATGTATGATGCCAGTGCAGAGACCACGGATATGTACATTTTTAAAAATGATGCTTAAATGAAATTGTTTGAGTTGATTGGAAATACTCCTTTAGTGGAGTTAGAACATATTCCCACCAATCCTAAAGTAAAGATTTTCTGTAAACTAGAGGGGCAAAATCCAGGGGGAAGTGTGAAAGACCGGGCTGCATTTAGTATGATAAAAAGTGCCTTGGATCGAGGTGATGTTAAGCCTGGAGATAAGTTGGTAGAGGCTACCAGTGGGAATACGGGGATTGCACTGGCTATGATTGCCAAGGTGTTGGGAGTGGACATGACTTTAATCATGCCTGATAACTCCACAAAAGAAAGAGTGGTTTCTATGGAGGCCTACGGCGCAAAGGTGATCCTAACCCCTGCTGCTAAAACCATTGAATATTCTCGTACTTTGGCTGAAGAAATGGCTGAAAATGAAGGTTACTATATCCTGAATCAATTTGCCAATCCAGATAATTACAAAGCACATTATGAAGGGACAGGTCCAGAAATTCTCAGAGATACAAATGGTGAAATTACCCATTTTGTTTCTGCAATGGGAACTACAGGTACCATTATGGGGGTGTCAAGGTATTTGAAAGAGCAAAAGCCTTCAGTTCAAATTGTAGGAACCCAACCTACAGATGGATCGAGTATTCCGGGCATAAGAAGGTGGTCTCCAGAGTTTTTACCTAAGATTTATGAATCTTCAAGAGTGGATCAGATCATTGATGTAAGTCAAGAGGAAGCAACTCAGATGACAAGAAGGATGGCCAAAGAAGAAGGTATTCTGGCTGGAATGAGTAGTGGAGGAGCTTTACATGCTGCGGTGAAATTGGCTGAAAGGCTTGATTCTGGTGTCATTGTTTGCATTACTTGTGATCGGGGAGATCGATATTTGAGTTCAGATTTGTTTGGATAAATTGTTTTAAGCAAATAGCTAAAAGCCGAAATTTTACCATGTAAAATTTCGGCTTTTTTATTCCAATAAAATCATAATTATAGAACGAATATTCGATCAAAACCGTTGGAAAGTAAGTTTAGAAAAGTAAAGATAAAAATGGGCAAGAAGCTTAACCAAACGGATTTTTCCGTTCTAGATTTAGCAATAATTAGAGAAGGGTATGACGCGAGAGATGCATTTGACAGAAGTCAAGATTTAGCGATACATGTAGAAGGTTTAGGTTATAGCAGATTTTGGCTGGCGGAGCATCACAATATGGCCAATGTAGGAAGCTCAGCAACAGCATTGCTGATTGGGCATGTGGCTGCAAAGACCAAGACTATCAGAGTGGGGTCAGGTGGGATAATGCTTCCAAACCATGCTCCTTTAATGGTAGCGGAACAATTTGGGACATTGGCCACCTTGTATCCAAATAGAATTGACTTGGGGTTGGGAAGAGCTCCTGGAACAGACCAAGTGACTGCGAGAGCCTTAAGAAGAGATAGACTTGAAACAGTTGAAGAATTCCCCAATGATTTAGAGGAATTGCAGATGTATCTGTCAGATGAAAATATTGATGGGAAAGTTAGAGCAATACCAGGAGAAGGGTTAGAAATCCCAATTTATCTGCTTGGAAGTAGCATGAGCAGTGCAATATTGGCTGCTAAAAAAGGATTGCCATATGCTTTTGCCAGTCATTTTGCTCCTGCTCAATTCCTTGATGCCATAAGCTATTACAAAGAGAATTTTCAGCCATCTGAGTATCTTGCTGAGCCCTATGTAATTTCTTGTGTAAATGTTATTGCTGCCGATGAAGAGGCAAAAGCACATAGTCTAGCGACTTCTTTTTACCAGATGGCTTTGGGGATAGTTAGAAGAAAGTCCTACCCCTTGAAAAAACCTGTCGAATCCGTGAATGGATTATGGTCCCAAGATGAAGCTGCTGCCATTAACCAAATGATGGCCTGTTCCTTTGTGGGGTCGGCATCCTCGGTTAAAAGTGATCTTGTTAAATTTCAAGAGTTGGTTCAAGTGGATGAAATCATGATCTGTTCTCATATCTATGACCATAAAGACAGACTAAGGTCATATGAAATAGCTGCATCTTGCTTTTCTTAATAATTGATGATCCCAACTTTTGAGTGGTCAATTTAAAGTCGTACTTTCACGTATAATCAAACTTTAGGGGTGTTCTGATGGATGTTAGAACTGAGATGATACCCTTCGAACCTGAAACGGTTAGCACCGACGAAGGAAAAAGTTAATGGTATTCCAAATGTAATCCTGTTCAGGTTTGCAAGGCTCCTAAAGTTTTTTAAGATGATGATATGAAGGAGTCTATAATCAAGAATTTGAAATTAGTGAGGGAAAAATCCCCATTGGTGCACAGCATTACCAATTATGTCGTGATGAACAATACGGCCAATGCTTTATTGGCGCTTGGCGCTTCTCCAGTCATGGCACACGCCAAATTGGAAGTAGCAGACATGGTGAACATAGCTGGGGCTTTGGCGGTCAATATTGGGACTTTGGATGAGTTTTGGGTGGACAGCATGTTGTTGGCGGTCAAGGAAGCCAATGAGCGCGATACACCATGGATTTTAGATCCAGTAGGAGCAGGTGCAACGGCCTATAGAAATGAAACTCTTACCCGTTTGCTAAGCTTTAAACCTAATGTAATCAGGGGAAATGCTTCAGAAATTATGTCCTTGGCAAAAGCTAATGTTCAAACCAAAGGAGTGGACAGTACACATTCCTCAGATGATGCTTTGTCCTATGGGATGCAGCTTGCGAAGGAGTCGGGAGCTATTGTGTGTATTTCCGGCGCTACGGATTTTGTGACAGACGGAAACAAGGTGGTGGAAATAGCAAACGGACATGAATTAATGGGGAAAGTAACAGGGATGGGATGTACAGCTACTGCATTAATTGCTGCCTTTATGGCTGTGGAAAAGGACTATTTTCAAGCAACTGTATCCGGAATGACTTTGATGGGGTTATCTGGAGAGATTGCTGCAAAGAATTCCACTGGACCAGGCACTCTCCAGCTGAACTTTTATGATTCACTTTATCAGCTAGAAGACAGGCATGTTAATCAATTGGCTAAAGTAAAACATCGTGAAGACTAAAATGACATTTCCATTTCGTCTTTATATGGTAACTGACCAAAAGGCTTGTTTGGGCAGGGACTTCTTTTGGGTTTTGGAGGAAGCGATTAAAGGAGGTGTAGACCTTGTTCAAATTAGAGAGAAAGAGCTTTTAGAAAGGGATTTTATTACCAAAGCCCAAAGGACAATAGACATTTGTGCCAAATATAATGTGCCATTGATTGTAAATGATAGTTTGTCCGTTGCTGAAGCTGTAAATGCGGACGGGGTGCATATTGGTCAATCTGATAGTAGTATGGATATTGCCAAAGAATTACTAGGAGAAAACTTTCCTGTTGGTTTATCCATTGGAAAGCTTCATCAACTGGAAAGTTCAGACGCATCAAAGGCTTGGTATTATGGAATTAGTCCTGTTTTCTCCACACCAACCAAAACTGATACAATCACTGAGTGGGGCTTGGAAGGTATACAAAGTATCAAAAGGATGACGGACAAACCATTGGTAGCCATAGGGAATATAAAAATAGATAATGCAAAGCAGGTAATTGAAGCAGGTGCAGATTGTTTGGCGGTGGTTTCAGCCATTTGTAGTGCGCAAAGTCCTGAAAAAGCTGCTGCGTCCATTAGAAATGAAATAGAGAAAGCCATTTGATATGAATCATCAAAACAAAGAGTATGTACCTGTCTTGACCATTGCTGGCTCAGACAGTGGTGGTGGGGCAGGAATTCAAGCGGATATAAAAACGATGTCTGCTTTGGGCTGCTTTGCGACAAGTGTGATAACTGCTACAACTGCTCAAAATACCCTTGGTGTCTATGGTATTCATGATATTCCTGAAATACATATTGTTCTTCAGCTTCAGTCTATACTTACAGATATCGCTCCTAAAGCCATAAAAATTGGCATGCTCAGCAGACCTGAGGTGGTGATGGCCATTGCAAAGGAGTTGAACAAATATCCTGAAATACCAATAGTGTTTGATCCGGTAATGGTGGCTACGAGCGGAGATAGGTTGATACAACAAGAGACGGTTGAAGTGATTAAGTCCGAGCTTTTTCCATTGACTCATATATTGACACCTAATTTAGGTGAAGCAAGCGTTATTCTTGGAAGAGAAATCCTTGTTAAGGATGAGATGGAACAAGCAGCCGAAGAAATCTTGAAACTAGGCCCTGAGTACGTATTGGTCAAAGGAGGGCATTTAGAGGGTGATGTAGTTCGGGATGTGTTGGTAGCGGAGAAATCTTGTGAGACATTTGAAAGTACAAAATTGAAAACCAAAAATGTACATGGGACAGGTTGTACACTTTCTTCTGCTATAGCTTCTTTTTTGGGAAGGGGGTTGACTGTTCAAGAATCAGTAAAGCAAGCAAGAGAATATGTCTATTCGGCAATTGAAGCAGGAATGGAAGTGAAGACTGGTCAGGGAAATGGTCCCTTAAACCACTTTTATGAACCTATAAGAATGATTAAGCATGAAATGGTCAGATAAGGCGTGGGGAAGGATAACACCCCTATACGATAAGATTTTGAAGCTTCCTTTCAATCAAGAATTGATGAGTGGGGAATTGTCAAAGGACAAATTTAAGTTTTATATGGCCCAAGATGCTTTTTATCTTGGAGAGTTTGGGAAGGCGTTGAGCACCATCAGTGGAAGGATGGATTCTTTGGATCATGTATTGGCATTTTCAGAATTCGCATCTGGAGCAATAGTGGTTGAAAGGGCTTTGCACGAAAGTTATTTTAAAGAGTTAGGTATTCCTGATGAGGTGGAGCCATCTCCCTCTTGCTTGCTTTATACAAACTATATCTGCAATCAAGCTGGTTTTGCGAATGTTGAGGTGGCTGTAGCGGCTATACTACCTTGTTTTTGGATCTACAAAAAGGTTGGTGATTTTATTTTTGAAAATCAAAATGCAGGAAACAATCCCTACAAAAACTGGATAGATACTTATTCGGGAGAGGAATTTGCCTTAGCTGTGTCAAAAGCTATTTCCATTACGAATGAGATAGCTTCACATGCCAGTGAGCCTTTGCAGGCAAAGATGTTGGAGGCATTTGAAATGGCTTCTAAATTGGAATGGATGTTTTGGGAAAGTGCTTACAGGTTGGAGACTTGGCCGGTTTAAAAAATAACAAAGGCGGCCTGGAGTTTTTAGGCCGCCTTTGTTTAGTTGGTAATGTCTATGATTAATCGTTTACTTCATTTCCCTCTGTATCATAGGTTTTAGAAAATTCTGGTTCTTCAAGCCCAAAGGAAATTTTGTATGTAATGGTGTTGTCGGGATTGCTGCACTCATATGCCTTATAGATGGGGACTGCTTTGGTTTCTTTACTTTCTAAAATGGTTTTTTTAACAGCCTTTGGGAGGTCTTCGGCATCAATTTCTTTTTTGTCGTCTTGAAAAACAGAGAAAGAATCATTGTTAGGTGATAGGGGAGTTGCTTTAGCTGCCAACAATGTGAAAGCACTAAATGCAAAAACAAATGCTATTTTTTTCATAGTTAGTAAGTGGTTGTTTTTTTAATTGTCTATTTCAATGGTCTACAATGATGCCAAATAGAAAAAGGATGTGTTCAAGTGTTTTTAGATTGTTGTAGCAGGATCAATTGTTTAATTGTTCTTCAATTTGTGGATGCAAATTGACATACGGCTTGTAATTCACCGGTAGCCACCCTTGTCATCCTTTGTGCCACTTAAACTTTTCAAAAACCCTTTGTAATCTTAGGAGATTTAAGTATTTGAAGCTTGATTATTTTTGGAATAGTTTGAATTAAGTGATTAATTGGAAGCTTGAATGGAAGAAACTTTTGAAGCAAAATAATTATAGTAATGACTGAAGATAAAACCCAAAGTTTAGCAATAACCGGCCGGCGAAGATTTTTAAGAAACGCCAGTTTGAGTACTTTGTCAGCCATGATTGGGGCCGATATCGTCTTTGGAAGCAGTATGCCCAAAGAATATGTTCCTGTTGTTTTTCAAGATGATGATCCGTATAAGCTTTTCAAAAAACACAAGGATTTGATCATCCTAAATAACAAACCTTGGAACTTAGAATCTCAGCCACATATTTTGGATGATAAAGTGACTCCTGCAGACAAAATGTTTGTACGGAATAATGGTTTGATCCCGGAGAAAGTCGATAAAGCTACGTGGAAGTTAACGGTGGATGGCGAAGCAGTGAAAGCCACAAAAAGTTATTCACTTGAAGATTTAAAAAGTAAGTTTGACCACTACACTTACCAGCTCACGTTGGAATGTGGTGGAAATGGAAGAAGTGAGTTCTACCCACCTGCAAGCGGCAATCAATGGAAGACTGGAGCGGTCTCCTGTGCTTCTTGGACAGGGGTGAGATTACGGGATGTTTTGGAGGATGTAGGTTTAACTGATAAAGCTGTTTATGTGGGTTATCATGCTGCAGATACTCATTTAAGCGGAAATCCGGATAAGGAGCCTATTTCAAGGGGAGTGCCCATGGCCAAGGCCCTTCAAGATGATACATTATTGGCCTTTTCTATGAATGGGGAAGATATTCCTTTGGCACATGGATTTCCTCTTAGGCTAGTGGCTGGAGGATTTCCTGCCTCAGCTTCTGGAAAATGGCTTAATCGGATTTCTGTGAGAAACATTGTTCACGACGGGGCTAAGATGGAAGCTCCTTCCTATAGAGTGCCGTGCAAGCCTGTCGCGCCAGGGGAAGAAGTGGCTAATGAGGATATGTGCATCATAGAGTCAATGCCAGTTAAGTCTTTGATTACTTATCCCAAGACCGGAGCCATAATCGCAAAGGGACAAACATTAGAGGTGAGGGGACACGCATGGGCCGGTGAATTGGAAGTAAGCGCTATGGAAGTTTCTATTGACTTTGGTCAAACGTGGCAAAAGTGTCAATTGGAAAAGCCTGTCAATAGGTTGGCTTGGCAGCACTTTAAGACGCATTTGAGCTTTCCTCAACCAGGATACTATGAAGTGTGGGCAAAGGCTACTGATGCCAATGGGGTGTCTCAGCCAATGGTTGTGCCTGGCTGGAATCCTAAAGGCTATCTAAACAATGCCTGTCATCGAATTGCAATAAAAGTAGGATAAGATGGAGAATGATTTAATAAAATCTTTGAAAAAACTTTTAGGCTTAATGCTGGGCTTGTCCTTTGTGATTGTCATTATGATAGGAGCTTTGGTTTTGGTCAATATAAATCCTGATTTTTTACCTAAAAGCGAAGTTATTGGATCAGCCGATTTAGCTGAAGTTAACATGCAAGAAGGGGATTTAGTAAAAGATGGCATACATATGTCTACAGGCTTAGTAGCTGAAGAAGGTTATGAAACAGTTATTGCGAACTGTACAAATTGCCATGCTGCTGATTTGATTATTCAAAATAGAGGTTCAAAGGAGAGGTGGATGGCCTTGATAGATTGGATGCAAGAAACCCAGGGATTGTGGGATTTAGGGAGCAATGAAGAGATTATCGTAAACTATTTGTCTGAATATTACGCGCCAATTCAAAGGGGGAGAAGACCTAATTTGGTTGATATAGAATGGTATGAGCTGAAAGAGTAGGGGGTAATTACTTTAAAAATCTGATGATTCTTCTTTTTTTTGTTTAATAAATTTTAATAAATATTAAACAATTTAAAACAACGCATGTTTATCAGTTGTATTAACAATTATAATCTTAACACAACTGAACCATGAAAACTACAAGTAAAAAAGTCCCGTTTCTACCAGTGCTGCTCTTTGCTTGGTTGTTCTTTACCGCTTGCAATGATGAAGATGAGCCCATGCCAATAGAAGAGGATAGTATAGTGGATATTGTCGTTGATAGTCCTGATTTTACGATTTTAGAATCGGCTGTTGTGGAGGCGGATTTAGTATCAACCCTTGAAGGGGATGGCCCGTTTACTGTTTTTGCTCCCAATGATGATGCTTTTATGTCTTTCTTAGATGATAATGCACTTGCCGCTACCGATCTGTTGGCTAGTGATCAACTTTCTGATATTCTACTTTACCATGTGTTGGCTTCAGAAGTGATGGCATCTGGTGTTAGTGCTGGAGAAGTCCAGACTGCAAATGGAGATAGTTTCTACGTAAGTCAAGCAGCTGACGGGAGTTTGTGGATAAATGGTAGTGCGCAAATAGTGGATACCGATATAGAGGCCAGCAATGGGGTGATTCATGTCTTGGATTACGTGATTGTACCCCCTTCTCAATCAATAGCGGAAATTGCAGTAAGTATGACTACTGCTAACAGCCCTGAGTTTACTCAGTTAGTTGGAGCTCTCCAAAGGGCAAATTTGGTGGATGCCGTAAGTGGTGATGAAGGAGATTTGACTGTTTTTGCACCTACTGATGCTGCATTTCAGGCGTTATACGATTCTAACCCATCTTGGAATGATTATAATGACATTCCTCTCGAAACATTGACAGCTGTATTGACTGCTCACGTGGTTCCAGCAAGAGCCTTTTCTCAAGATTTAAGAACAGGAGAATCTTTGGCGACATTGAATACGAATACTATGTTAGAAGTAGATTTGAGTGCGGGGACTGTCGGAGGAGCTTCGCTTAATTCGGATATGCTAAACATTCATGCTACTAATGGAGTGATACATGTGATCAATCAAGTGATACTTCCTTAATCCAATTCTCCAAGATTTTAAAACTGTTGGGTTCCTTCCAACAGTTTTTTTATTATCTTACATGAATAAGTTTTTAGTTAGAAGCTGAAGCATGGATAGGGATAAGAAAATATTGGGCTTTTCGATTTTTTTTATTCTGAAGTGCTTTTTTTCAATAAGTACACTGGTAGCCCAGACTGCTTCTACCTATATCATCTTGGATCCTGAGAAAATCCCGGTTACAGTTAGGGAATTTTACTTTAAAGATGTGGTTGACTTGAGAAGAGAAAAGGCCAATATTGGTGGCTTGTTTACCAGTAGGGAGGCAAAATTTTTAGAGCCCCTGGAGATTAAAGGAGGGGCTGTTCAAGGATTGAGAGCTTACTTTCAGAAAGGATTTCCTCAAGATAAAACCCTTCGCCCAATTGTGGTACAAATAAAAAAATGCCAAGTGATAGAAAGGCGTTTAGAGTCTGGAATTTTGGAAGGGACCGTTGATCTTGGGTTTGTGTTTAATCTTTCTAAAGGAGATAGCTTAATTCATTTAATGGATTATAATGGAGGGGCGCGTTATAAGAGGTCTGCAGGCAATTATGAGGTGGTGACTACCGCATTAAAACAGTCTCTTTCCAGTTCTGTAAAGTATTTTAATAATTGGATGAATGAACAAATAAAGACAAATATCAAATTGGCTCATGGTGTCAAACTTGAGTTTGTTGATCATGATCTAAGAGAAAATGGCGATACAGTATTTTATGCCCCTGATAGACCTTTGGTTTGGGAAGATTTTAAAGCTAGACCACATCCCGGGAGTAAGTTTTCCGCTTCCATTTTTACAAGTTTTGCATGGGAGGGAGATAGTGAAGTCGTGAATGGCGTTGTTCAGATCAAGTTTCATACAAAAGTATTTATGCTGAAATCTTCTTCATGGGTAAAAGGAAGTGCAAAAGATGCCTATGGTCTCAACCATGAAAGAAGGCATTTTGATATTACCAAGATTGTGGTAGAACGTTTCAAAGAAAAAGTGAGCATGTTAAATCTGGAGCCTGATACTTATGATGGAACCATTGGGTATCTGTACATAGAGACCTATCGGGAAATGAATCAGATGCAGGAAGCTTATGATGAAGAGACCAGACATGGGCAGAATAAATCTGCCCAAGAACGCTGGAATGCTTTTATAGATGAGGAGTTGGCCAAATTTAGTGAGGTGGATTGAAAAATGATTTCTTTGGGATCGCCTCTCCAGGAGCCCATATTTTTATATTATCGAATTTTCCAACATCGTCAAATGTGCCAAAGCCAACATGTCCATAGTCAAAATGGTTGTCTGTTGCTCTCATGATTGGGTTTTTAAGATCATCGAAATAAACCTCAATTATGCCCGTTTGAATGTTCCTAATTACTCTGACAGTATGCCATTCGTCGGTTTTTCCCCAGTTGATTCCATCGTTTATCCATTCTCCAATAGCCACTCTAGGTTCATCATTGACTAGGAAAATGTTATGTGCGTGTGGGTCAGGGGTGGAGGCTATATGGGTATAATAGAAATTCTCAGCGTCTTTCATTCCAAAGAATAGGCAAAGGTCTCGGTGGCCATATTCTTTGCCTGTTTGCTGAAGTTCTACTTCAAGTATAAAACTACCCAGTGTTTTGGTCTTGAGCATAGCAATATTAAAAGGTGAGCGAACCCGAGGGGTATAGTCGCTGGCTTTATTGATTTCAAGTGATTTGCCTTTGGTTCCTTTGCTAAGCAGCCAAGCTTTACTATCTGTCATTTCGAAATCGTTAATAGCATTTTTTGTTTCGAAATCTTGTTGGTACACCAAGGTGTATCCATCGGGGATTTCTTGAGCATAGATAGGGGTGATAAGTAATACGAGAAGAAATAATATTAGGCTTGTTTTCATAAGATTTGTTGAGCTTTCACTTAGTTGATATAATCTCGAAAATAAGACTATTATTTAAAGGATTAGAAATTAAGCAAAAAAAAGAGCCGATCTTCAATGTGTGGAAACAGAGATCGGCTTTTTCTGAAAAATAACCCTAACAAACCAGATAATCTTTATCTTGATGCTAAGGTTGTGAAAAAAAAGTTAATATGCAAACAAAACGAAAATAAAATTTGTTTTGAATTCTTTTTATTTAAATATTTTGAATCGATTGAATGCTTAGAATATGATTAAAGTATTGTTATTTTTTATCTATTGGATAAGGAAACGAAGAGAGTAATAGGTGAAAGTGTATAATGTGTTGATTTATAGAGAAGACTAATTGAAGTAGTTGTTTCTTGGTTGAGGTAAGAGAGTTTGAAATCGAAAGTATAAACTTTATGTTTTTGTGAAATTGTATTTTGAGTAATTTTTAGTTAAAGTTCAAACGAAAATAATATTTTATAATTTTCCTATATTGATTGTTAAAACATGGGAAACGTAAATAAAGTGCTTAATAAATGGTTGGTTTTTTGGTTTAAATGATCATTCTTATGTTTGATAAGTGAAACTTAATCTGTATTTTTCGAAAGATTTTTTAGGAAAATGATATTATTTGAAATTAAGAGAAAAGAACTATGAAAAAGACGGCGCAGCGTAGGTCCAGGATTTTGGAGGTTTTGGATGAACATGGTCAGGTTAATGTAAGTGAGCTTAGCAAAGAGATGGGGGTAAGTGAGGTGACTATCCGAAATGACTTGGCCAACTTAGAAAGAAATAAACTTTTAGTGAGAGCACATGGTGGCGCATTCAAGACGAATAATATGGCCCTGCCGGTCACTGAAAAGAAAAAAATCAACCTTGACCTCAAAAGAAAAATCGGTAAAAAGGCCGTGTCCATGATAGAAGAGAATGACTCTATTATCTTGGATTCAGGGACTACAACTTTTGAGATTTCCAATAATTTAGGAAAATTCGAAAGGTTAACAGTGATCAGCAATGCATTGGATATTGTAAATAACCTTGCTAGCTATGATAATCTTGAGGTGATGATGCCGGGAGGTTTTCTAAAAGAATTTTCAATGTCTTTGGTCGGACCAATGGCAGAAAGGAACTTAAAGCAGCTTCACTGTAACAAATTGTTTTTAGGAGTGGATGGCTTTAAAGCTGATGTAGGAGTATTTACGCATTATATGGAAGAGGCTTATCTCAATCAAATCATGATCGATATTGCTGAAGAAGTGATTGTGGTTTCGGACTCTACTAAATTTAAGAAAATTGGTTTAGCTTTTATTTCAGGGTTTAACAGTGTACACAAAGTGATTACTGATGATCGTATAGAGACTGAATATGTAAAAATGCTTGAAAGAAATAATGTGGAGGTGATTATAGCAAGTTGATCACTTCAGTAATTAATTTTGTAAAGAGGCCTTGAGAACATATCTCAAGGCCTTTTTATGTTTTGCTAGTTTAAAGATTTTTAGTCTTTTAGAACCACTTTTACCAAAACTGGCATATGGTCGGAGAAACCAACTGGAATTACTTTTACTTCAGTGATTTCCCAATTTGAATTTTTGGAGAGCCATACGTAATCGATTCGTGATCTAGGGTTTTCATAAGGGATAGTGAGTTGTGGGTTACCATACGAGGCCGCGGCATCGATATAACCTTTTTCTAAAATTTGGTAGGGAGTGGTTTCAGGCTTGAAATTCAAGTCTCCGGCAACTATGCTTGGTCCAGCCTTTTTCTCAAGATGCTCTACAATTGCTTCTGTCTGAGCGATTCGATTAGGGTCGAATTGATGACACAAATGGGTAGCCCCAAAGGTAATGGTTTGCCCATTCTTGAGCTTGTAACTGGCTAAGGCCATTGCTCTTCTTTCCCCACCTTGAGGAATCGGTAAGTCTATCTTGCTTAATTCTGCAGGGTTTTTACTGAGTAATCCTTCTCCATATCCTCCGCCACTATAGTCGATTGCCTTAGCGAAGAAGCCGTGCATTCCTGTTTTTGATGCCAATTCATTAACCAAGTCTACTGCTTTGCCGTCATAAACCTCAGCGGTTCTCTGGGTCATGCTGTCAACTTCCTGGAGTGCTACAAAATCAGGGTCAAGATCTTTGATTAACTTGGCAATGTCGTCGAGGTTTGGTTTTCCTTTCTGATAGGCTTGTTCACCATGATATATATTATAGGTCAAAATAGTGAATTCTGTATTTTGCGCTTTTGAGATTAATGTAAAAGCAAGTGCTGTAATGAGGGTGAGTAAAGTTTTGACGGTCTTCATTGTTGTGGGTTTTGCAAAGTTTATGGTGAAATAAAAAAGGGTTGGCAGAACTGGCCAACCCTAGTAAGTGCTATTCAATAGTTACAGAGAACTGATTGCTTTGTCTTCCTTCAGGAGTTACAATGATATAGTTTAGGGTCAAGTTGTCTTGGCCTGTTCCTGTAAAGGGCGAAAGGAAAGATCCCCTGTAGAGGTTGGCAGTTTGATCCGCTTTGTGTCCGTCCACGGTATAGTATATTTTGCTGCCTTTAACAAAGGAGGTGATAGTTACTTTATGTCTTCCTGTTTTAGCATCCTTGGTAATTTGGACATCTGCTTCAGGAACCCTGTAAAAGACCTTCATTTGTTCCAGCTCTGCTAGTCGGGTTGGAAGTCTTTCTTCCGAGAACTCCTTATAATTCTTGTTATTGGCATTGGTCCAAGCTACTTCTGAAAGTGCTAAGGCTCTAGGAAATAGGTGGTATTCCATCTTATTGCTTGTGGCAATATATTCTGTCCATAAGTTGGCTTGCACGCCTAAGATGAACTTTTGCTCTTCTGATGATAATGATTCTGGTCTTGGAGAATAGCTATAAACTTTTTCTAAAGGTAGGAAGCCGCCAATTGCAAGAGGTTCGGTGATTTTGTCTTCGGCTTGGTAATGGTCAAAGTACATGTGGCTGTTTGGAGTCATAATGACATCATGACTCATTTTTGCAGCAGCGATTCCTCCTTTTTCACCTCTCCAGCTCATTACAGTGGCGTTTGGTGCTAAACCACCCTCCAGGATTTCATCCCAGCCAATTAGCTTTCTTCCGTTTTCGTTAAGAAACTTTTCCATTCTTGTTACAAAATAGCTTTGTAGCTCATGTTCGTCAGCTAACTTTTCCTTTTTGATTAGCCTTTGGGAAATTGGTGAAGTTTTCCAATGGTCTTTTGGTACTTCATCACCACCGATGTGGATGTATTCACTTGGGAAGATTTCCATTACTTCTGTCAATACATCTTCAAGGAATTGAAAAGTTTCTTCTTTGACACCGTATATGTTAGGATGTACTCCCCAGAAACCTGGTACTTGTGTATTCAGGTCGTTGTCATATGGTTCGCCATTTTCTTTCATGGCCATAATGCTGCCTGATAAAGGTTTACTGTCCTCAGGTTTGTCGCCATCCATGTCGAAGCTGCCAAATTCAGGGTATGCAGCTAATGCAGCTGAACTGTGGCCAGGAAGTTCTATCTCAGGAATTACGGTGATCATTCTTTCAGCAGCGTATTTTACCACTTCCTTGGCTTCTTCTTGGGTATAGTAACCGCCATGCTTTACACCATCATAAATAAACGGCTTAAAATCATAATACTGGCCAATGATGGTGCTGTCCCTCCAAGCTGAAATTTCTGTCAGCTTTGGGTATTTTTTTATTTCCAATCTCCAGCCTTGGTCTTCTGTCAAATGCCAATGCATTTTGTTGAACTTAAAATAGGCCATTAAATCAATCATTTTTTTGATCTGATCAACTTCGAAGAAGTGGCGGCTTACATCGAGCATAATTCCCCTATAGGCAAATTCAGGCTCATCCTGGATGTTTATAGCAGGTACGCTTAATTGCGTTCCATTATTGGAGATTAACTGAAGCGTTGACTGGAGGCCATAAAAAATGCCGCTGTGATCACCGGAAATAGTAATGCCTTCGCTTTCTACTTTTAGATGGTAAGCTTCAGGTTTTTCAGCGTTGGGTGTAAGGTTTAGTTTAATCGTACTTCCTTTTTGGTCTTGTTCGGTGATGGGAAGAGATAGATGATATTGCTTTTGGAGAAAATCGTTGAAAAGTGAGGCTGACTTTCTTGAAATTTCATCCTTAGCGATAATATATACCTCTTCATTAAGGATAAATTGGCCTTCAAGTAGCTCCATGCTGGCCGGATTGGGGATGATGGATGGAATATTGCTCTGTTGCGCTTGGACCGTACCAAGACAAAGGCAAGCCAATACAATCATCCAAAGTTGCTTTTTCATACTTTTAATTTATTTGCTTTGATAGATTTTGGGTCAATGTGAAGCTAAAAGAAGGTTATATTTTCTTAAAACTTTCATAAACTGACTTTTTGTATTTGTTTTTAAAAGGGTTAGTAAGTTAATGAAAAAAATAATTTTGATAAACCTATTAGTTGAGGTTTTTTACAAATGGCAATTGTCTACTACCAAGGTTTAATTGATTTATTCCGGTCGAGGGATAAAGTTTAGTAGTTTTTTGAGGCTGGGGTTAGGGTTTTCCTTGTTCCATAGCGCGGTGATTTCCGCTCTTTGATTGATGTTGGGTAGTGGGATGAACTTTACTGCAGCGTTGGAGACCTCTTCAAAAGAGGTAGGTAAAAATGTAATTCCTAGGCCATGCCCCACCAAGTTTAAGACAGTATGTCCGTGAACGGTTTCATGGGCTATTCGCGGTGAAAAGCCACTGTCTTCACAAATACTTAACTGTACACGATAATAAAGCTCTCCATCAGCTCGTGTAGGAAGGATAAATTCTTCATTTGCTAATTGGGAAAGCCCTTGAAAATTATGCTCGCTTGTGTGGTGGTTCTCTGGTAAGACCAATGAAAAGGTTTCCCTAAAGACCAGTTGGCTGCCGTATAATGGATCAGGGTACGGGTTCCTCAAGAAGGCAATGTCCAGTTCTCCATTTTTTATGGCCTCCAGTTGGGTAGACGAGGTCATTTCGTTAAGGTAAGTTTGGATATGGGGAAAGGAATTATGCATTTCTGTCAAAACATCAGGTAAGAAAGTATGGATACAGGATCCTACATAGCCAATTCTAATTTCTCCCTTTTCGCCTTCTTGGATTAGTCTAGTATGGCTTTTGACCAACTCAAGTTGGTCTAATATTACCCTAATTTCTGCTTTAAAATATTTGCCAGCAGCTGTTAGCTTCACATTTCGTTTATCTCTTTGAAGTAAGGCTATTCCCAGCTCTTCTTCTAGCAATTTAAGTTGTTTTGAGAGAGCAGGTTGAACAATACATAGTTTCTCTGCGGCTTTGTGAAAATGCAGCTCTTCCGATAATACCATGAAATATTTGAGTTGACGAATCTCCATTACTAATCACTTTTAGTTATTAATAAGTGAATTTAATACTATTTTTTATTATTAGTCAATTTAAGGAAATTTGTATCAGAATATAAACCTGTTTTAAATCTAAGACTTGTATGATAGAAGTTGAGGCAAATAGAAAAGTCCATGAAATCAGTAGCAGACTGTTTAGCTTGGATTCATTGAGTGAGGTGCTGAAAAGTAATAAGAAGTTGGTGCTATCCAAGGAAGCAACTGATAAGATCCAAGAATGTAGGGCATATCTCGATAAGAAGATCTATGAAGATGAAGAAGCTTTATTCTATGGGATCAATACTGGATTTGGGTACTTGCAGCAAGTTCGAATCGACAGGAAAGAGATCCAGCAATTGCAATACAATTTGCTCCAGTCGCATGCTTGTGGAGTAGGTGAGAAGGTTCCTAAGCATTTGGTGAAAATTATGTTGCTCACCAAAATACAGTCATTGGCCCAGGGGCATTCTGGTGTACAGTTGGAGACAGTTCAACGATTGATTGATTTTTATAACAACGATGTATTACCAGTAGTCTATAATCAGGGATCTTTGGGCGCCTCAGGAGATTTGTCTCCATTGTCACATTTGAGCCTTCCGCTTATAGGTCTGGGAGAGGTTTATCATGAGTGCAAGATCAGGTCTAGTCAAGAGGTGTTGGATCATTTTAGTTGGGAGCCAATTGCGCTAAGATCCAAAGAAGGCCTTTCATTGATTAATGGGACGCAGTTTATGCTCAGTTATGGTGTGCATATTGTTAATCAGGCTCAGCACTTATTTGAATGGGCAGACTTGATTGCTGCGGTTTCCCTTGACGGATTTAACTGTAATGTTCAGCCATTTAATCATTTGATCCATGCGATTCGTCCCCATCAAGGACAATTAGACACTGCTGCCGCTATCCGTAAATTATTGGAAGGAAGCGAAATTGCCCAAAACAAAGCAAAACAAGTTCAGGATCCATATTCATTCAGGTGTATTCCCCAAGTGCATGGAGCTTCTAAGGATACCCTTGGGTTTGTCAAGAATACTTTTGAACAAGAGGCTAATGCTGTAACTGATAATCCAAACATTTTTCCGGAAGCAGATCAGATCCTTTCGGGAGGTAATTTCCATGGCCAGCCTTTAGCGTTAGGCTTTGATTATTTATCTATTGCTATGGCAGAAATTGGAAGCATTTCCGAGAGAAGGACTTACCAATTATTGTCAGGACAAAGAGGTTTGCCTCTTTTCTTGGTCAATGATCCAGGTTTGCAGTCAGGCTTGATGATTCCTCAATATACCGCTGCCAGTGTGGTAAGTGAAAACAAACAATTGTGCACACCTTCTTCAGTGGATTCTATTGTGTCTTCCAATGGTCAAGAAGATCATGTCAGCATGGGTGCCAATGGCGCTACGAAATGCCTTAGGGTTCTCAATAATTTGGAGAAAATCCTAGCCATAGAACTGTTGACCGCTGCTCAAGCATTGGACTTTAGAAGGCCTTCCAAGAGTTCAAGGCCTGTAGAGAAAATGATAGCAGCATATCGGGAAGAAGTGAGCTTTAATACACAGGACCGTGTCTTGGCCACAGATATTGAAAGTACCATTCAATTTATCAGGAAGCGTCAGCTGAGTGATTTTATTAACCATTAATACTATAAAATATGACTACTGTATCATCAAAATATACCCAAGAAAAATATAAAACCCCAACAGGCAGTCAGTTGAACTGTAAGGGCTGGCTTCAGGAAGCTGCTTTGAGAATGTTACTCAATAACCTGGATCCGGAGGTGGCCGAAAGACCAGAGGACCTTATTGTGTATGGAGGTAGAGGTAAAGCGGCAAGAAATATAGAGTCTTTGGATAGGATCATTAAAGGCTTGAAAATATTGGAGGAAGATGAGACCCTTTTGGTACAGTCGGGGAAACCTGTTGGTATTGTACCTACCCATTCCAATGCTCCCCGAGTATTGATCTCCAATTCGCAGTTGGTGCCTAATTGGGCCAATTGGGAGCATTTTGACAAACTGGAAAAAGCAGGCTTGATGATGTATGGTCAAATGACTGCAGGATCGTGGATTTATATTGGTTCTCAAGGGATAGTTCAGGGCACATTTGAAACCTATGCTGAGTTGGCTAGACAACATTTTGATGGAAGCCTAAAAGGAACACTGAATGTTACAGCGGGACTTGGAGGTATGGGGGGAGCTCAACCTTTGGCCATCACCATGAATGAAGGAGTTTGTTTGGTGGCAGAAGTAGAGGAGTGGCGTATCAAAAAGCGCCTGGAAACCCGGTACCTTGACCTGATGGTCAATGATCTAGATGAGGCCATTGATGAAGCATTGAAAGCTAAAACAGAGAATAAAGCTGTTTCCATTGGAGTTCCAGTGAATGCAGTGCGATTGCTGGAAAGACTTCAGGAAAGAAACATCGTGCCTGATACATTGACCGACCAAACCTCGGCACACGATCCATTAACAGGGTATTATCCGCATATATTGTCTGTGGAAGAAGCTAATGTGCTTAGGGAAAGCAATCCGGCAGAATATACTCGATTGGCGTATGATTCGATGTTCAAGCATGTGGAATTAATGCTTGCATTCCAAAAAATGGGAGCTGTGACCTTTGATTATGGGAATAATTTAAGGGCAAGGGCCAAAGAGAAAGGCTTGGAGAATGCCTTTGGCTTCCCAGGATTTGTACCAGCGTTTATTCGTCCTTTGTTTTGTGAAGGAAAAGGGCCTTTCAGATGGGCGGCTCTATCTGGTGACCCTGAGGATATTCGCAAAACGGATGAGATGATTTTGAAACTATTTCCTGAAAATGAGTCATTGAAGAGGTGGATTACGCTTGCTCAAGAAAGGATTGCATTTCAAGGGCTTCCGGCAAGGATTTGTTGGCTGGGGCAAGGAGAGCGAGAAAAGGCCGGTTTGGCGATCAATGAAATGGTAAGAAAAGGAGAGTTGAAAGCTCCGATCGTGATAGGTAGGGACCATTTGGATACAGGGTCAGTAGCTTCTCCAAACCGGGAGACAGAGGGAATGAAGGATGGTTCTGATGCAGTAGCAGACTGGCCGATTCTTAATGCCTTGATGAACACAGCCGGAGGTGCCAGCTGGGTTTCCCTTCATCATGGTGGAGGTGTTGGGATGGGATATTCCATACATGCTGGAATGGTTATAGTGGCAGACGGAACAGAAGCTGCTGAGGAGCGATTGAAAAGAGTATTGAGAAATGATCCAGGGCTGGGGGTGATTCGTCATGCCGATGCAGGTTATAAAATTGCGCAGCAAACAGCTAAGAAACACAGTTTGGATTTAAATGAAAGAATGTAATGCTGATCATTAATATCAAGTCTCTGTGCGGTGTAAGAACTGAATCAAAGTTTTTAAGAGGTAAAGAAATGGCTGAGCTGCTTTCCATCGAAAATGCCTACTTAGAAGTGGAAGGAGATAGGATAGTTGGCTTTGGTGAAATGGACGAACTCCAGCCCGAAAAGCTTTCCTTACAAACTTGTATCGATGCGACAGGACAGTTTGTATTGCCCGCTTGGTGTGATTCTCATACCCATTTGGTTTTTGCGGGAAGTCGCGAGAGTGAATTTGTAGATAAGATCAAAGGTTTGAGTTATGCGGAAATCGCTAAAAAAGGAGGAGGGATTTTAAATTCTGCAGCTTTACTCCGAAATACATCAGAGGATGAGCTGTTTGATCAGGCATGGAAAAGATTGCAGGAGGTTCGTGCTATGGGAACAGGCTCCATAGAAATCAAGAGTGGCTATGGGCTTTGTGTGGAAAGTGAGTTGAAAATGCTTCGTGTCATCAAGAGGCTGAAGGAGCAGTCTGATATGGATATCAAAGCTACCTTTTTGGGGGCTCACGCATTTCCTCCAGAATATCAAAATGATCACAAAGGATATATAGAATTGATCTGTAACGAGATGTTACCAAGGGTGGCGGAGGAAGGATTGGCTGAATATGTGGATGTTTTCTTTGAGAAAGGCTTTTTTGATGCTGATGAGACCCAACGAGTAATTGATGCCGCAAATAAAGTTGGGCTAAAAGGAAAGTTGCATGCCAATCAACTTACTAACTCAGGAGGTGTTCAGTTTGGAGTGGTCAATAACCTGCTTTCTGTTGACCATCTGGAAAGTATAGGAGAGGAGGAGATAGAAGTTTTGAAAGAAAGCCAGACCATTCCTACATTGCTTCCGTCAGCGGCTTTTTTTCTGAGAATGTCATACCCTCCTGCTAGAAAAATGATAGATGAAGGCTTGGGAGTGGCTTTGGCAACAGATTACAACCCAGGATCCTCACCCAGTGGAAACATCCCATTATTGATGTCTTTGTCTTGTGTTCAGATGAAAATGACACCTGAGGAAGCCGTCAATGCCGTTACGATGAATTCAGCATGTGCTATGGAATTGGAACATGAGCTAGGAAGTATTACGGTTGGGAAAAAAGCCAATTTGGTATTTACCAAGCCAATGAATTCATTAGCTTATTTGCCATATGCTTTTGGAGATAATCTAATCGACAAGGTTATGGTGGCAGGAAAATTTTAGTGAAGTAAAATGAGTTTTTTTAATCAATTTGATCAACACGACTTAGACCAAAGGGTTTCTAAGAGGCAAGGGGAAACCAAGTTGGGAGAAAAGGTAAGGCTAGGGCTGGAAGGGAAAAAGTATGTTTTGATAGGAGTGCCTGAGTCGATTGGTGTCAAGGGCAATTTAGGTAAAGCAGGAACAGAAAGTCTTTGGGAGCCTTTTTTGGAGGTTTTCTTGAATATTCAAAGCACAAATGGCTTTGACGGTAGAGAACTTTCTGTTTTAGGAAGTTTTGATTTTTCAGGAATCATTCCGGCAAGTGAAGCTTCTGTTCAGTCTTGGAGAAATGCAGTTGAGCAGATAGATGTGGCGGTGAGTGATTTGGTTGAGCAGGTGGTTTTGGCTGGAAAAGTTCCTATAGTAATTGGTGGGGGACACAATAACTGTTACCCAATAATCAAAGGTGTTGCGGAAGGGCTTTATGCAACTCAGAAAATACCTTTTCCAGCTATCAATACAGTGAATTTAGATGCCCATGCTGATTTCAGGATGAACGAAGGAAGGCATAGTGGAAATGGCTTTAGGTATGCTTTTGAAGCTGGCTATTTACAGAAATATGCAGTTTTAGGATTGAGTGAAAACTATAATGCTCAGTCTATGATTGACGAGATGAAAAGCTCACCTCAAATTGACGTGATTTTTTGGGAAGATATTTTTCTGAGGAAGAAATTTTCCTTTGAGCAATCCATGCAGAGGGCGAAGGAGTTCGTGATGAACACTACCTATGGAGTAGAGTTGGATCTTGATGTGATCGAAGATGTTTTGTCCAGTGCGATGAGCCCAGTAGGGGTTACAGCTATTCAGGCTCGACAGTATGTTCATCATATGGCTTCTGCAGAAAAGGTCGCTTATTTACATGTTTGTGAAGGGGCTATTCGAATGCAGGATGGTAGGAGTGATCAGAGTGCTGCAAAGTTGGTAGCTTATTTGGTCAGCGATTTTGTTAAAGCAAATAAGGAGTGCCAGAACAAAAGGTATTAGTTTAGGCTTAAAATAAAAAAGGCTGCCCAAAGAGGCAGCCTTAAATTTGGGTTGATATATTCCTAATTAAGACAAATAGTTCTCAACTGGAGTGTATTCTAGATCGAATGCTTCTGCAACTGCTTTATAAACAACATCTCCTTTGATGACATTAAGGCCTTTAGCCAACTCTTTATTTTCTTGAGATGCTTTTTTCCAACCTTTCTCTGCCAATTGAATGGCGTACGGTAGTGTAGCGTTGGTCAGTGCCACAGTAGAAGTATAAGGCACAGCTCCCGGCATATTGGCTACACAATAGTGAAGCACATCATCAATGATGAAAGTAGGATTTTCATGGGTGGTTGGCTTACAAGTTTCGATACATCCACCTTGGTCCACAGCCACGTCAACAAGCACAGTTCCTGGTTGCATATCTTTAAGCATATCACGAGTGATCAAATGAGGAGCTTTGGCCCCAGGGATCAAAACAGCACCGATGATCAAGTCAGCAGTTTTGATCAATTCCCTGATGTTGAATTCATTTGACATTCTTGTTTTTACATTGGCAGGCATAACGTCTGATAAGTAGCGCATTCTTGGAAGAGAAACGTCAAGTATCGTTACATCAGCCTTAAGTCCAGCAGCCATCCATGCTGCTTGAGTGCCAACGACACCACCTCCTAAAATCAGTACTTTAGCAGGAAGGGTTCCTGGCACACCGCCCATAAGGATTCCTTTTCCTCCTAGTGGTTTTTCAAGATAATTGGCACCTTTTTGAGTGGCCATTCTACCTGCCACTTCTGACATTGGGACCAAAAGAGGAAGCCCACCTCCAGCTTTTTCAACTGTTTCGTAAGCAAGACATACTGATTTGCTCTTGATCATGGCCTTGGTAAGTGGCTCATGAGATGCAAAGTGAAAATAAGTGAATAAAAGTTGGTCTTCTCTAATAAGATCATATTCAGGTTCAATTGGTTCTTTTACCTTCATGATCATTTCAGCGATGGCATAAGTTTCCTCAATAGTAGGAAGGATTTTGGCACCAGCTTCAACGTATACTTCATCAGGAAATCCACTACCTTCTCCAGCGGTATGTTGGACATATACAGTGTGTCCTCTTTTTACAAGTTCTTGGGCACCCGCAGGGGTAATGGCTACCCTGTTTTCGTTGTTTTTAATCTCTTTAGGAATCCCTATAATCATAGTTTGAGTTGTTTGGATGTACTTTATGTGTCGCAAATATACTAACAGAAATGTGATTGCTTGTTAGGTACTTAGGTATTATTTCGACTGGTATATGTAAATTCCTGTATTTTAAAATTTAATTTTTTTTAAAATTTTAAATATGCATAAAGTTCTAAACCAATGTTTTTTTGATGTTTTTTATTTTGTCTATATTTTTCTGAAAATTGACATTCATTTAAAGGAAGTTGTGATAAATTTAAAAATATGTAATTTTGATGCCTTTTTATGATTATCAGAATATTGTTTTAATTGACTTGTTGTTATATGTATTTTTTGAAATTTTTTATTGTGGTTGACGTTTTATACTTTAGTGGAATATTTGTATAAAAGCTAAAAATCAGTATTTTTGGAGTACCTTGAAAAACCCAATATAGCTGTTAATTTATAAATATGATAGAAGTGGAAACGTTACCTCAAAATAAGGTTAATCTTAAATTAGAAAAAGACCAGATTTTATTTGATTACAGAATTGTTCAACAAAGCCGCCAAGCTTCCTTGATGGGAAGAAAGGAGGTCTTTATGGGCAAAGCGAAGTTTGGAATTTTTGGTGACGGAAAGGAGTTGGCGCAAGTGGTTATGGCCAGGTATTTTAAGGACGGAGACTTCCGTTCAGGTTACTATCGGGATCAAACATTTATGTTGGCCATTGAAGAGTTGAAACTTCAGGAATATTTTGCACAGCTGTATGCCCATGTAGATGTGAAAGAAGAGCCTGCCTCTGCGGGAAGATTGATGAATGGTCACTTTGCTACCAGGTCATTGAATGATGATGGGAGTTGGAAGGATATCAGGAATGTAAAAAATTCTGCTGGAGATATTTCACCCACCGCAGGTCAGGTGCCAAAGCTTGTGGGCTTAGGGTATGCCTCTAAACTTTTCAAAGAAAACAAAGAACTTCAAGAGATTGAAGAATTCAAAGGCTTAGGTCAGGAGATTGCCTGGGGAACTATCGGAAATGCTTCTACAGCAGAAGGAATGTTTTATGAAACCATCAATGCTGCCGGAGTACTTCAGATTCCAATGGTAGTTTCGGTTTGGGATGATGAATATGGTATTTCAGTTCCTAATAAATACCAAACAACCAAAGAAAGTATTTCAGAGGCCCTGTCAGGTTTTCAAAGGGATGAAGAGAAGCCCGGTCTTGAAATCATAGTAGTAAGAGGTTGGGATTATGAAGCTTTGCACCAAGCTTATGAAAGGGCTGAGAAGTTGGCCAGAGAAGAATTTGTACCTGCTTTGGTACATGTCATTGAGATGACCCAGCCTCAAGGTCATTCCACATCTGGTTCTCATGAAAGGTACAAATCCAAAGAAAGACTTCAGTGGGAAAATGACCATGACTGTATCTTGATGTTCAGGTCATATATTTTGGATAATGAGCTTGCGACAGAAGAGGAACTAGAGGAGATCGACCGTGAAGCGGTGAAGTTTGTGAGAGAGCAAAAAGAAAAAGCTTGGAAAGCATTTTCAGGAAGTATCAAGGAAGAATTGAACGATGCAGTTCAGCTGATCAAGTCTGCCGCGCAAAATAGTGGGCAGATTTCAGTACTTAACCAGTTAGCCGATGAATTGTCCAAAACGCTCAACCCGATCCGTAAGGATGTTAATGGTGCGGTTAGAAAGGCATTGTGGTTAATGAGATTTGATCAATCTGAGGTGAGATTTGAACTTAAAAACTGGTACGAAGATCAAAAAGAGAAAAACCATGGCAGGTATAACAGCCATCTGTATTCCGAATCCTCTGAAAGTAACCAGAAGGTAAATGTAATTCCAGCAGATTATTCAGATGATGAACATTTGGTAGATGGTAGAGAAGTTCTTCAGGCTTGCTTTGATAAGATGCTAAGTAGGGATCCAAGGGTTTTTGCTTTTGGCGAAGATGTAGGTAAGATCGGTGATGTGAATCAGGCTTTTGCTGGTTTGCAGGCTAAGCATGGAGAATTGAGGGTGACAGATACTGGTATCAGAGAAACTACAATCATTGGACAAGGGATTGGGGCGGCGCTAAGAGGTTTGCGTCCGATTGCAGAAATCCAATATTTGGATTATTTATATTATGCTTTGATGACCCTGACGGATGATCTTGCAAGTCTTCACTATAGAACTAAAGGAGGTCAAAAGGCACCTTTGATAGTAAGGACAAGGGGACATAGGTTGGAAGGTGTTTGGCATTCGGGTTCACCAATGAGTGCGATTTTGGGAAGTTTGAGAGGTTTATTGGTTTGTGTACCAAGAAATATGACACAAGCAGCAGGAATGTACAATACTTTGCTTAAAAGTGATGAGCCTGCTTTGATGATTGAATGTTTGAATGCTTATCGTCAAAAGGAAAAAATGCCTCTCAATGTTGGGGAATTTACCGTTCCGCTTGGTAAACCAGAGATTCTTCGAGAAGGTAATGACATTACATTGGTGACTTATGGTGCCATGTGCAGAATAGCTTTGGATGCTGCAGAGCAACTTGATGAGTTAGGTGTGTCAATGGAGGTGATTGATGTGCAAACACTATTGCCTTTTGATGTACATCATTCGATTATAGATTCTATAAAGAAAACCAATCGAGTGATATTTGCTGATGAGGATGTTCCTGGTGGAGCAACGGCTTATATGATGCAGAAAGTACTGGAAGAACAAAAAGCCTATTATTTGCTGGATTCGGAGCCTGTTACTGTTGCGGCTAAAGCGCATAGGCCAGCCTACTCTTCGGATGGAGACTATTTTTCCAAACCAAGTTCGGATGACTTGGTTGAGAAAGCGTATGAAATCATGAATGAGGTGGATCCTGTAAGCTATCCTATGTGGTGATTGAACCAGTACCTAATTATAAAATAAAAGAGAGGCTGCCTTGATAGGCAGCCTCTCTTTTATTTTGATATTTGATCCAATGTGAACTCTGGAGTGGATACTGTATTGCTTTTGTTTAAGGCCCGGTCTTGAATTTGAATATCAAGTCTAACAGTGTCATTTCTGAAAATGGACCTCCAACCAGAAGATCTCATAGAGTATTTTATTGTTCCTTCAATAGCCCTTTGGTTGTCTCCTTCCAAGATGACTGGAAATCGGCCATTGAAAGTAGTGTAGTAAGGAGGGTCAGACCATTTGAACTCAGTAAATGTTCCGTTTCTCTTGATAAAGAATTGGATAAATATGTTGCTGAAATTGGGGTTTTGTTTCACCCAAATCGTGTCCATTACTTCTACATTGTCCACGATAGGGTCTATCACCCAATCAATAGGGTTGTAAGATGGTGCTTCTGACGGGCGGTTGGCATAAGTAATCAGGTTGCCTTGGCCATCTCTCTGATATTCCAAAGGATGGAATGGAGGATTGATGTCTCTGGCGTCCAGCCCTAGATCTCCTTCGGCATCTCTAAATTTAACCGAAACTAATAATGAGTCGATAGAGTTGTCCAATTCAACATAGGAAATATCAGCAAAACTGATTTCAGGAACTGTGGGGAAATTATCAGGTGGAGACACACAGGCTCCCAATAAAAAAGTTAAGATCAAGACATATATATAGCTTTTTGCTTTCATATTGCTTGTGAAAATTAATTATAAGTATGGCAATCCTAAATTTGCTTAAATTTGTCCACTATAGATAATAAAACGATGAATTATTTCAAAAGTTTTTCAAGCCAATTGGAAAGTATGAAGGTGGCTGACTTTGAAAAATTGGCTTTGGATCTTTTTCAATTTCAAGCAAAAGAAAATGCCATCTACAGGTCTTATTTGGAGGCTCGGGGAGTAGATTCTAAAGCGGTGAAAAAAGTGGAAGAAATCCCTTTTTTGCCTATTCAGTTTTTTAAGAAATTCCCGGTTGTTTGTGGTAAAAAAGATGATTTCTCTTCTTTTTATTCTAGCAGTGGAACCACAGGTCAAATTACGAGCAAGCATTTCATTTGGTCCGAAGAAACTTATTTAAAACACGCAGAAAAGATATTTGAAGATTTTTATGGTGACTTAAGGGATTATCACATTTTAGCCTTATTGCCTGCGTACTTGGAAAGAAAGGGAAGTTCATTGGTGGCCATGGCAGATTATTTTATCGAGCACTCCCGTTCAGGGGACTCAGGGTTTTATTTGTATAATTATAAGGCTTTGATCGAGAAGCTTCATGCTTTAAAAACTCGGAATGATGGAAGAAAAGTGCTGCTTTTGGGAGTGACCTTCGCTCTGTTGGATTTGGCAGAACAATTTAATGATGTGTTTCCAGAAATGGATAATCTTATTGTGATGGAAACAGGTGGGATGAAGGGTAGGCGTAAAGAGATGATCCGTGAGGAGGTTCATGAGATACTAAAGAAAGCTTTCAAGATAAGTCAAGTGCATTCAGAATATGGTATGACCGAATTGATGTCCCAAGCATATTCAAAAGGAGATGGGAAGTATGTTTTGCCTCATTCCATGCGTATTTACCTTAGGGATATCAACGATCCTTTGACTTGGACAAGAAGAAATCAAGGAGGAATAAACATTATTGATTTGGCGAATTTCCATTCTTGTGCATTTATAGAGACACAGGACCTGGGGAGGTATCAGGAGGATGGGACACTGGAAATTCTAGGTAGATTTGATAATAGTGAGATTAGAGGGTGTAATTTAATGGTGAATTAATTTTGTATTCCTTACAGAATTGGACATATTTGATTTATAACAAATTAATTATCATGAGAAAACTAGCAGCTATTATTTTGGCTTCCTGTCTTTTAGCAATGGGAGCATGCGCATCTAGCAAGCCATGTCCAGCGTACGCCAAGGCGGTGGACAGTCAAGAAGTGAAAGGATAAAAAAATACGCTGATTTAATAATCAGCGTATTTTTTTATCTCTTCCAAAGTGATGGTCTGGCTGCCTAGGATAACCAGTCTTTCCACCACGTTCCTTAACTCACGGATGTTCCCTGTCCATGGGTATTCCATAAGTTTCTTTACTGCTTTTTCTTCTATATCTTTTTTAGCAGTACCATATTCCTTTGCAATGTCACCAAGAAATCTATCTACCAATAAAGGAATGTCTTCTTTTCTGTCCTTAAGAGCAGGGACCTGAATAAGAATTACGCTGAGACGATGGTAAAGGTCTTCTCTGAAATTATTTTCTTCGATCTCTTTTTTAAGATCTTTGTTGGTTGCAGCCAAGACGCGAACATCTACTTTGATGTCTTTGTCACCGCCCACTCTTGTGATCTTATGCTCTTGTAATGCTCGTAAGACTTTGGCTTGAGCGGAGAGACTCATGTCTCCTATTTCATCAAGGAAAATAGTTCCACCGTTCGCTTGCTCGAACTTCCCTTGCCTTTGTTTGTTGGCAGACGTGAAAGCTCCCTTTTCGTGTCCAAAGAGCTCACTTTCTATTAATTCAGAAGGGATGGCTGCACAGTTAACCGCGATAAAAGGGGCACTGTTTCGGTTGCTTTTTTTATGAAGCCAATGGGCTACTAGCTCCTTTCCAGTACCATTAGGGCCAGTGATTAACACCCTGGCATCAGTAGGAGCGACCTTCTCTATAGTGTCTTTTACTTGGTTGATGGCTTCTGATTCTCCCACCATGTCCAGTTTTTTGGAAAGCTTCTTTTTAAGGACTTTGGTTTCTGTAACCAAATCCTTTTTCTCCAAAGCATTTCTTACGGTGAGCAGAAGCCTGTTTAAATCCGGAGGTTTTGGGATGAAGTCAAAGGCACCCTTTTTGGTGGCTTCTACAGCAGACTCGATAGAACCATGGGCGGAAATCATAATGAACTGAGGTTGTTTGTCCATTTGGCTAACCTTGTCCAAAACTTCCAGTCCATCCATTTTAGGCATTTTGATATCACATAAAACTAAATCAAAATCCTGGGATTCGATCATTTTTAGCCCTTCTGTACCATCTTGGGCTTCATGTATGTCGTAATTTTCGTATTCTAAGATTTCTTTTAATGTAGACCTGATGACCTTTTCGTCATCAATAATCAAGATTTTTGGCATAGAGTGATTATTTGGTTAAAAGTGTAAAAGTGCAAGCCTGTAAGCCGGGTTCTGTTTCTGTGCCGATATTTACCGGCAAGATACTTGTCATTTATCTAGCCCAGATTTCACAATCTGGATCTATCGATCTACCCGCCCCGGTTTCCTGATTATGGACGAGTCCAAATCAGAATTGAACGAGCAGCTCTTGGACCGGGGCCTATTTGATCTTTCAACCCATAAGGTTTGCCATGCAGTTGCGGTCACCCGAAACCCGGTGGGCTCTTACCCCACCTTTTCACCCTTATCCCAATAGCTATCAGGACGGTTTGTTTTCTGTTGCACTGTCTGTAACAAGGTCGTCACCAACCTTGCCCCTTCCCGTTAGGAAGTATGGCGCTCTATGTTGCCCGGACTTTCCTCCAAGTAGATTCCTGAGAATTCCTTGGCGACAAGTCGGCTTGCACCTTGCAAAATAAGATAAATTCTGCTGATTTAAGAATTTTACAATCGTATTTGTTTTGATTAGCCGCGAAAGCGGGGCGTTTGTTGCAGATAAGCTGTTTACTTTTCCTAACTTTGTGCAGGAGAAAAGACAGTGTTATGATATTAGTAGGAAATGCCGTGCTCAGTGATGATCTAAAAGAGCACTTTTTCGTTTGTAATTTAGAAAAATGTAAGGGAGCTTGCTGTGTGGAAGGAGATGCCGGCGCACCACTTGAAGATGATGAAACCAAGATATTGGAGGAAATTTATCCAAAAGTAAAAAAGTACATCACTGAAGAAGGGAGAAAGGTAATTGAGGAACAAGGAACTTGGGTGATTGATAGGGATGGAGATAAAGGTACCCCCACGATAGGAGACAATAGAGAGTGTGCTTATGCCATAATAGATGAAAGAGGAACATTGAAATGTGGGATTGAAGAGGCCCATATCAATGGAGATATTGATTATAAAAAGCCAATAAGCTGCCATTTGTATCCTGTAAGGGTGACAAAGTATGATGAGTATGATGCGCTGAATTATGATCGCTGGGATATCTGCAGTCCTGCTTGTGGTTTAGGAAAAGAACTTAATGTTCCTATTTATAAGTTTGTCAAGGATGCTTTGATAAGGAAATATGGCGAAGCTTGGTATGAAGAATTGGTGAGGGATATTGAAAGCTAGTTTTCTTCAGAGCTCAAATGATCGGACGACCTGTTTTTAAGTGTAAAGCAGGTCGTCTTTGTGTTTAACTAGAGATGGATGGTCCAAGCGGATTATTCTTCTGATTCCTTCTATATAAGATGTGGGTTTAAAGAAGAATAATTCCTCGAATTTTGAACTGTCAAAAATATAAGGGCGATCATATTGGTAGATCATTTCTGATAATTCCTTCATAAAAGGAACAAAGACTCCTGAGGTCTTGAAGAACCATTTTGGGATAACTTGATATTTTGGAATGTTCCCCATTTCTTTTGCTACCATATGAATCCATTCCTTGCCTGTTGGTGGCTTGGAGGCTGTAGGGAGGTGCCAAGTCTGATTGAAAGCATCAGGGGTATTGCCCAACAAAGCAGTAGCTTTACCGGCATCAGGTGTGTAAGTGAAGGAGTGGGCTTGATGAGGATCTGCCAGCCATTTGGCAGAATTTGATCTTGATAATGGTTTAAAAACCATTTCAGTTAAGATGCTTTTTAATGAAATGGAAGGCCCATAAAAATCAGCAGATCTAGCAATGAGGGCATCGATGTTTCCTTTTGCAATGTGCTCGAGAAGTAGTTCTGTAATTTTAGCCCTGATATGACCTTTCTTGCTAACAGGCCTGAAAGGAGTGTCTTCTGTCATGTGCCCCATACACGTGGGGTCGTACATGTAGACATTATCAAAAAAAACCAGTTTAACATTTTCTTCCCTGCATGCTTCGATCACATTGTTCATTACTTTTGGCCAAGCCTTTTCCCAAATTTTCAGTTTGTATCGAAACCCAACAGTCAAATAGGCAACAGTTGATCCTTTTAGGGCATTTTTGGTTTGGCCTAGATCAAGTAAATCAGCAGAAAAGGTTTGGTCTGCCTCATTCACTAATACGGGATTTCTACTTACCAGACGCACCTTTTCCGTATAGGTACGAAGTTCTCGAACCAATTCATTTGCTATAATTCCTCCTGCTCCAAGTATAGTTTGCATAGGCAAGAACGATTTGGTGGTAGGTTATATTAAAGATACCAGAAAATGCTAAAGATGGTTTATAATCATGGGATAATTTAAGTTCATGCCAATTTGTCTTTAAAAGAAATTTCAGTCTCATGGAAGTGTATGACTACGGTTTTTTGAAGTACTTTTTTTAGATATAAAAAAGGTTAGGTAAAGATACCATCCATTAATTCAACGAATTAGGAGTAAGGCATCTGGTTAATTTTTTTGTTTTTAGGTGTAAAAGGTTTGGAAAACGTAATTTCAGATTATTATTAAAAAAACGTAGTTTATGTACTTAAAATTGTATTTTAAATTTATAATTTTACTATATTAGTGTCGTTGAATGAATCGTAACTAAATAAAAATATGATGAAGAATTTTTTAATGCCCAAATACCTGCTTTCCGTTATTATGATCGGAATTACATTAATAAGTACCTCTTGTGATCACTTTGATCCCCCAATTCCAGATAGATCAGAAGATACAGAGCCTGTTCCAGTGGAAGAAGGTAAATGTTTTGTGACTGAATCTGCTTGGGCAATTGGTTTTCAATATCCAGGGACTGAGGATAATGCGCGTTATATTGAGGTGCCAGCCTATAATGTGAGCCATATCGGTAATGAACAGATCAAGTGGGTATATTTAGAATCTGTAAATTCAGAGGAGTATATTGGAGCGGTTAAATTTAAGGAGTTGGAAGCAGCGGATATTCCAGAGGGGGGAATGCCTGGCGAATATGTTAGATTGATGGTAAGAATTGATGATGACAACTGGTATTTTGGTTCAGATGTTGAGAATGTAAAAGTGCAAGGATTTGATGAGGCTCCTACAATTGAGGATTTGGATCCTGCGAAATTTACCACTCACAGTGGTGTCGCTGAAGTAGCTACGGGAGTTGATTGGGAATATTATGAAGTTATCTTAAAAAGGTTTCCTTATTATTCTATTTATGTGGGGGCAAAACTACAGATAGAATGTGATTAATATTCTCAAAATAAATCATTTAAAACGCATTATTCCATTATAATCCTGCCATGGTGAGAAGTTAAATAAAGTATCTCTACAAAGATATTTTATTTAACGTTCTTCTATTGGGTGTTTGAAATATGTTTGTAAAATATTTACTTTTTCATGTTGTTAGTTTTGGATATCCACTGTTTATATAATTCAATCTCATTTTTCCTTTAATTCATATATTTTGAATTTAAAATGCATTTTTTTGTATTTAAGTTATTTGTAGATTGTGTAAAATAAACTCAAGTAACTATGAAAAATTTATATGCCGCTAAATTACCAAACAAGGTTTGGAGTTTAGCTCTTGCTGCTTTGTGTGTGGCATGTAGTCAATTTGATAACAAGGATATTGATGTTCAGGAAGGTCTAAATGTTTTTTCAGTCGTCACCAATGCGGAAGTAAAAAGCAATCCAGAATGTGCGGGACCTTACGGTGTGGTTTTGGAAAGTGTTACTGGAATAGGTGAAGGGAATTATGAATGGATATGGAGTGTTGAGAACCCTAACCCTGGTAATGGTTCAGGTGGAACTGTCCAAAACTTAAGTCACTGGAACATTACATTAGGTACTTGCGCTACTTTTGAAGATGTTGTTAGTGCAAGCACAAGTACGGATGGAGAAAATTTCACGCCCTTTGATCCTAGTTACCAACCGGATGGATCATTAAACACTTGTGGAGACCCTTCGAACGGAGCATCTGTTTTTAAATTTGATGTAGGTACCTCAGGTTCTTCCAAAACCTATTATAAACTAGTAGTTAACAGGCAGTTTGAGGTTGATTTAAACGGGACTGCTTATTATAAGTCCGGAGCTATAACAGGATGTGGAGAGTTTTGTTTTCCAGGCTTGGGTTGTGAAGTTGATGAAGAAACCTGTTATCAAGATGAGACTGCTTGGGCATGTGGTCCTAGGTACACAAAGAAGGGGAATTGGGCCATGTACATTGAAGTTCCAGAATACGATGAAAACGTTCCAGTAGGGCAGGATATCAAATGGGTTTACTTACAAGCAGGAAATAAAGGACAGTATATTGGAGCTGTAAAGTTGAAGGAGCTGAGGAATGCAGATATACCTGTTGGTGCTAGCCCTGGTGAATTTGTAGAGCTTTTGATCAGAATAGATGCTCCATTGTGGTCTTTTGCCTTAGATGATGAGAATGTAAAAGTACAGGGGTATGATACCGCTCCTTCTGGAAATCCTGCACCAGGTCGCTTCTCTACTCTTAAGGATATGTCAACTGCAATGACAGGAGATGATTGGAAATACTACAGCGCTATTGTTCCGAGATATCCATTCTATGGGGTTCACGTGGATGTACAAAAAGAAATTCCTTGTGAGGATTAGCATAGCGTGATTTTGAACTTAAAAAGGTAAGCCGAATAATAGGCTTACCTTTTTAAGTTTAAATGATCGGATTAACCTTTAATCACAGAGAAATCAAAAGTCTCCAAAAACTTGGTTGTGAAGTTTCCTGCTTTGAACTCAGGGTCTTCCAATAAAGCCAAGTGGAAAGGAATGGTGGTTTTGATACCATCAATCACAAACTCTTCGAGTGCTCTTTTCATTCTCACAATAACCTCTTCTCTTGACTGTCCACTTACAATAAGTTTGGCAATCATAGAATCGTAATTTGGAGGAATGATATAACCAGCATAAACATGGCTATCAACCCTAACACCACGGCCACCGGGAAGGTGGAGGTTGTTGATCTTTCCTGGGCTTGGACGGAAACCATTGGCAGGATCTTCTGCGTTGATTCTGCATTCCATGGCGTAAAGCTTCGGGTAATAGTTTTGGCCAGAAATTGGAATTCCAGCCGCCACTTTTATTTGCTCTTTGATCAAGTCAAAGTCAGTAACTTCTTCGGTGATTGGGTGCTCTACCTGGATTCTTGTGTTCATCTCCATAAAGTAGAAGTTTCTGTGTTTGTCCACAAGGAATTCAATAGTACCAGCACCTTCATAACCTATGGCTTCAGCACCTTTGATAGCAGCCGTACCCATAGCCTCTCTTAACTCATCGGTGATGAATGGAGAAGGAGTTTCTTCTACAAGCTTTTGATGCCTTCTTTGGATAGAACAATCTCTTTCTGACAAGTGGCAGGCTTTGCCATTACTGTCTCCAACTACTTGGATTTCGATGTGCCTTGGCTCCTCTACAAATTTTTCAAGGTAGAGTCCGTCATTGCCAAATGCTGCTCCAGACTCTTGTCTGGCGTCATCCCAAGCTTTCTTAAATTCACTTTCTTCTCGGACAATTCTCATGCCTCTGCCACCACCTCCGGCAGTAGCTTTAAGAATTACCGGATAACCCATTTCTTTGGCAATTTGAACACCTTGTTCAATGGACTCCAGCAAGCCTTCAGATCCTGGTATTGTAGGAACACCTGCTTCTTTCATGGTAGCTTTAGCTGTAGCCTTATCTCCCATTTTGTCGATCATGTCTGAGCTAGCACCAATAAACTTGATGTTATACTCTTCGCATATTTTTGAAAATTCAGCATTTTCAGAAAGGAAGCCATATCCTGGATGGATGGCATCTGCATTGGTGATCTCGGCAGCGGCGATTATTCTAGGGATATTCAAATAAGACTCTCTACTAGGAGCTGCTCCTATGCAAACAGCTTCATCAGCGAATCTTACATGGAGACTGTCTTTATCAGCAGTGGAGTAAACAGCAACTGTTTTGATCCCCATTTCCTTGCAAGAACGAATGACCCTTAGTGCAATTTCTCCTCTGTTGGCAATTAATATTTTTTTAAACACGATTGATTACAGATTAATGAAAAAACAAGATTATCCAGCAGGGTCAACCAAGAACAATGGTTGGTCATACTCTACAGGGGAAGCATTTTCTACCAAAATCTTAACGATTTTTCCTGAAACTTCAGATTCAATTTCGTTGAATAGTTTCATAGCTTCAATAATACATACCGTTTGTCCTGACTTAATAGTGTCTCCAACGTGAACAAATGCATCCGAATCAGGATTTGGGGTGGTGTAGAATGTTCCAATCATTGGAGATTTTATTTCCACATAGCTTGACGTGTCAGCGGTTGGTGCAGCTGGAGTTTCAGCCGCAGGAGCAGGAGCTGCTGCAGGTGCTGGAGCAACTGAAGGTGCAACTGGAGCAGCTTCAACTGCTTTTACAGTTTGTACTTCAGAATTTTTCTTGATAGACAGTTTAAGTTCGTCTGTTTCGATTTTTACTTCGGCTAGGCCAGAGTTAGAAATAAAGTCTATAAGTTCTTGGATTTCTTTCGCTTTCATAATTTTGTTTTTTTCTTAAACTCTCAAAAAGTCAAGAGTCCTTTAATGGGTTTATAAAAACTGTAAAACCATGTAATTTAGCAAAATCACATAGCTTTAAAAATTATTTTACTCTTTCTGAATAGGAGCCATCTCTGGTGTCTACCTTAATCATAATGTCTTGATCCACAAACAAAGGAACCATTACCGTAGCGCCTGTCTCTAGGGTAGCAGGTTTCAATGCATTGGTCGCTGTATCGCCTTTGATACCTGGCTCTGTGTAAGTGATCATCAACTCTACAAAAGGAGGTAGTTCTACACCTAGTGGCGTATCTGTTTCGTCATGAATCAAGATGTCAACGATCTGTCCCTCTTTCATCAGGTCAGCTCTTTCTATGAGTTTTGCCTCAATAGGAATCTGCTCAAAGGTAGCGGTATCCATGAAATGGTATCCCATATCATCTGCATACAAAAACTGATGTTCCCTTCTTTCTACCCTGGCAGTAGTGACTTTTTCTCCAGCGTTGAAGGTTTTGTCTAGTACCTTTCCAGTGGTCAGGCTTTTAAGTTTTGTTCTTACAAAAGCGGCTCCCTTTCCTGGTTTTACATGCTGGAACTCCACGATGCTGTAGATGTCATGGTTAAATTCCATGCAAAGACCATTTTTGAAATCTGCAGTACTTGCCATATGATTCTTTTTGTGATTGTTTAATTATTTAGGATCGTATCCCCATTTAAGGTAAACGGATCCCCAAGTAAATCCTCCTCCAAAAGCGGCAAGGATCAAGTTATCTCCTTTTTTGAGTTTCGACTCGTAGTCCCAAAGGCACAAAGGAAGTGTTCCGGCCGTTGTGTTGCCGTATTTTTCAATGTTGATCATGACCTTTTCAGGTCCTACATTCATTCTATTTGCAGTAGCGTCTATGATTCTCTTGTTTGCTTGGTGAGGAACCAACCAGGCAATATCATCACCGGTAAGGTGGTTTTTCTCCATGATCTTTGCACTTACTTCAGCCATGTTAGTGACAGCGAACTTAAATACAGTAGATCCCTCCTGATAGGCATAATGTTCTTTGGCCTTTACAGTTTCAAGTGTTGCAGGATTTTGGCTTCCTCCTGCTTTGATGTGAAGATAAGGAGCGCCAGATCCATCTGAATGATGAATAGAGTCCATTACACCAAGCTCTTCAGTAGTAGGTTCAAGTAATACTGCTCCACCACCATCGCCGAAAATAATACAAGTAGTTCTGTCTTCATAGTTGACAATTGAAGACATTTTATCCGCTCCTACAACGATAACTTTTTTGTGCATACCTGTTTCTATAAACTGGCTTCCCATCGTTAGGGCATAAAGGAATCCAGAGCAAGCTGCAGAAATGTCAAAGCTATAGCTGTTGACAGCACCTACTTTATGAGCAATTACGTTTGCGCAAGAAGGGAATGGCATATCAGGGGTAACAGTAGCGCAGATGATAAGGTCAATATCCTCGGGGTTTGTGCCGGTTTTTTCCAATAATCCTTTGATGGCATTGGCTCCGATAACGGAAGTCCCTTGGTGCTCGCCCTTGAGTATTCTTCTTTCTTTGATTCCGGTTCTGGTAGTGATCCATTCGTCATTGGTATCTACCATGGTTTCCAGTTCTTTGTTGGTAAGGACATAGTCAGGAACCCATCCATGTACTCCGGTAATGACTGCTCTAGTTTTTTCCATTTAATTTGTGTTTTGGGCAAATGCTCACCAGTTAGGTGAGATGCTTTCAAATCATTTGCCCTTTAATTTTACTATTTTGAACCGTTTCTCTCTATAGTAACTGTATCAAAATAAATTAGGCTTCCAAAATTATTTAAAATGTGCTTTACCACCAAGTATTTTCACAAGTAGAATGCTAAATGAAGCATATTTGAAGCCATGCAGATCAAATGACCACTTGAGGTCATAAAAAAATCCATTCGGGTTCTCCCAAATGGATTTAGTATGTGAGTTACTTACGATTTTCGCAGTTGACTTAAGGTATTTTTCGCTTGCTTAAGCAAGTACTTCTTTTTCAATGATTACCTGTCCTTTGTAGTACAGTTTACCGTCTAGCCAGTAAGCTCTGTGAGGAAGGTGGTACTCACCTGTAGTAGGGCATTGTGCAAGACCTGGAGCGGTTAACTTGTAATGCGTTCTTCTCTTGTCTCTTCTGGTTTTCGAAATTTTTCGTTTAGGATGTGCCATCTCTATACAATTTTTAGATTAATCTTTTTTCTTAATATTTTTTAAAGCTTCCCATCTGGGATCTATTTGATCTTCTTTGCTACCTTCTGTGTCTCCCTCTTCAGGGTCTTCCTCAGATAGTTCGTCCGACCAATATACAAACTCGCCCGTACTGTCCAAATCTTCCTCATCCTCATCATCTTGATAATCAGGGTGGATTTTCTTTGCTGGTAAGGCAAGAATTACAAATTCATATATCAACTGGGCAATATTGATGCTCGGTGTGTCACGGGTAATCATGAAGATTTCTTCATTGATTTCCTGTTCTTCCGGGCCGTATTTGTAGATGATCTTTTCTTCCGAATGAAGAGGCTGGTTGAATTTTTCCAAGCTTCTATCACAGGTCAATTCTACAGAACCATCTATTTTATAAATTGCCTCTAGGAGATTAGCTTCTTTTTTTAGAAGCACAGTGACCTTTAGATCTCCCTTTTCTACTATGTCATTGTCTTTGAAATGATCAAAGAATTCATCACCTACTTCAAAAGAAAACTCATGCTTTCCTTCGTTAAGTTTGATGATGTCAATGTCGAAAGCTCTCCAGAATTTCACTATTCCTCCTGCTAATTTAAGACCGCAAATTTAGTGAACTATTTTATAAATATAAAATCTACCACTAATTTATTTTAATCATCTTCTTCCCAATCAGCCTTTTGGGAGATGATATCGTATGCTGTAAATATGGCTGAGCGCATAGAACCTTCATCGGCGATGTTCTTTCCGGCTATGTTATAAGCTGTTCCGTGATCAGGAGAAGTTCTTGTTATGGGCAAGCCAGCAGTGAAATTAACACCTGATTCAAAAGCCAAAGTCTTGAATGGAATTAGACCCTGGTCATGGTACATGGCCAATATTCCGTCAAATTTCTTTTGGTGCATCATGCCAAAGAAACCGTCTGAAGCATATGGGCCAAAGATCAAATGGCCTTGGTCTTTAAACTCTCGTATGGCTGGTTTGATGATTTCCTCTTCTTCTTTTCCTAATAGCCCATCTTCGCCTGCGTGTGGATTTAAACCCAAAACCGCTATTCTTGGTTTTTCTATGCCAAAATCCTCTTTGAGAGATTTTAACATGATTTTCAGTTTTTGCTTTATGCGTTTACCTGTAACATTAGCAACGACTTCACTTAAAGGTACATGTCCGCATACGAGCCCAACTCTCATGTCTTCAGCTACCATAAACATCATGCTGTCATTACTGTTAAATGCTTCAGTAAGGTATTCTGTGTGGCCTACAAATTTCAATTCCGCTGAATTGATGTTGTTTTTATTCAGGGGAGCAGTGACCAAAGCATCGATTTTTTCTTCTTTCAAATCCTTGATGGCATGGTCAAGTGAAGCCAAAGCCATCTTTCCTGACTCCAATGTTTCCACCCCCGGCATTACTTCTGGACATTCTTCCACTACATTGATCACATTGATTTTTTTGTGGTGGATTTCTTCTATGCTTCGTATTTGCATGAAATTGAAATCTTCCAGCTTAAGGTGCTTTCTATAGAAAGTCATGGCCTTGCCATGTGCATAGATGACCGGAGTGATTTGTTTTAGGATCCGGTTATCCATGAGGGCTTTCATGGTGACTTCCGCACTTATTCCATTGATATCCCCAATGGTAATACCTAATACGGGTTTATTTTTTTTATGATTCATGAGTGATCAATTAGAAATATTTTTCAAAAACTGAGTGATGAGCCTTACCCCATAGCCAGTTCCCCCAGCAGGTTTATAATCTTCCCCAGACTTGATGAAAGAAGGACCTGCAATATCGATATGGATCCAGTTATAGTCTATAAAATGCTCCAAAAATTTTCCCGCAGTAATTGCGCCTGCTGATGGGCCGCCCAAATTATTGATGTCGGCAATAGAGGACTTTAGTCCTTCTCCATATTCATCCCAAAGTGGGAATTCAACCAGTCTTTCGAAAACTTCTTGTCCAGCTATTTTTAAGAAACTTTTTTCTTCATCATATGCTTTTCCCATCATGACAGCAGCTTCCTTTCCCAGTGCTGCAGCTGCAGACCCAGTCAGGGTAGCCAAGTCAATTACCAATTTGGGATCATACTTTTTAGCATAAATAAGGGCATCCGCTAAAATCAACCTGCCTTCTGCATCTGTATTTAGGATTTCCACACTTTTACCATTGGCAAAGGTAATAATATCTCCGGGAGTGACGGCATTATATCCAGGCCTATTATCTGTGGCAGGGATCAGGCCAATTACTTCAAGTGGAAGGCCAAGTTGGGAAACTGCACAGATGGCACCGATCACGGCAGCAGCACCTGCCATGTCAGCTTTCATAAAGTCCATCGAATTGGCTGTTGGTTTAAGACTCAGTCCACCCGTGTCATAAACGACCCCTTTGCCTACTAAGATAACTGGCTTTTTGAATTTCTTTCCTGTTTTGGGCTTGTAATGAAGGATCGAGAAAGTTGGAGGCAGTTCACTTCCCGCGTTTACCGCCAATAGTCCTTCCATTTTCAAAGAAGCAATTTTGCTCTCATCAAAAATTTCTGTTTCGAACCCATAAGCTTTTCCAAGGCGTTCGATTTCAAGTCCAAGTTGGACAGCATTTAGGTGGATTACAGGCTCATTAACCAAGTTTCTTGCCTCATAAGTTGCCTTGATGACAGTCAAGAGTTCTTCAATATTGCCTTCCTCAATGATGTCGCAAACTACCTCAATAGTCTTGGGGGAGTTTTTCGGACTACTTTTGTATTTTGTGAATTTATACGAGGCCAATAAAACACCTTCCAGAAAGGCTAGGAAAAGCTTTTCTGATTTTCCGTAATAAAAAACTTTAGGTTGTTCAGTTTCTTTTAATGATTTCCAAGAAGTAGCTCCTGCTTTTCTGGCCAAATCCAGTTTATAGGCATTCTCATCGTGGTCTTTGCTTTTGAGAAAGGTCAAGTTTGTGTTTTCGTCAGACCAACTAAAGGACATTTTGTTCTTCTTATAAAGTTGATCCAGAATATAGGCTGACTTGGAATCTTCTATCGGAATGTTTTTGATATCATCTTCCTTTGATATAAAAACTACTCCTGTTTCATTGAGAAGATTTGTTGGAGAGTCTAGTAATCTTATGGCGGTTAGCATATATTGTCTTAATTTTGGTTGGCAATTTACTATAATTTTATCAGAGAACTAAAGATGGAGAAAGTCAGAGCAAAAAAGCATTTAGGCCAGCATTTCCTGACGGACTTGGGCATAGCAGAAAATATAGCCAAGGCGGTGTCTGGACATCGGGGGATGAAGAAGGTGTTGGAAATTGGGCCAGGGATGGGTGTTTTGACAGATTTTCTCCTACAGGAAAACTGGGATCTGTATTTGGTAGATATTGATAAAGAGTCTATTGCCTATTTGAATAAAAAGTACTCTCAGCTGGGAGATAAGATCATAGAAGCTGATTTTTTGGAACATGATTTTGGAAAGGTTATTGATGGAGAGTACATCATTGCCGGAAATTTTCCTTACAATATTTCTTCTCAGATTTTCTTTAAAGTGCTGAGTGAAAGAAATAAAGTGGTGGAAGTGGTCTGCATGCTTCAAAAAGAAGTGGCGAAAAGAATCGCTTCACCACATGGCAACAAAGAATATGGGATTTTAAGTGTGCTTTTGCAGGCGTTTTATGATATAGAATATTTATTTACTGTTCCGCCTGATGTCTTTGACCCGCCGCCGAAAGTAGATAGTGGGGTGATCAGGTTGAGAAGAAATGGGGTGGAAACCCTGCCTTGTGATGAAAAATTATTTTTTCGTGTGGTAAAACAAGGCTTTAGTACACGAAGGAAGACTTTGAGAAATGCTTTGAAGTCCATGGGATTGTCAGAGGAAATGCGGGAAGATCCAATTTTAGATAAACGTGCCGAGCAACTAAGTGTACAAGAGTTTATTTCACTAACCAATAAACTGCAAGCATCTTGGAAAAAATAAGAGAATTTGAACTCTCCAGAGAATACCTCGAGTCCTTAAAGGAGAGTGTTGAAGCGGAAGATATTGCTTTTATCCGTGATACTATGGATGGGGCCAATGAAGCAGATGTAGCTTCATTGCTTGATGAGTTAGACATGGAGGATGCCCTTTTTGTGCTAAGGGTGCTGGACAAGGAATTTGCGGCAGATGTATTGATTGAGCTTGATGAAGAACCTCAGTTCAAGGTAGTTCAGGAAATGGATTCTCCAGAACTAGCCTCATTGCTTGACCGAATGGAGTCAGATGATGCTGTGGATATCCTCCATCAGTTGGTGGTGAAAGATAGGGAAGAGGTCATCAGTTTCCTTCAAGAGAAAGAAAAATCAGGGCATATTCTTGAGCTGTTGCGTTATGAAGAAGGAAGTGCAGGTGCCTTGATGGCCAAGGAATTTATCAAAGCTAACCTCAACTGGACCGTGGTGCAAACCATAGATGAAATCCGCCGTCAAGCTGAAAATGTGGAAAAAATCTATTCCATTTATGTGGTGGATAATAAGGAGAGCCTGATTGGTAGAGTGGCTTTGAAGAAAATCATCTTGTCATCTTCCAATACAAAAGTAAAGGACATATACGAAGAGGACTTGATTTCTGTGCCAACATATATGGATGAGGAAGAGATAGCGGAGATCATGCGTAAATATGATCTGGAAGCTTTGCCAGTGGTCAATGCCAAAAATAAGCTGGTGGGAAGGATTACGGTCGATGACGTATTGGACGTGATTCGCGAACAAGCCGAGGAAGATATGCAGGCCATGACGGGTATTTCAGATGATGTAGAGGAGTCGGATTCCGTCTTTAGACTTTCTAAGGCAAGGTTGCCATGGCTTATGATCGGTATTTTTGGAGGCTTGATGGGCGCTCGTATTATTGGGATTTTTGATGAAGGTTTGAGGCAATATGTTGAGTTGGCTTCCTTTATCCCTTTGATCACTGCGACAGGGGGAAATGTAGGCATTCAGTCATCTTCCTTGGTAGTTCAGTCATTGGCAGCAAAATCCGTCTTTGCAGAGAGTATAGGAAAACGTTTTGCAAAAGTTCTTTTGGTAGCTGTCTTAAATGGAATCGTCTTGGCTTTGCTTGTTTTTGGAACAGTGGTGTTTGTATATGGAAACAAAGTGGAATTTGGTATTGTGGTGGGTTTGGCTTTGTTTAGTGTGGTTTTGCTCGCATCGTTTATGGGGACAGTGACCCCTATTGTTTTGGACAAATTTGGAATCAATCCAGCCATGGCCTCAGGCCCGTTTATTACCACTGCCAACGACCTTTTAGGATTGGCGGTTTATTTCCTAGTAGCGATGATGCTCCTGAAACTTTAATGACAAATCAGTAATAACCACTAAGTTAGTTTTTGAAAATTTGAACCAATGAAAATTTTAATTATAGATGAAATGCACCCTAGCATTACCCCACTTTTAGAGGAAGCTGGGTTTGAAGTAAATTACCGTCCTGAAATCAACAGAAAGGAAATATTGGAAGTTGTCGGTGAATATGAAGGGTTGATCATTCGTTCCAAAACCCCAATGGATGAGCCTTTGTTACAAGAAGCGACTAAGCTTAAGTTTATTGCCCGGGCTGGAGCAGGTCTTGATAAGATTGATTTGGATTATATTGCTGAAAATAATATTGAACTTTTCCATGCCCCTGAGGGGAATAGGGATGCTGTCGGGGAACACGCGGTGGCCATGTTGCTGTCACTTTTTAATAACCTTCATAAGTCAGATAGTGAAGTAAGAAAAGGGATTTGGGATAGGGAAGGAAACAGAGGAGAAGAGCTTCAGGGTAAAACTGTCGGGGTTTTTGGATATGGTAATATGGGCCAAGCTTTTGCCAGACGTTTAAAAGGTTTTGGTGTAAAGGTGCTGGCTTATGATAAATACCGAGAAAACTACGGGGATGAAAATGCTGATGAAGCTAGCTTTGAAACAATTCAAGAGCAAGCAGACATATTGAGTATTCATGTTCCGCTAACTGATGAAACCAGAAATTTCTTTACTACGAAAGTATTGAGAGGGTTTAAGAAGCCTTTTTATCTGATCAATACTGCCAGAGGGGAAGTTATCAGCTTCGATACACTTAATGAAACCTTGTCAGATGGAGTTTTGAAAGGGGCATTACTGGATGTACTGGAAAATGAAAAGCTACACACTTTGAGCAGTGCACAAAAGATGTCTTTCGATAGATTGGTGCAGCGAGATAACGTTATGTTCTCTCCTCATATTGCTGGTTGGACATTTCAATCCTATGAAAAAATCAATCAGGTTTTGGTGGCTAAAATCAAGGATAAATTCCCTCTTAGATGATATCAGGGCGTTTACAAATCTAAACCTTAAAATTGTATTATCGTTTACTAATGTTTATATTTGCCTAAGACACAAATAAAAGCAAGAATAGGTAACGGTCTTCAGCAATGAGGCCGTTCTTTTATTTTTCAAGCTTTGTAAATTAAATTGACTATGGGAAAAGTACAATATTACACTGAAGAGGGTCTTAAGAAGCTGAAGGATGAGCTTCAAGAATTGAAGACTAAAGGAAGACATGATATTGCGAAGCAAATCGCAGAAGCAAGAGACAAAGGAGATTTGAGTGAGAATGCAGAATATGATGCAGCCAAAGATGCTCAAGGGTTGCTTGAACTTAAAATATCCAAGTTGGAAGAGGTTGTGGGCAATGCCAGAGTGCTTGATAATTCCAAAATGGATATGTCAAAAGTGGGCATCCTTAGTACTGTCAAAATCAAAAATGTCAAAAATGGCATGACAGTAGCTTATACCCTTGTTTCCGAGGAGGAGGCAGATTTGAAATCCAATAAAATTTCATTGGCTTCTCCATTTGGTAAAGGCCTTTTAGGTAAAAAAGTGGGCGAGATAGCCCAGATCAATGCCCCCGCTGGAGTAGTGGAGTTTGAAGTGTTAGAGATTAATTACTAAATAGCTTAATCCCGATGGTAATCCATTCGGGATTTTTTATTTTTATCCCATGGCAAGTATATTCACAAAAATCATCAATAGAGAAATTCCTGGCCACATCGTGGCTGAGGATGAACGTTACATCGCTTTTCTAGATATTATGCCCCTTGTAAAAGGACATGTGTTGGTTGTTCCCAAGCAAGAGGTAGATTATATTTTCGATTTGGAAGATGATATCCTTTCAGGCTTAAATATTTTTGCTAAAAAAGTAGCAAAGGCCATCGACAAAACCATAAAGTGCACAAGGGTAGGAGTGGCAGTAATTGGTCTGGAAGTTCCACACGTTCATGTTCACTTGGTACCCTTGAATACCATGGACGATATCAATTTTACTCGTCCAAAGCTGAAATTGGAAAATGAAGAAATGGCAGAGATAGCTGAAAAAATCAAAGGGGCTGTAGAACTCTAATAGAAAATTAACTTTATTAAAAAGGCCCTGCATGTGCAGGGCCTTTTTAGTTTTAATCATTTGGATAAGGAATATATACAAAATTGGTGAATTCTTCATCTACTACAAATAGACAGCAGAACTCATCAGGGTCTTTATAGGCCTTTTTGAAATCCTCAATTGATTTTTCATCGACCAACTTCCTCTGGATGAATTCATCTAGGTAAGTGATGTAATAATTCCAATCCACCTTTACTTCTTTGTTACCGATCAATAATTGCCCTATAGGCTGTTCTGTTTTGCAAACTGGAAAGATTGGGTGGTTAGAAAATTTCCTAGACCTTACTTGGTAAGATGCTTCCTTTAACGTCTCTGCTACTTTGACAAAATCTTTGGTAATGGTGCCCAAGTATTTGCCGTTCAATTCTGGATCATTATCGTCTCTCATCTTTATTTTTTTAAAGTCAGTAATACTACATTCTCTACATGGTAAGTCTGTGGGAACATGTCTACTGGTTGAACAATATCCACTTGGTATTTCTCTCCCAATAGGGCTACATCTCTAGCTTGCGTGGCGGGATTGCAACTAACGTAAACTATTTTAGGAGCTTCTAATTTGAGGAGCATGTTGACCACGTCTTCATGCATTCCAGCTCTAGGAGGGTCAGTAATGATGACATCAGGGGCAGCGTGTTCACTAATGAACTCATCTGTAAGCATGTCTTTCATATCCCCTGCATAAAAGAGGGTGTTTTCTAGTCCGTTAACTTTGGCATTTAGTTTTGCGTCCTCTATCGCAGCTTCCACGTATTCAATTCCAATAACTTGTTTGGCCTTTTTGGCCACAAAGTTGGCGATGGTTCCAGTTCCGGTGTAAAGGTCATATACTACCTCATTACCCTGCAATCCAGCAAACTCCCGAGTAACTTTATACAGTTCATAAGCTTGTTCCGAATTGGTCTGGTAGAAAGATTTAGGGCCAATTCTAAAGTCAAGGCCTTCCATTTCCTCTATGATATAATCCCGACCTCTGAAAGTATGAATTTCCTGGTCATGAAATGTTTCATTCTTTTTGAGGTTGATGATGTAGAGCAGAGAAGTGATGTTTGGGAATTTATCTGCTAAGAACTCCATTACTTTTTGAATCTCCTCTGGTGCATCTTCTCCAAACTGAACAATCACCATGGACTCTCCAGTTGAAGTGGTACGAATGATCAAGTTCCTTAAGACACCTTCTTGGTTGATCATATCAAAGAAGCTGATATTGTTTTTTAAGGCAAAGTCCCTCAGTTCATTTCTAACATCATTGGAAATGTCCCCCTGCAGGTAACAATGTTCTATATCTACGATTTTATCAAACCGTTTAGGAATATGAAAGCCAAGTGCATTTCGTTCAAACTCTTTTCCGGAATTGATTTCTTCCCGGGTCAACCAACGGTTATTGGAAAAGGTAAAATCCAATTTGTTTCTGTAATACTGGGTGTTGGCAGAGCCAATGATAGGCTTGACCTCTGGAATGGGCACTTTGGCAATTCTCTGAAACTGGTCCAAGACCTGTTGGCGCTTATAGGTAAGCTGTAGGTCATAGTTGATGTGTTGCCACTTGCACCCACCGCAGACGCCAAAATGAGAACAGAAAGGCTCCACACGGTCTTTTGAATATTTGTGGATTTTAATCGCTTCTCCTTCCATAAAGCTGCTTTTTCCTTTGGTGATGCGGACGTCCACCACATCACCAGGTGCAACCTGCTGCACAAATACCACTTTGCCTTCATAATGGGCTATACTTTTGCCCTCAGAAGCTATCCGCTCTATCGTAAGGTTTTCTAGAACCTTATTTTTCATCTTTCTCGACATAGGCTGCAAAATTAATCATAATCTTTGAAAAGCCACAAGGCCACGGCAAGTGTCAAAGGAACTCTGATGGGTTTTTGAATATTGCTCTTCAATAGGAGGGGAAATGTAAAAAAGATCTTTCGAACAATATTCTTTTTTTGAATCTTCCCAAATATTGTGAAATGATTATCTTTAGGCTTAAAGTTTTAATGAATAATGAAGTTTAAAGACAAGGTAGTTATCGTGACAGGGGCGACCTCTGGAATTGGAGAGGCGTGTGCAATGGTTTTTGGAAAAGAAGGGGCCAAAGTAGCCATAACTGGACGAAACCAAGTAAAGCTGGATAATAGCTTGGTGACATTACAACGAGAAGGGGTAGAATGCTTGGGGATTTTGGCAGATGCGGGTTCTGAAGATGACAATCGCATGATGGCCGAAAAAGTGGAATCACATTTTGGAAAGATAGATATCTTGGTCAATAACGCGGGCATATCCATGAGGGCCTTGTTTGAGGAACTGGATACAGAAATATTTCATAAAGTGATGGATACCAATTTTTGGGGGACGGTATATGCTACCAAATATTGCTTACCACAAATAATCAAAAACAAGGGCTCAATCATTGGGGTTTCCTCTATAAACGGGTATCGAGGAACCCCTGCGAGAACTGCCTATACAGCCAGTAAATATGCCATGAATGGCTTCTTGGAATCACTAAGGACAGAAGTCATGAAAAGAGAGGTACATGTACTGGTAGCTTGCCCGGGGTTTACTGCATCCAATATCAGAAATAATGCTTTGACAGCTGATGGCAGCTCACAAGGAGAGTCTCCAAGGAATGAGAGTGACATGATGACGGCTGAAGAAGTGGCCCAGCATATCCTTAAAGCAACTTTAAAGCGACGGAGGGATTTGGTTTTGACCAGAGAAGGAAAACTGGCTGTGTTTTTGAATAAATGGATACCAGGAATAATGGATGGGATCGTTTATAATCACATGGCTAAAGAAAAGGATTCTCCATTTAAATAATCGCTTATGATACAGGATGTCTTTCAGGTTTATATGAATAGGTTAATGGATTTGTCAGCCAGAAACAGATCTATCTACCTTCCTAGGCTGATTACCTCCCAAATGATAGACCTGAAAGAACTCCAGTTTTTAAAAACGGATAATCCCTTTGATTACATAGAAGAACTTTTGGGTAGGAAGAAAACCATTCCACTTATTTCCTCTGAAGATGCACGGGATTCATCTATAAATAAAATATCCAATCGACTAAAAAGACTTCAGTTGCAAGTGAAGTTGGCAGAGGAGGAAAGTGGCGAAAAGAACCTTTTTTTGGCTTGGCCATTTGTGGAGGGGAAGTTGGCCAATGACCAATTGATCAGATGTCCATTGCTGTTTTTTCCGGTGAAACTGGAATTGGAAGGTCGGGAGTGGCAAATCAAGAAAAAGTCCGGTGACCAGCCTTTTATTAATAAAGCCTTTCTTTTGGCTTATGCCCAAGCTAACCAGCAGGTATTAAAAAAAGAATGGTGGGAGAATGCCTTAGAGAATTTCAGTAAAGAACCTACACCTTTTAGGACCGAGCTGTATCAATATCTCAAAAAAGAGCTGTCCCTTAATTTTACCCAAGAGCTTTTTGAAAATAAACTAGAGGAGTTTAAAGATACCAATCGGTCAACATCAGAGGAGAATTGGAAAACAGGCATTCTTGAACTAAAACCTTATGCGATTCTTGGGCAGTTTTCACAGAAAAGTTCTTTTTTGGTGAGGGATTATGAAGAGCTTAAGTCCCAATATTCAGCCAAAGACCTAGAGGAGCTTTTTACGGATTGGTTTACACAGGATAAGGAAGATAAAACTACTTACGTTGATGGTAATTTGTTCAATACTTTTCCGTTGGATGCAAGTCAAGAAGAGGTTTTGAATGCAGTTAGAGAAGGAGGTTCTTGTGTCGTAGAAGGCCCTCCAGGAACAGGGAAGTCCCAATTGATCTGTAATTTGGTTACGGACTTTGTTTCCAGAGGGAAAAAAGTCTTGGTTGTATCACAAAAGCGTGCTGCCCTGGATGTAGTAAATCAACGCTTAAGAGAACAAGGTTTTGGGGCCTTTTTGGCTTTGGTGCATGATTTTAGAGCTGATAGAAATGATCTTTTTAAGCAGCTTTCTAGCCAGATCAGCTCTTTGGAAAACTATCAAGAACTGAATAGGAGTCTAGATGCCATCCAGCTTGAAAGAAGTTTTGTCCAGACCGTACGGACAATAGAAAACCATTCAGAGTTTTTGGAGGATTATCGGCATGCCCTTTTTAATACTGAAGAATGCGGGGCGCCTATCAAGGAACTTTATATCAGTTCTTCTTTTGATGATGAACATTTGAACCTTACCCAGTATTATAAGTATTATCACTGGGGAGATTTGGATGAATTTTTAATGGATTTCAAAGAGTATCTCTATTACCATCCAAAGTATGAAAGTGCCGATTCATTCTGGCTTCACCGGGTAGATTTTGCAGAGTTTACAGCCAACGCCATTCATCGGTTCAAAGAGAATTTGGATGAAATCAAAGATTTAAAATCCACAGCGGAAAATATCCTTTCTGACCTACTATATCAACCATTTGATTTTCCTTTGATGTACCAGTCTTATGAGCAAAATAAGCGACTGGAGGAGTTACGAGGTGTGATCTCCAATGAGGATATTTATTTGGCCTTGAAGAGGCTGATGAAATACCCCAAGGGTGATTTGGATTTGTTGTGGCTAGAGAACAAAGTGGATATTGTGAAGAAGTTGCTTTCTGAGGAAGGAGTGGAATGGTCAATTGAAGATGGTGAGGTGGAGCATATGTACCAAAAAGTGCTTCATGTTCTTCAAATGAAAGATTCTTGGTGGAAGTCTTTGTCTTTGAAGTTTTATAAAAAGGAATTCAAAGAAGTGTGGAGTCTATTGAAAACAAATGGGCTAGAAGACGATAAAGAAAGCTTGATGGTATTGGTAAAGATGTTGGAGAATAGACTGAATATCAATCACCAATATACGCTTTTGGAGAGAAAAGAGTGGGTTAGCTTGCCTCCAAAGCCTTTTGATTTTACTGTTTTTAATCACGAGTTTCACATCTTGACAGAAGCCATGAAGGCTAGGTTTATTTTGGAGGATTTAGGAGTGTTGACTCCATATCTGATATTTGAAAAGGTAGACCATGAACAGTTTAGAAGGATATTGAATGAGTTTATTGGAATCAATGGATTGATAGAGTTCAAATCTCAGGTTTGGAGGAATTATTTCAGTGATATTCAGATCAAGCACCTGTTAACCGCTTCTGATGATGAAAAGTTACTCAAAGTCCAAGAGACCATTACTCAGGATTTTACTGAAATGGTAGCTTTGGACAGGCTAAAAAGAAAATTAAGAGCTATCGACAAAGAGGTGATCAATAAACTGATTGATGAATATCCCGGTAGGGATTTTGAAGACCTAAGACAGATTTTTTTGGCTGGATTGAGGTTTGGCTGGATTGAACATATTGAAAAAAAATATCCTGTATTGCAGCAAATGAGCTTGCATAAGGTCAAGGATATTTTGGAAGGGTTTTCTTTGGCGGTAGAGGAAAAGTTAAAATTGAGTCGTTTCATTACAGAACTAAGATTACGGGAAAACACCTTTAAAAAACTGACTTATAACCGCCTCAACAACCTAATTACCTATCGGGATTTGTCCCACCAGGTAAATAAGAAGAAGCGAATATGGAGTGTAAAAAAATTGGTAGAGAAGTTTGAGGAAGAAGTGTTCAAATTGGTGCCATGTTGGTTGGCATCACCAGAAACTGTATCTGCTTTGTTTCCGATGGATAGTAGGTTTGACTTAGTGGTTTTTGATGAGTCTTCCCAATGTTTTGCTGAAAGAGGCCTGCCTGCCATGCTTAGGGGTCGGCAAGTAGTAATTGCAGGAGATAGTCAGCAGTTGCAACCTTTTGATCTTTATAAAGTGAGGTTGGAAACTGAGGAAGAGGGGATAGCGTTGGAGTCAACATCTTTACTTGATTTGGCTTCCAATTATTTCAAAAAATACAGTTTAGAGGGGCATTACAGAAGTAGGCATTTGTCCTTGATTGAGTTTTCCAACAAACACTTTTATGAGGGGCAATTGACCATGCTTCCTGAAATGACATCCATGAATCAGGCACAGCAAGCTTATCAATGGATCAAAGTAGATGGGGTTTGGGATAAGCAAACCAACCAAGTGGAGGCAGAAAAAGTGTTAGAGATTTTAAACTTTTTGAAGAATGAGGAAGAGCCACTCTCGGTTGGAGTCATTACCTTTAACTATTTTCAGATGGAGCTGATCAATGATAAGGTGATGGAGAATAAAGCGTTAAAACACTTAAAGATAAAGGTCAAAAATATTGAAAATGTTCAGGGAGATGAGTTTGACGTCGTTATATTTTCCATTGGTTATGCCAAGAACAAAGCAGGTAAATTTAGTGCAAATTTTGGGCTGCTTTCCAAAGAGGGAGGGGCTAACCGACTTAATGTAGCAGTTACTCGGGCCAGAAGAAAGGTTATTGTAATATCCAGTATTGACCATTCGGATTTTAAAAACAGCCAGTTGATCAACTCCGGAGTAAAAGTGCTAAGGGATTATTTGGAGTATGCTGAAAAAGTATCCAAAGGAGAATCAGTAAGCATTGAGGAAAAGACAGCTGGTGGCTTTGAGGCATCTTGGTACCTTAAGGATAAATTAATAGGTACCTATGGTAACCATAAGGTGAAAGATAGTTCGGTTTCAAGGATGATGGACTTAGAATTACTAGAAGGAGATCAATACATTGGAGCGATATTGACAGATGATAATCGACTTTTTGCGGCCAAGACTGCCAAGGAGGCATTTGTTTACCATCCTCAACTATTAAAGGAAAAAGGCTGGAATGTCAGCTATGTTTTTAGCCGACAACATTGGATGGATAGGGAAGATTTACTGCAAACCAAGATAAAGCAGGAAATAGAAAAGGAGTGATTTTCATCACTCCTTTTCTAATTTGATTCCTACAGATTCAATTCCCTTAAGCTCATTGCTTCTCATATATTGGATGAGCTGAACTTTAATTTTGCTATTGGCAAGTAGGTTATTAAGCGGAAGAGTGTCTATTTGGGTGAATGCGTTACCAAACCCTTCGCCAAGTGGCTTTCCTGTCTTTGGATCAAAGAGGTTTAAATTTAAAAGCTCATTGTCCAAGGTGTTGTTAAGGCTATCTTTTAAAAGATACCTCACATAAAGGTTTTGGTAATCATAACTGTCATTGTATTTGACCCTCAAAGTTGATAGTACTTTTCGTTCTCTATGACTATCTACTTCAAAGGTAACTGTGTCAGTTACTGCCCATGACATTTTCTGCATTCCTTGATACTCCTCGTAAACCCGAGAATTGTTACAAGCGGAAAATGATATAAGAATTAATGCTAAAGTTACTAATCGACTTAACATCGGTTGACTAATCATTGTTGTTGTTGCCTTGATTTCCGCGGTTGTTTTTCCTTCTTGGATTGTTATTTCTTCTTTTGTTACTCTTAGGTCGTTGATTCGATGCTTGAGGAGTATTTGGTTCCTTGTTGGGAGTACTTTTTGGGCCTCTAGCAGGTTTGTTTTGAGGAGAAGCATTGGCCGGTTTAGGACTCCCTTCACCTCGTTTTCTGTTTGAGGGCTTTCTCCTTTGATTCCTTGATCTAGGAGGCGTGTTACCTTGGCGCTCACCTTGATTTTCTTGTGGAGCGTTTGGTTGATTTGCCTTTGGCTGTTGTTGTTGGCCAGCAGATTGATTAGGAGCTTTTGGTTTAGGCTTGCGCTTTTTCCGTTTTTTGTTTTTGCTCTGGAATTTTTTGTCGAGCATTTCCAAATCCATATTGGATTTGTTTTTGTCATCCTCAACATCCATCATGTCATTTAACTCCAAACTAAAAGGCTTTTTGCCCTCTTCGTTCATTTCAATGATTTCTTTGACCCTATCACAATCTATCGAATACCAATTATTTTCATTGTTGTAGCTGAACCACATCAACTTTCTGAAAATATCGGTTTTCTGGAGTTTTGCCTGTCCCGCTTCAGTCAGCAATGGCTTTTCTATGTTTGGGATATCCTCCAAAGCAGACATGTAAGTGTCCAACTCATAGTTAAGGCAGCATTTTAATCTTCCGCACTGACCTGAGAGCTTGGTGGGGTTTAGGGATAAATTCTGGTATCTTGCCGCTGATGTGCTGACACTTTTGAAGTCATGAATCCAAGTGGAGCAACAAAGCTCGCGCCCGCATACACCGATACCTCCCAGTCTTCCTGCTTCCTGGCGAAGACTGATTTGTCTCATCTCCACGCGGATTTTAAATTCTGAGGCAAGAATTTTGATCAGTTCCCTGAAGTCTACACGATCATCTGCTGAATAGTAAAAAGTGGCTTTGGAATTATCTGCCTGGTATTCGACATCAGATAACTTCATCTCCAATTTCACTTCATCAATAATCTGCTTAGTTCTGTATAAAGTTGGGATTTCACGATTTTTGGATTCTTCCCATTTTTCTAAGTCTTTTTGATTGGCAAGCCTGTAAATCTTAAGGATGTTATCGTCATTCTTGATTTTCCTTTTCTGCATCTGCAGCCTCACCAACTCACCTTGTAAGGAAACATATCCGATATGGTGACCATTAGGGACATCTACGACCACAGGGTCACCAGTGGTCAGTTTTAGGTGATTTACATTTCGGAAGTAATCCTTTCTGCCTCCTTTAAACTTTACCTCTACAATATCAAAGGTGTCCACTGACGGAATGCCCATATGGGACAGCCAGTCAAAGGAATTCATTTTATTACAATCGCTCGTACCACAAGTGCCATTGTTTTGACACCCTCCACTTCCTGAAGTGGTCGAGCAGCTACTACATCCTGCCATAACTCTATCTATTATTTAGGGAATCCACAGGGGATTCCTCGTGAATAAATTATGGTATCATTTACCATAATTTAGGATGTCTTGCCCGATATCTTTTCGGTAATAGACATCTTTCCAGGTAATTTCATTTACTCTGGAATACGCGTTTGACAACGCTTCTTCAACACTTCCTCCCTTACCGGTCACTCCTAGAACTCTTCCTCCATTGGTTACTACTTTACCTTGTTCATTTTGAGTGGTACCAGCATGGAACGTGATGCTGCTGCCATTGGGATCTCCCAGGCCACTGATCACATCGCCTTTTGGATAAGCACCGGGGTAACCTCCAGCTACCATTACTACAGTAGTGGCGGTGAATGTTTCTAGTTCAAGGGAATAATCGGCAAGTTTGCCAGTGCCGATAGCATAAAGAAGGTCTACAAAATCACTCTTGATTCGTGGGAGTACAGCCTGGGTTTCAGGGTCACCCATACGGACATTGTATTCGATTACATAAGGCTCCCCATTGGTGTTCATTAGCCCGATGAAGATAAATCCTTTATAATCAATATTTTCCTTTTCAAGCCCTTCAATGGTAGGTTTCACGACCTTTTCTTCTACCTTTTGCATAAAAGATGCGTCTGCAAAAGGTACTGGGCTTACAGCTCCCATGCCTCCGGTATTTAAGCCGGTGTCCTTTTCTCCGATTCGCTTGTAGTCTTTTGCTTCTGGAAGAATTTTATAGTTTTTTCCATCGGTTGCCACAAACACAGACAGTTCAATTCCAGTCAGGAACTCTTCAATGACTACCTTGTCCGAAGCAGCTCCAAACTTGCTTTCAAGCAACATTTCTTTGAAAGAGCTTTCAGCGTCTTCTAAACTCTCACAGATCAAAACGCCCTTTCCGGCTGCAAGCCCGTCCGCTTTTAAAACGATCGGTAATTTCTGGGATTTGATAAACTGGAGGCCTTCTTCGATTGTTTCTTTGGTGAAGGTCTCTGAAGCAGCGGTAGGGACATTGTTACGCTGCATGAATTGTTTGGAAAAATCCTTGCTTCCCTCCAATGTAGCGCCTAGTTGTTTTGGTCCCACAACGGGTAGGTTTTTGGTTTCTTCCTGGTCGGCAAAATAGTCTGCTACACCTTTGACTAAAGGCTCTTCAGGGCCTACTACAACCATGTCAATAGTATTGTCTAGCACAAAGGATTTAAGTGCTGGGAAATCTGTAATTCCAAGGGATACATTCGTAGCTATGGATGCTGTGCCAGCATTTCCGGGGGCTACGAAAAGTTGTTTACACTTTGGGCTATTAGCAATTTTATAAGCAAAGGCATGCTCTCTACCTCCACTACCTAATAATAATATATTCATGAATTTAAATCTAATTTTTAATTGGCATGGTCTGAAATGAACTTGATCCTGTAGACTCGGATTTCTTCTTCACCAAAATCTTCGTCTTCAAGTTCGCTTAGTGCCTCTCTGATGTTGTCTGTCTCAGCTGACATGAAATAGTCGTGAAGGGTGTCTTCCCTGTCCTCATCCATGATATTTTGGATATAGTAATTGATGTTCAATTTGGTTCCACTATAGATGATTTGCTCTATTTCTTGAAGCAGCTCCGTCATACTTATGTTCAGGTTGGAGGCGATTTCGTCTAAATCGACTTTCCTGTCCACTTGTTGGATGATGGAGATTTTAACTTTGGAGCGAGTGCCTGCTGTTTTAACCACAACATCCGAAGCAGTAATAATGTCGTTTTCCTCAACGTAACTCTCTATTAGTTTCAGAAACGGAGCCCCAAATTTAGCGACTTTTCCCATACCAACCCCATTAATTTGGGCAAGTTCTTCCTTGGTGGTAGGGTATACGGTCGCCATTTCTTCCAAAGAAGGGTCTTGGAAGATCACATAAGGAGGTAGTCCTTTGGATTTAGCTACTTTTTTTCTTTCTGTTTTGAGCAGTTCAAAAAGCTTTTCATCATAAGCTTTGTTGGAATTGCTGATTTCTTCGGCTTCATCGTTTTCGATCATCTCTTCAAAATCATGATCTTTACTTAGCATAACTTCATGAGGAGAATTCAAAAACTCCTCACTGATTGGGGAGAGCTTGATGACACCGTAGTTTTCGATGTCTTTCTCCAGAAAGCCAAGGATCATGGCTTGCCTAATAACAGATTTCCAATGTCTTTCATCAGAGTCTTGGCCTTCACCAAAAACTTTGAGGCTGTCGTGATTGTAGCTTTCCATGTATTCGTTTTGCTCACCACGGATGACATTGACAACATGCTCGAGACTGAATCTTTGGTTGGTCTCTTTTACAGCCTCTATGGCTATTTGAATATCTTTTTGTCCATCAAAGGACTCTTTTTTCTTTTTACAATTGTCACAAAAACCACAGTCCTCATTGAGACTTTCTCCAAAATAGTGGAGCAAGACCCTTCTTCTACATACCGAACTTTCTGCATAGGCTGCCATTTCCTGTAAAAGTACTTTGGCATTTTCCCTTTCGTTGACAGGCTTGTCCTTGTTAAATTTTTCAAGCTTGATGATGTCATCATACTTGTAGAACATCAAGCAATGTCCCTCCAGTCCATCCCTTCCTGCCCGTCCGGTTTCTTGGTAATAACCTTCCAGAGATTTTGGGACGTCATAATGAATGACATAGCGAACGTCGGGCTTGTCTATGCCCATTCCAAACGCAATCGTGGCCACGACTACATCCACTTCTTCATTCAAGAAGTCGTCTTGGTTTTTGATTCTTGTTGCTGATTCAAGTCCTGCATGGTAAGGCGCTGCATTGATCCCGTTTACCTTAAGCAGTTCAGCTATTTCTTCTACTTTTTTACGGCTCAAGCAATATATGATTCCAGATTTCCCTTTGTGGGACTTTACATACTTGATCAGTTGTTTTTTAGTGTCATTTTTGACTTTTGGCCGAACCTCATAATACAGGTTGGTTCGGTTAAAGGAAGATTTGAACAAATCAGCTTCTTCCATGTTCAGGTTACGTTGGATGTCTTGCTGAACTTTTGGAGTGGCTGTGGCCGTGAGAGCTATGATCGGAAGGTTGTTCCCTATCTGACCAATGATGGATTTTATTTTTCTATATTCTGGTCTGAAATCATGTCCCCATTCTGAAATACAGTGTGCCTCATCTATGGCTACAAAACACAGTTTGGCTGATTTTAGGAATTCAATATTTTCTTCTTTGGTGAGAGATTCAGGTGCTACGTACAGTAACTGGGTGGCTCCGGAAAGGACTTCTTTTTTTACCCTGTTTGACTCTGATTTGCTCAAAGTTGAGTTTAGGAAGTGGGCATTGATGCCAAAAGCATTTAACTGATCTACCTGGTTTTTCATCAAGGCGATCAATGGAGAAATAACAATAGCCGTTCCTTCACTGGTGACGGCCGGGAGTTGATAACATAGTGATTTTCCTGCGCCTGTGGGCATGATGACAAAGGTGTTGTTGCCATGCAGAATATTATCAACTATAGCTTCCTGGTTACCTCTGAATTGATTGAAGCCAAAAATCTTCTTGAGGTTTTCTTTAACTTTTATATCCACTCCATTCTGTCTTTTTAATGATGTGCCGAATGCTTTTCATTAAATAATTAAAGTAAATAATTTTACCTTTGTACAAATTTAATAATAACCCTCGGTAAAATTGAATATAATAAAAAATATTAAAAACAGCGCCATAAAAGTTCTTCAGACAGAAGCAGAAGCGGTACAGAATTTAGCCAATAATATTGATGAAGATTTTGAGTCTTGTGTAACTGAAATCCTGAATTCAAACGGACGTGTGGTGATTACCGGGGTTGGGAAGAGTGCCATCGTGGCTACAAAAATTGTAGCCACCCTAAACTCGACTGGTACGCCCGCATTATTTATGCACGCAGCGGATGCTATTCATGGAGATTTGGGTATGATTCAAAAGGAAGATTTTGTAATTTGTATTTCGAAGAGTGGTAATACGCCAGAAATAAAAGTTTTAGTACCCATGCTGAAAAGGATGGGGTCCAAACTAGTGGCATTGGTGAGCAATACCGATAGTTATCTTGCTGACCATGCAGATTTTGTTTTGAATGCAACGATTAAAGCCGAGGCTTGCCCATTAAATTTAGCCCCCACAACCAGTACCACGGCCCATATGGCTATGGGTGATGCATTGGCTGTCTGTCTTCTGGAAGCTAGAGGATTTAGTAGTGATGATTTTGCCAAGTACCATCCTGGAGGATCGCTGGGCAAGCAATTGTATCTTACTGTAGACGATTTGGTGGTAAAAGAATCTGTGCCGGTGGTGAAAGAAACGGCAGATCTAAAGGAAGTTATTTTAGAAATTAGTGGTAAAAGACTTGGGGCTACGGCAGTTTTAAATGAAGCACAAAATTTGGTTGGGATTGTTACTGATGGGGATTTAAGGAGAATGCTGGAAAAAGGAGAGGACCTTAGCCAAGTGAAAGCAAAAGACATTATGACGAAAAACCCAAAAACCATTGAACATAAAGAATATGCCATCAGGGCTTTGAACAAGATGAAAGAGCATAATATCACTCAGCTTGTTGTCATGAAAAAGGAAAGCCTTTTGGGCTTTATTCATATTCATGATTTAATGAAGGAGGGGATTGTTTAAAAAAAAATTATGCAAAATAAACCATATATTGTAGTACTTGCCGGAGGAATTGGTTCTAAATTTTGGCCATATAGTAGAAACAATTACCCCAAACAATTTTTAGATATTTTAGGCACAGGCAGGACTTTGCTGCAAATGACTTTTGACCGTTTTGTGAAGTTTTCGGATCCCAAACTTTTTTTGGTGGTTACCAATAAAATGTATGTAGATATCGTAAAGGAACAGTTGCCGGAAATTTCTGATGAACAAATTTTGGGAGAGCCATTGAGGAGAAATACGGCTAACTGTATCGCTTATGCCAGCTATAAAATTAAGAAAAAAGATCCCAATGCCAGGGTAATTGTAACTCCTTCCGACCATTTGGTGATAAATGAATTACCATTTCAGCAAAAGATCAAGCAAGGACTTAAGGAGGCTGAAAAAGCTCATCATTTAATTACCATTGGCATCAAACCCAATAGGCCAGAGACAGGTTATGGATATATCCAATACATCGAGAAGCCTAAGTTAGGTTTGGTCAAAAAGGTAAAGACTTTTACAGAAAAGCCTACTAAAAAGCTTGCCAAAACGTTTTTGGAGAGTGGTGATTTTGTTTGGAACAGTGGGATGTTCATTTGGAAAAATGAATCAATTATTAGGGCTTTTGAAAAGCATTTGCCTGAGATGGCTGAAGTGTTTGAAGAGGGAATGGAATTCTATGATTCTACAGATGAATCCGGGTTTATTAAGCGCGCTTATTCTCTTGTGAAGAATGTCTCCATTGATTTGGGCATTATGGAAAAGTCGGATGAAGTTTATTTGTTGCTCGGTGATTTTGGGTGGTCAGACCTGGGCTCATGGTTGAGTATTCACCAACTCAAGGAGAGAGATAAGAATAATAATGTTGTTGATGCCAATGCGGTGTTGTATGACACCACAAACAGCTATATCAAAGTGTCCCCACAAAAGCTTGTGGTTGTTCATGGCTTGGATAATTACTTGATCAATGAATCTGAGAATGTGATCTTGATCTGTAAGCTTGATGCTGAAAATAAGTTCAAGGAGTTTGTTGCAGATGCAAAGAACAAAGGTGAAGATTATATTTAGAAAGACCTCTCCAGTTATTTGTCTAAAGAATGTTTCTGGGCTATTCTCACCACAGGTTTATGCCGAATGGGAAAATTGCAGCTATTGGCAATAAAACAATGTTTGTGAGCCTCTTCATGCAGTGACATGGCCTTGGGTTTCATGCTTTCATTTTCAACTGTCACCACTGGATATAGTACTACTTCATTGAATTGACCTGAGCCGTTTTTATTCTCCTGCATAATCCCTTCGGAATGGTCTTCATAAGTTGTCACGCTTACACCTGCTTCGGCGCATAAGTGAAGATACCAAAGCATGTGACAAGAGGAAATACTGGCCAGAAAAAGTTCCTCTGGATTGTATTTGCTTTTATCTCCTCTAAAATGTGGGTCTGAGCTTCCCGAGAGGTGGGGCTTGCCTTCTGCCGTGATTTCAAAGTTTCTTTGGTAGGCCAAATAGCCCCGAGTGCCCATGCCTGTATTGCCGGTCCACTCCAAAACGGTCTGGTAATGATGGAATTTTGACATGTGGATAAGTTATGAAAAATCAATTGAATTTTCCAAAACAAATGCTTTACAAAAAGAAAAAATCGCTTCCCTGATATCACAGAGAAGCGATGAATAAAGGTTAATTATTTATTGTTTAAAACTTAAAAGGCACGTCGAATTTTTCTCCAAGGGTTCTAAGATCGTCTTCTACAGGTTTCAGAAGAGGGATGCCATTTTTCATTCTATCTTGCTCCAGTTCTCTTTCAGGGTCTCCAGGGATCAATACCTTTTCGTTTCCAGGAGTTGTTTTGGCCGAGCGGAATCTTTTGATCCAGTTGTCCATATGGTCTTTAAATTCATCAGCGGGCCTGAAAGCATCTACACGCATGGCACCGAAGAAATGGCCAATGCCGTCTCCAACTGGGTTGGGATCTGGCTGGAGAAATGCAACAAATGGCGGAACCCAAGGGCCATAGTTGGCTCCTGAAAGCACAGCTGAGAAGATGTCGACGATAGACCCTAAAGCATAGCCTTTATGAGAACCGTGTTCCTTATCACCTCCTAGAGGTAATAAGGCTCCTCCTTCTTTTACGCCATAAGGGTTGGTGGTTGGATGGCCTTCACTGTCTTGTATCCAGCCGGACGGGGCCTGCTCATCTTTTCTTTGTAGTATTTCCAGTTTTCCATTGGCTGCTGTAGTAGTAGCCATGTCTGCAACAAATGCTGGTTCTTCATTGGCAGGAATAGCAACAGCAATTGGATTGGTGCCTAAAAGGCGTTCTTTACTGAATGTAGGGCTTACCAAAGGGCTTGCGTTGGTCATGGAAAGACCTATCATGTCATCCTTTAAGGCTTGCATGGCATGATGCCCTGCAATGCCATAATGGTTGGAGTTTTTTACGGATACCCAGCCAGTACCTGCAATTTTAGCTTTTTCAATGGCGATTTGCATGGCTATTGGTGCCACTACCAGCCCCAAGCCTGCGTCACCATCTACTACTGCTGTACTGGGTGTTTCATGAACTACGCGTACATTTGGAGTGGCATTGATTCGGCCGGCTTCCCATAACCTGACATATCCAGAGAGCCTTGCGACTCCATGAGAGTCGACACCTCTCAAATCGGCTGACAATAAGACTTCGGTAGCAGTTTGGGCATCCTTTTCAGGACATCCGATTTTAAGGAAAATATTCTTCGTGAACGAGAATAATCCTTCAAAGTTAAAATTCATGGCGCAAAATATATTTTGACTTATCCGGTGATAAGTTGATATTGATTAGAAATCATGATTTTTCTATGCCTTCGCAAGGAATGATAGGCTGTTTTGAGATTATTTTTGCAATAACTCCTTCCTTTAACGCATAATTGGAGCAAACAAGTTCTGATGCATCTACAAATTGAAGGATAAATTCAATTAGACAGGAAGCTACCACAATCATGTCCACTCTCATGGGGATCATTCCGGGTATTTTTAGCCTTTGGTCCTTATTAAGTGTGACCAGCTTTTGGGCAAGCAATTCAAACTCTGTGCGGGGAAGATGGAAGACCTTTTGGGTTTTGGTTTTGGTCCGATGGGCAGAGGCGTAGTACATATCGGTAAGCGTGTCAAAAGTACCGGAGGCACCTACCAACCTTTTCGGTTTATAAACTTCTAAAGCAGTAATAAGAGGCTGGAGTCTTTCTTCTAAATAAGTCTTCAGTTTGGTTACTTCTTCCGTATGGATGGGGTCATGGTAATGGAACAAGTCCAGCATCCTTTGACCTCCAATTTCAAAACTTTGTTTCCAAAGTGCTTCTTGTTCATTGCCAATGATGAATTCAACAGATCCACCACCAATATCCATCATCAGGCTATTTTCATCTCCAAGCGATCCACTAAAGCGAATGCCTTCATAGATGAGCTGGGCTTCTTGCTCTCCATCGATGACATTTACTTTAATGTCAAATTTTTCCTTTATTTCCTGAACCAAGGCTGGGCCATTGGTGGCACTTCTAACGGCACTGGTAGCGAAAGCATATACTTTTTGGATCTCCTCTCCATTGATCAAATTCCTGAAATGGCCGATGGTATGCATGGCTCTTTTTTGGGCATCAGGGTGAATGGCATTTTTGCTGATACCTTGCTGCCCAATTTTTACAGGGATTTTTTCCTTATAGATGGTTTGGAAACCTTCCGAAGTTAATTCAACCAATAACAAGTGAAATGTATTGGTGCCCATGTCGATAATGGCTACTTTCTCATGTGTCATTAAGCCCTTATTTTTAGTTGTGCGAATATATAAAGTTTATTTAAAAAAGCTCTATGTTAATAATGAGATATATACGAGGGAATTGATAAACTCGATGTAGAAGGGTTTGGAGGTATGAAGGTGCCAGAAAGCATCGGAAAATTTCTTACCTTAAAGCAGATTGAAAAATATTTTGAGAAAAATTATACAACAATAGATCCATGAAAAGTTCAACAAAAGGTGTGTATACATTGCCGGGAAATAAAGAGAAACTGGCGTTATTGGAAAAAAAGAATCAAGAAGCTTTGTTGGGGGGAGGAAAGGACAGAATAGCTGCTCAGCACAAAAAGGGTAAGCTAACTGCAAGAGAACGGATTCATTTATTGCTGGATGAAGGGACTTTTCAGGAGATTGATAAATTCGTGATGCACCGCTGTAAGGATTTTGGCTTGGATAAGGAATACTATCTGGGCGATGGAGTGATAACAGGTTATGGAGAGATTCACGGCCGGTTGACCTATGTGTTTTCTCAAGATTTCACTGTTTTTGGAGGTTCTCTTTCTGAGACCCATGCTGAGAAAATTTGTAAAATTATGGATATGGCCATGAAGAATGGCGCCCCTGTTATTGGGTTGAATGATTCCGGTGGGGCTAGGATTCAAGAAGGTGTAAACTCTCTAGGTGGGTATGCAGATATTTTTTATCGCAACACCTTAGCTTCAGGTGTGATTCCCCAAATTTCAGCGGTGATGGGGCCATGTGCTGGAGGAGCTGTTTACTCTCCCGCTATAACGGATTTTATACTTATGGTGGAAGAAACATCTTATATGTTTGTAACTGGCCCAAATGTAGTGAAGACGGTCACCCAAGAGAACGTAACTGCAGAAGAGTTAGGTGGAGCAAGTGCCCACAGCGTGAAAAGCGGCGTGACCCACTTTTCATGTGCGAATGAAGTGGATTGTATCAAACATATTAAAAGTATTCTGAGTTATATCCCTCAAAACTGTGAAGATGATGCGCCCGTTTATCCTTATGATTTGAAAGATGATGAATCAAGGAAAATATTGGATAGTGTAATTCCTGAAAACCCTAATCATCCATATGATATGCGAGAGGTTGTTCATGGGATTGTAGATGAAGATTCATTTTTAGAAGTACACAAGAATTTTGCGGATAATATGGTGGTGGGCTTTGCAAGAATTGCTGGACGGAGTGTAGGAGTGGTCGGTAATCAGCCACAGTCTTTGGCCGGGGTATTGGATAATGACGCTTCTGTCAAGGCAGCACGTTTTGTTCGGTTTTGTGATTGTTTCAACGTGCCACTTTTGGTGTTGGTCGATGTCCCTGGTTTCTTGCCGGGTACAGATCAGGAATGGAATGGTATTATTACCAATGGAGCCAAGTTGCTTTATGCTTTTTCAGAAGCTACCGTTCCGCGAATTACTGTGATTACCCGTAAGGCCTACGGAGGAGCTTATGATGTGATGAATTCCAAGCATATTGGCGCTGACCTTAATTTTGCCTGGCCAACAGCAGAAATTGCGGTAATGGGTGCGAAAGGAGCTTCAGAAATTATTTTCAGGAAGGAGATCGCAAAATCTGATGATCCAGAAGAAAAACTTCAGGAGAAAATTGATGAATACACCAGAAAATTTGCCAATCCTTACAAGGCGGCCCACAGAGGGTATATTGATGAAGTGATTGTTCCATCGACCACCAGGCAGAAATTGATCAGTGGATTTAAGATGCTTCAAAACAAAGTGGATGTTCTTCCCAAAAAGAAACATGGTAATATTCCACTATAAATTTTCCTTTGTATTAACTTGGATCAATTTCTGAGAAATAATAAATCAGTCAAATAAGTTTAAATAATAGAGTAAATATCAAACGCATTTTATCAATATGCAGCAAGAAGAACAGTTTCTATTTAAGTACCTTAATAATGCCTCTCCAACTGGTTTTGAAGCTTCAGGGCAGAAAATATGGTTGGATTATATTAAGCCTTACGTCGATCAGTATTTTACAGACAGTTATGGGACAGCTGTTGGTGTGATCAATCCTGAAGCTCCTTATAAAGTGGTAATAGAGGCTCATGCAGACGAAATTAGTTGGTTTGTGAACTATATAACTCCAGAAGGATACATCTATGTGAGAAGAAATGGAGGTTCAGATCATATGATCGCGCCATCCATGCGGGTCAATATCCATACAGATGAAAAAATCATTCCAGGGGTTTTTGGCTGGCCGGCCATTCATGTGAGAAAAGGGGAAAAAGAAAGTAAGCCATCATTGGAAAATATTTTCATAGACGTAGGAGCTCGCACAAAAGAGGAAGTGGAGGGATTGGGAATCCATGTGGGATGTGTGGTGACTTTTAAGGATGAGTTAATGGATCTCAACGGAAAGTTTTACGCTGGAAGAGCCTTGGACAATCGTATTGGTGGGTATATGATAGCCCAAGTCGCCAAGAAACTCCATGATTCAGGAAAAAAACTTCCCTTTGGCTTATATATTGTCAATGCTGTCCAAGAAGAGATTGGGCTTAGAGGAGCGGAAATGATTGCTGCCAAAATAAAGCCTGATGTAGCAATCATTACAGATGTTTGCCATGATACTACCGCTCCCATGTACAATAAAATTACAAGTGGTGAACAAATTGCTGGTGAAGGGCCAGTCCTAACTTATGGTGCCTCTGTTCATAAAAAATTGTTGGATCTGATTATTGATGCTGCCAAGAAGAGGACAATCCCATTTCAAAGAGCTGCGGCTTCAAGGAGTACAGGAACAGATACGGATGCCTTTGCCTATTCCAATGAAGGGGTTCCTTCAGCATTGATTTCCTTACCTTTAAAATACATGCATACCACAGTTGAGACAGCCAGTAAAAAGGATATTCAAAGTGTTATTGACCTTATTACTGCGTTTTTGGAGGAATTGGATCCAGATTATAATTTCAAATATTTTGATTAATAATCTTAAAAGTTAGATAGTTATGAAAGTCGGGAGAACCCCGACTTTTTTGTTTATGGAGGTTGGAAATAATAGACAGTAGTATATCGAAAGGTTGTGAAATCTTTTAAACCAGTCGATAGTTTATTTTATAGTCTTTGTAAAACGAGGTAGAATCGATCAGAGTTTTTACTGTTTTACTTAAATTTCTGTGTTAGGGTCTTATGTCTTGTTTTGATTTTGTAGAATGCCTGTCAGGCCGAATTTTTTTTAATTTCTACTCTAATGTCATTGAAGTGAATGATTTGATTTGAATAAAAAGTAAATTGAAGTTTTTTTGTTTCATTTTATTTCGTTTAATTTGATGTGTATATGAAACGAAAGAGTTTGCTGGTGATTTATAAAGTGTTACAAGTTTAAATCACCAGATTCAATGAGTGTTAAGGAATAAGGGGGGAGTGAGAGTAAAATTTAAAAAGTGACTTTACCATAAACAAAGATATGATACAAACGACTTATTTGACTTTGGATGCTGAAAAGGCAGAAGAGATGGGGGCGTTTCACACAGCCAAGGAGATTTCTGGACAGCCGGAACTTTGGGTGAATGTTTTTGATCAGATTTCTCATATGCAGGAAGAGATCAAGGCCTTTTTGCAACCGATTTTTGCAAAAGGAAATGCAAGAATTATCCTTACGGGAGCAGGTTCTTCTGCATTTATTGGAGAGTCTGCTCAAGGAGTGGTTCAGCAAAAGACAGGTGTACTTACACAAGCTCTTGCGACTACTGACTTGGTGACCCATCCAGAGTTATTTTTTATTAAAGAGGTTCCGACTGTTTTGGTTTCATTTGCTAGATCTGGGAATAGTCCTGAAAGTGTAGAAGCAGTAAGGTTGGCGGATAAGCACTGTTCGGATATTTATCATTTGATCATTACTTGTAATGCAGAAGGTAAACTAGCGGCCTATGCGGATGACTGTGGAGGCAATTGCTTTTCAATCGTTCTTCCAGAGGCATCCAATGACAATAGTTTGGCCATGACAGGAAGCTTTACTTCAATGTTGTTGACCATTTTATTGGTGGCCGGAATCAATGAAATAGACACATTACAAGCTGCGTTTAATGCTGCTTTAGAGACTGCCAATGATATTTTGAGAAATAAGCTTTCCGAGTTTGAGGCTGTGGCGAAACGTGATTTTAAGCGTGTGATTTTCCTTGGTTCAGGTCCTATGCTTGGTATTTCTAGGGAATGTCACTTGAAACTTCAGGAGTTGACAGATGGTCAGGTGGTTTGTAAACACGATTCGTTCTTAGGATTCAGACATGGGCCTAGAGCTGTAGCGAATGAAGATTCTATCGTGGTGTATCTGTTCTCAAAAGATACACATGTAGCTCAATATGAAAAGGACTTAGCCTATAGCATCGGACAAGATAAACGAGATATAAAAACCATTAGTTTTGCGGCCAATGCTACTGAAGGCTTCAATTCTATCATGGTCATCAAAGCTGCCGGAGGCCAAGGTCAAGATGTTTTCAATGTTTTGCCTGCCACCATGGTTGGCCAACTCTTAGGTTTTTACAAATGCTTGGAGCTAGGACTTAAACCAGACAATCCTTCCGTGAGTGGAGCGATTAGCAGGGTAGTTCAAGGAGTGATAATTTACGAAAAGTAATAGAATAGATGATTCTTGCAGTTTGTCCCAATCCTTCCATAGACACTTATGCGTGGCTGTCTTCCTTCGATAGAGGGGGAGCTAACCGTATTGCTAAGCAACAGGAATTCCCTGGAGGTAAAGGAGTGCACGTAGCAATGGCGCTTAGGGAGATGGGGCAGTATACAGGCTTGTTAGGTAATTGGGCTGGTCATTCAGGTCAATGGATCAAGGAAGCCTGTCAGGACTTGGGTATCCCAAGTTTTGGTCCAGAGCTAAGTGGAGCAAACAGAAAGTGCTATACCTTTTTGTCTGCAGGTTCAGACTTGCATCATACAGAGTTACTGGAGCCAGGGCCAGCTATGACTGAAGGGAACTATAAAGAAATGTTACAGGCATTTAAGGTGAATTTGGACAATGCCAGTTTAGCTGTTTTGTCTGGTTCTTGGCCTAAACAATCCCCTGATACTGCTTATAGTGACCTCATTGACATTGCGAAGCAACAACAAAAGAAAGTAATCCTGGATTGCTCTGGAGTCATGCTAGAAAAGGCTTTGGATAAGGGCTTTTTTGGCCTGCACCTCAACGAGCACGAAGCTAAAGCAATTTGCCAAACTGAGGATCCTTTGGAAGCTATCCAACAGCTAAGCAAAAAAGTGGATTTGGTGGCTTTAACCAGAGGGAAGGAAGGGCTTTATTTGGGGTATCTCGGTAAAGTTATTCATGCTAATGTTATCATTGACAAGGTGGTGAGTACTGTTGGGAGTGGAGATTGTTTGACAGCAGGAATCGCCTTGGGTGTAAGTCGAGGGCTTTCTGTGGAAGAAATAGCGGGCTATGGAGTAGCTTTTGGTGCAGCCAATTGTTTAAGAGAGGATTTGGGGATGTTATATCAGTCTGATGTGGAGCGATTGCTTACCCAGGTTAAGATTAAAGAACTAAACTATGCATAAAAAGGATCTGTTTGTTGTTGGAGAACTGAATATTGATCTTATACTCAATCAAATTCAAGGGTTTCCAGAGATGGGTGAAGAAAAGGTTGCAGGAAAGATGGATGTGACCTTAGGTAGTTCTTCAGCCATTTTTGCTTCTAATATTGCAACGCTGGGCGTAGGAACTGCCTTTTGCGGAAAAGTAGGTAAAGACGACTTTGGACAATTGGTATGTGATACCCTTCAGTCAAAACAGGTAGATACTACATTTATCTCCAGTGATGAGGAGCTGAAAACAGGTCTGACCGTTGTGATGAACTATGATCAGGATCGTGCCAATGTGACTTACTGCGGGGCTATGGAAGCTTTGTCTATTGATGATATTCCTTGGGAACAGGTAAGTGCGTACCGACATTTTCATTTGTCCAATTATTTTTTACAAAAAGGAATCCAGCAAGATATAACCCAAATATTCAAAAAGGCGAAGGAAGCAGGGTTGACCACTTCTCTGGACTTACAGGTTGATCCTGATAATAAGTGGGATTTTGACTACCAATCTTGCCTTCCCTATGTGGATATTTTTCTGCCAAATGAGTCCGAGTTGCTTTCTCTGACCGGAAAGGAAACAATCGAGGCTGGACTGGAAACTTTAAAGGCCCATGCGAATATTGTCGCACTCAAGATGGGAATCAAAGGCGGTTTGGTATATCACAAAGGAGAGGTTATCAAGGCAGAACCATTTATAAACAATCAATTTATTGATGCCATTGGAGCGGGTGACAGCTTTAATGCAGGTTTTATTTACAAGTTTTTGCAAGGTGCAAAATGGGAAGAGTGTCTCAGTTTTGGCAACCTTACTGGAGCGTTGAACACAACAGCTGCTGGAGGAACGGGAGCCTTTGAATCACTAGATGGAGTGAAGGAGAGAGCGAAAACGATTTTAGATCAAGAAATATAATCATTGTCATGAAAATCAAAGATAAGTTAAGAGAATTTACTAGTCAGAAGCGTGGCTTGTTGGCTACCAACTTTTACAACCTGGAGACCTTGCAAGGGGTTTTAAAGGCCGCGTCAGCATTGGACGAACCTATAATCCTTCAACTAACCAAGAGTTCTATAGATTATATGGGATTGAATACGGCTGTTGCTATGGGTAGGGCTGCATTGGAGGAATATGGTGTTGAAGGTTGGATTCATTTGGATCATGGAGGAAGTGTGGAACTTGCTCAGGCATGTCTGGATGCAGGTTTCGATTCGGTGATGATAGATGGCAGTGAATTGCCTTTTGAGGAAAATGTAAAAATCACCCAAGAAGTAGTGAAGCGGGCCCATAAGTATGGTGCACACGTTGAGGCAGAACTAGGCTTTGTTGCAAAGCTTGGTCAGTCACACGAGCATCAGGGTTTTACTACTCCAGAGGAGGCTAAGACCTTTGTGGAGCAAACAGGAGTAGACGCCTTGGCGATTTCTATTGGAACAGCCCATGGCTTTTACAAAGAAGAGCCTAAATTGCGCTTTGATTTATTGAGCAGTATTGCTGAAGTCACTCCGGCCACCTTGGTGCTTCACGGTAGTTCTGGTGTGCCAGAAGAGCAGTTGAGAGAGGCGATTTCAAGAGGGATTTGTAAAGTGAACTTAGCTACTGAAATTAAAAATATCTTTATGAAGACCTTGCAGCAGTTGTTGAAGGAAAATGAAGAAATTGATTTGAGAAAAGTCTTTCCTAAGGCTACCCAACAAGTAATTGACTTGGTAAGCTATAAGTTGGACATTATGAAAAATATTAAGTAAATGATTCGCCCATTAATAGACGCACATGTTCATTTAAATACTAATTCCATTGGCAAAATGGAAAAGGCGCTAGAGCATGGGGTTTCATTTCTTTCCATCAATACTGATATCCCTTTTTTTGATCCGATTGTTGATCAGGAGAAAGTCCTTAAGGAATTGGATCAAAAATATCCAGGAAAAATCAGGTATATCACCTCTTTTTCTGCAGATGGCTGGGGAGAGCCTGGTTGGGCTGAAAAAGCCATCCAAGAGATAGAAAGAGGTTTGGCAAACGGTGCTGTCGGCGTCAAAATTTGGAAGAACATTGGAATGGACCTTCAGGACAAGGATGGTCGATTTATTATGATTGATGATGAAAGCCTCAGTCCAATTTTCAGGTATCTTGAAGACAACAATATTTTGTTGATTGGACATCAGGGAGAGCCGAAAAATTGTTGGTTGCCACTGGAGGAAATGACGGTGGACTCTGATCGTAACTACTTTTCAGGACATCCAGAATACCATATGTACCTTCATCCGGAATGTCCGTCCTATGAAGCACAAATGGAAGCTAGGGATAGGATCCTGGAGAGATATCCTAAGCTTCAGTTTGTAGGGTTGCACCTGTTGAGTATGGAGTGGAGTATTGATGAAGTGGCCAAACGTTTGGATAAATACCCAAATCTGATCACAGACCTAGCGGAGCGTATTTGTCACTTACAGTTACAGGCCAAGGATAGGTGGGAAGATGTAAGGGAATTTATGATCAAGTACCAAGATAAAATCATCTATGGGACAGATGTGATCGATGATGGATCATTTGGAGATGATGAGCTGGCCCAAAGGTTTGAGCACTTATGGAAATTTCACTGGGATTTCTTTGCAACAGACAAAGAATTGGAGGCGCCAGAGTTTTCGGGCAAATTCAAAGGTCTCAACTTACCTGAAGAGGTACTTCAAAAAGTATTCTACTCCAATGCTGCAAAGGTGTATGGTTTCTAAGGTTACCGAGCAATAACCTTGTTTTGCCTTTGGTCATTGGATAAAAATAAAACAATAACACTAACCATAAAGTCATTATTATGAGCAATAATAGAAGAGATTTTCTTAAGCTATCTGGTCTGGCCGGTATGGGGTTGGTAGGCGCTGGAATGAGTGGTTTTACTCAAGCAGAATTAGATAATGTATTAAAACAAAGTAGAAAGAAGCATGACCAACGCTTTAACATGTCTGGTTATGCTGCCCCTAAGCTGGATGTAGTTCGTGTGGGATTTATCGGCTTGGGGATGCGTGGTCCAGGTCACGTAGAGAGAATGAGCAAAATCCAAGGTGTTGAAATCAAGGGGATTTGTGACCTTCTTCCAGAAAATGTAGATAAGGTTAAGGAAAAGCTTAAGGGTACGCCACACAAACCAGAGACCTATTCAGGCTCTGCTTATGCTTGGAAAAAAATGGTAGATCGTGATGATCTTGACCTAATCTTTATCCTTACTCCTTGGGATTGGCACGTGCCAATGGCGGTATATGCCATGGAAGCTGGTAAACATGTGGCAATTGAAGTGCCTGCAGCAAAAACGTTGGAAGAATGTTGGCAATTGGTGGAGACTTCTGAGCGCACCAAGAAGCACTGCATGATGATGGAAAATTGCTGTTATGATTTCTTTGAAATGATGACCTTGAATATGGCTAGAGATGGTTTCTTTGGTGATGTTATTCATGGTGAAGGAGCTTATCTGCATGACCTTTTGGGACTGAACTTCAACAAAGAGGGTTATCAAGACATGTGGAGGCTGAAAGAGAATGGTACCAGGAATGGTAACTTGTATGCTACGCATGGATTAGGCCCAATTTGCCAGATCATGGACATCAACAGGGGAGACCAAATGGATTATTTGACTTCACTGTCCAGTAATGACTTTATGATGAAGAAACATGCTCAGGAATTGGCTGAAGAAGATGATTTCTTTGCTTCGTATGCCAATATGGACTTCAGAGGTAACTTGAACACAACGTTGGTGAAAACCAAAAAAGGCAAATCCATCATGATCCAGCATGATGTGACTTCTCCAAGACCATATTCTAGAATCCACTTGGTTAGTGGTACAAAGGGAATCGCTAGAAAATGGCCTAAAGAAGGAGTGGCTACAGGCCATAGATGGTTTACTGATGAGCAAATGAATGAGCTAAAAGAGAAGTATACTCCTGAAATCACCAAGAAAGTGGGTGAGATGGCCAAGAAAATTGGTGGTCATGGAGGTATGGACTTCATGATGACCTGGAGATTAGTAGACTGCTTGAGAAATGGTTTGCCATTGGATCAGGATGTTTATGATGCAGCGCTTTGGAGTGCAATCTCTCCTTTGTCAGAATGGTCTGTCGCCAATCGAGCGACTTCTATCGATGTGCCTGATTTTACTGGTGGTGCTTGGAAAACAAATGCTCCGGTAAGCATTACGCTAGAAGGAGGAGGAACTACTAAAGTAAGAGTTTAAGGTTAAACAGAAATAGCTTTTAAAGCCCTGGCCTCTTTGGTCAGGGCTTTTGCTTTTTAGCCATAGACCCAAAAAGACTTGAATAAAGGAAAACTAAGAGGTAAGTTCTGTGACTAGGTCTTGGATGTTGTTGCTTTTCCAAATATTATTTCGAAATTTTATAAAACTATTTTTTCGTTTCTTGAAGTGTGGTTAACTTTGCGCATGGCAGAACAGATACTAATCCTAGATTTTGGTTCGCAGTATACGCAGCTTATAGCCAGAAGAGTAAGAGAACTCGATGTATATTGTGAAATCCATCCATTCAACAACATCCCGGAAATTACTTCAGACATCAAAGGTGTCATCTTATCGGGCAGTCCTTGTTCCGTTAGGGATGAAGGATCTCCAGATTTGGACCTTGATCAATTTCGCGGCAAATTACCTTTATTAGGAGTTTGTTATGGCTCTCAGCTTTTGGCCCAGAAATACGGCGGAAATGTAGCTCCATCAGAAATCAGAGAATACGGTAGAGCTAATCTAAGCTTTATAGATAAACATGTTGATTTATTTCACGAGGTGTCTCATGGCTCTCAAGTGTGGATGTCACATGGAGATACAATCAAGGATCTCCCAGAAGGATGGGATGTGATTTCAAGTACTCCTTCTGTGAAAGTTGCAGCATTTAAAGTGCCTAACGAAGATACCTTTGGTATTCAGTTTCACCCCGAAGTGACCCATTCCCTAGAAGGCAAAAATCTACTCAGAAATTTCGTGGTTCAAGTTTGTGGATGTAGCCAGGATTGGACATCGGATGTGTTTATAGATGCTACCATCGCTGAGCTAAAAGAGAAGTTAGGAGATGATAAAGTCGTGATGGGCTTGTCAGGTGGAGTGGATTCTTCTGTTGCGGCTACTTTGATCCATAGGGCGATAGGTGATAACCTTACCTGTGTATTTGTGGACAATGGATTGCTACGTAAGAACGAATATGAAGAGGTACTTGATTCCTATAAGCACCTTGGACTTAATGTAATTGGGGTTGATGCCAAGCAACGTTTTTATGATTCTTTGGCTGGAAAGACAGATCCTGAAGATAAGCGTAAAGCAATTGGAAATACTTTTATTGAGGTGTTTGATGATGAGGCACACAAGATCCAAGGGGTAAAATGGTTAGGTCAAGGAACTATTTATCCTGATGTAATCGAGTCTGTTTCTGTAAATGGCCCTTCTGCTACGATTAAGTCACATCACAATGTAGGAGGTTTGCCAGACTTTATGAAGCTTAAAGTAGTGGAACCATTAAATACCCTGTTTAAAGACGGTGTTAGAGAAGTTGGAAGAGCATTGCAAATCCCTGAAAATATAATCGGAAGACATCCTTTTCCGGGACCTGGGTTAGCTATCAGGATTCTAGGCGATATTACTCCTGAAAAAGTAGCCACACTACAAGAGGTTGATCATATTTTTATCCAAGGGTTGAAAGATGACAAGCTATATGATGAGGTTTGGCAAGCAGGTGCGATTCTATTGCCAGTACAGTCTGTAGGGGTAATGGGTGATGAGAGGACTTATGAGAAAGTAGTGGCCCTTAGAGCAGTAGCTTCAGTTGATGGGATGACTGCTGATTGGGTTCATTTGCCTTATGAGTTTTTAGGGAAAATCTCTAATGAAATTATTAACAAAGTGAAAGGAGTGAACAGGGTCGTTTATGACATCAGTTCAAAACCACCTGCGACTATTGAGTGGGAATAAAAATCAAAGCCTGGTGTAAATCAGGCTTTTTTTGTCTGGTTTTGTATCAAAATCAATTAAATTCGTGAACCGCCTTAGAAAGGTATAAAATTTGATTCAAAACGATAGCTGTCATTAGAGAAGGCCTTACTTGGGTCGACCAACTTAATCTTGTCTGCTATAGTTTTTGAGAGTCACGGCCTTTGCCTTGAATGTAACCACACAGTAAGTTAATGTTTATCCATGAAAAAAATTAATATACTCCTTCTGCTGATTATGCTGATTCAGCTTCCTCTTTTTGCCCAAGAGACAGGTACTGGGTACAGTTCAGCAGTTCAAATGATAGATAGCGGGAGACAGGAAGAGGCGATGGATCAGTTGCGTCCCTATTTAGATTATAAAAAATACGGCAAATTAGCTCTATATGCTCATTACCATTTTGCGAGGGCTGCCTACAAAAATCAACAATATCAATTGGCGCAAGCTACTTTGGAACAGCTGTTGAAAAACTATAAATGGGAAAGGGAAGATGAGGCATTGTATCTTTTGGCGCTCAGTGATTTTGCACAAAATGAGGCTTATGCAGGTTTAAGCGAAATTGCAAAAATCGATGACCAATCTCTCCTGGAAGATGGGTATAAAGCAAGTTATGATTTTTTGAGCAAGAATGCAGCTGTAAGTTTTATGGTAGCTCACTGGTCAGCTTTCAAGAACAATGAGGGTTACAGTATTGCCTTGAAAGAGAAATTATTGTCTCAGTCAGTTTTGTCTTCCAATGAAAAAGTGGTTTTGGCAGAACTTGAAGAAATGAACATCGGTGGTGCTGAAGGAAGCACATCAATGGATAAAATAAAAAACCAAGAGCTTGATGTGGCAATCATTTTGCCTTTTAATTATCAAGGTGGATCAGGGGTGAGGAATTTAGAGGGGAATAATTTTGTTTTTGAACTCTATCAAGGCATTGATATGGCCGTTGAGGATGCAAAAAGGAAGGGGGTGGATATCAATGTAAAATCTTTCGATACGGAAAGAAAAAATGAAGTGGTTAGAAAAATTTTGGAGGATTCTTTCTTCAAAAAGGCAGATATCATCATCGGTCCGATTTATCCAGAAGAGACGGAGCTGGTATCTTCATTTGCAGAGCAACATAAAATACCTTTTATCAATCCCGTATCAAATATCAAGGCCAATTTTGAAGGGAAAGATTATGCTTACTTATTTAGGCCTTCCACCGAAGTAATTGTAGATAAACTGTTGGATTATAGTAGAAGGCATGTGACAGGAAACCGAATTGCCTTAGCTTACTCAGGCTCTTCCAGAGATGAGCTTATGGCCAGGCAGTTTGCAAGTGAGGCAGGAAAGAGAGGTTATCGCGTCGCATATAATCAAAAAGTTGGGTCCAACAATATTCGCAATTTCTTAGAGCAAATAGGAATGAGACCAGGCATGACCGCCAATGTGGATCAGGTAGTGATTTTCTCTGATGATCCTTATATCGCATCGCCGACATTATCACTTCTAGAGTCATTGACAACTGAAACACCGGTTTTTGTAATGGATAGCTGGCTGTATTTCAATTTTGCCAATTTTGATATGCTGGAAGGGAATGATTTGAATTATATCGGCAACAACTCAATTAATTTAAGCAAGAAAGAGGTGGAGGATTACCGATTTAGGTTTTTTGAAAAGTTCAATGCTTATCCTGGAGCGTATGCTTACATAGGGTATGATTTGATGGGATGGGTAGCCAATGTAATCAATAGCCGCACAGGATTTGATTTTAGAAAGAACTTGGATCAGAGAGGTCAAACTGATGGCGGATTGGGTTTTGGTCTTAACTTCAGAAACAGTCACTCAAATCAATATGTACCTGTTTTGAAATTGACCCAAGGCAAACTAGAAGAAATTAAATAATTACAGTTTTAATGGATATTAGTAATAGCAAATCGCTTTTTGCGAACGCTCAAAATTTTATACCCGGAGGAGTTAATTCTCCAGTAAGGGCTTTTAAGGCAGTTGGAGGTGATCCATTGTTTATAAAAAAGGCTGATGGTGCTTATTTATATGATGAAGATGATAATCGTTATATAGAGCTTATCAATAGTTGGGGGCCTATGATCTTGGGACATAATCATCCTGTCATAAAGGAAGCAGTTATCAAGGCAATGGAAAGTGGGACGTCTTTTGGCGCTCCAACAGCGAAAGAAATTGAGATAGCAGCGCTTATAACCAAAATGGTGCCTTCTGTAGAGAAAGTAAGGATGGTGAATTCAGGTACTGAAGCCACTATGTCTGCAGTGAGATTAGCAAGAGGATTTACTGGCAGAGAAAAGTTTATCAAGTTTGAAGGTAATTATCATGGGCATGGCGATTCATTTTTGATAGCTGCAGGATCTGGAGCCATCACAATGGGAGCACCCAACTCTCCCGGCGTGACAACAGGCACAGCAAAGGATACACTTCTTGCTCCATATAATGACCTTGAGTCAGTTAAACAACTAATAGAGGCTAATAAGGCAGAAGTAGCAGCCATTATTCTTGAACCAGTTCCTGGAAATATGGGACTTGTGCTTCCTGAAGAAGGCTTTCTTCAAGGTTTAAGAAAACTTTGTGATGAAGAGGGAATTGTCTTAATCTTTGATGAGGTGATGACAGGTTTTAGATTGGCAAAAGGAGGTGCACAGGAAGTCTTTGGAGTAACTCCAGATTTGACTACCATGGGCAAGATTATTGGAGGAGGAATGCCAGTGGGAGCTTATGGAGGTAAGAAAGAAATTATGGATTTTGTATCTCCTGTTGGACCAGTATATCAGGCGGGGACTCTTTCTGGTAATCCTATTGCCATGGCTGCAGGTTTGGCTATGCTACAATACTTGGATCAAGAGCCTGAAGTGTATCACCAATTGGAGTCAATTGGGAATAAGTTGGTAAGTGGTGTCAAGCAAAGCTTGTCCAAGCTAGGATTGAGCTACTCCATGAATCAATTAGGAAGTATGTATAGTTTATTCTTCTCTGAAGAAAAGGTTGTAGATTTTGAAACAGCTAAGACCTCTGATACGGCACTATTTGGCAAGTACTTCCAAGCCATGCTGAAGAGGGGAGTTTATTTGCCCCCTTCACAATTTGAGAGTTTGTTTTTATCAACATCCCTCAAAGAGGAACATATCCAACACATTATTCAGGCAAATGAAGAATCTTTGAAAGAGATTTTATAAACTGAAAGGCTGCTTATCTTAAGCAGCCTTTTTTTATAGGGTAATCAAGGAAAGATAAAGTTCAGTGCCGACAGCAATAGCAAGAAGGTTAAAGTAAACAAATCCTAGAATCCAGAACTTGACAAGCGTTTTAAGCCATCCTTGCTTTTGGGTTTTCAAAATACTGATGTAGGCATAGGTGGTTACTCCAACAAAACAGACAAAGCCTATTAGGGGTAAGTTGCCTAATTTATAATTGAGCAGAAAGATGCCAAATCCATAAATCAAATAGGCAAAACTATGGATATGTAATGAATGGATAAGGTGCTCAATGTAGTATTTTGAACTTTTGAAAAAGAGTAGTTTCAAAAGCAATGCAAAAAACGGCAACAGAAAAAACATCATGATTGGGAGGTTTCTTGCTGAATTGATAATGTAAATGTTAGAGTTAGCAATGAAGTTTCTTTGAGCCTTTCTGTCAAAGTTATTGGTGAGGCCAAAGCTGCTTTTTTGAAGTGACTCTTTGAAGGAACTATCGCTAATTTGTTGGTCTTGGGCAGCTAGCTTTAATTCTAGCCAAGGTGATCTGGTTGGAATAGAGTCAAAAGCAGAAGTGTCGGCAGATGTTAATTTTGTGTTGAGGTTATTCAATTCTTCTTTCCCAACTATTTTTTCCAGTTCAGCTTTATCACTTGAGTTAAGGGAGTCGTTTAAGTTGACCTTAATAGCGTTTTTGGTTTTTTCATCAGTCAGTTGGCTGGACATGATTCGATCCACAATATCTGGGGGGATAATGATACTGATGGCAAAAAAGTAGAAAAGTGACAGCATTAAATACAGCCTGATTGGGTGAATGTACTTTCTTCTTTGTCCTGCATTAAATACTTGAGTGAGTTTTCCCGGTTTGCTCAGAAAAGGTGGGATGGTTCTGAAAAAAGTAGAGTCAAAGTTGAGATAATTGGAAAAGAAATCATGTATAAAAACTTGAAAAGGTACTTTTTGATCCATGTTTTCTTGGCCGCAGTTTGGACAAAAGTTGTCATTTTCATCGAGGTTTTGATCACAGTTAAGGCAAAAAGCTAATTTTCTTTCGTCTTTCATAAAATCATGGATTGAGCATGTTAATATACATTTTTGTATGAAGTTTTGAAACAGTTATGAGTAGCCTGATTATTCTCTTAAAAATTGATGGTGTGAGAATTTGCTATTAGTTTTGGTGAGGAATTGTAAAACTGTTTAAAGCAAAAAAAATATATGGTGGATAAATTAATGGTTTATGGTATCAAAAACTGTGATACTATGAAGAAAACATTCAAGTTGTTGGAGGAGCAAAATGTAGATTATGATTTTGTGGATTATAAAAAACAGGCTCCTTCTGAGGACTTGCTGAAGTCTTTTTTAAAGAAAATCCCTTTGGAGGTTTTGGTAAATAAGCGTGGAACTACTTATCGGAAGCTTAGTGATGAGGATAAAAGTCAGTTGGAAGCAGTCTCATCAGCATTGCCGCTGCTCATTGAGAACAGTAGTATGATCAAGCGGCCAGTGATGGTTTATCCTGATGGAGAGGTATTGGTAGGTTTTCAGAAAGATAGCATAGTAGAGAAAAAATAAAGCCTGAAACTCAGGCTTTATTTTTTTGTCAATGTATAATTCAGATCTGATTTGATCATTTTTTTGTTTTTATCTAACAAAATGAAATTATTGCTGTCTTTTTCTTGGAGGAAAGTATTTACTGGATTGCCATTTTCGTCCAGTAGTGTGATCAACATGGCTCCTTGATCGCCTTCCATTCCATAAGATACCTCATAGGTTCCTTTTGACTCAACAGTTCTGTCTCCCTCTTGACGACCCTTGTAGACCTCGGTAAGCGTGTACTCTCTTTCAGTTTTGTCAGCTTTGCTCTCTATACGTAAGGTCATTTGAATCTCACTACAACTTGCACAAGGGATACTTCCTTCATAAGTAGTCCAAGTTGAAGCTCCCTCTGCTAGGACATGATCTGCTTCATTTATTTTTTCTAAGGAAGATTCTTCATTTGCTGTTTCCGATGTTGGAGCGTCACAGGAAGCCAAAATGCCAGCCATTCCAAGGGCTAACAAGAAATTCTTATTCATGCGGTTGATTATTTAAAGTTGACTAAATAGGTAGGCAAGTTAGCCAAAATATCTTTAGTCATGTCTTCTAATCCATAAGAATGTTCCCATCCCCAGTCGTTTCTTGCAGCGCTGTCATCAATGCTATCTGGCCAAGTGTCCGCAATGTTTTGTCTGAAGTCCGGCTTAAAGCTGATTTCAAAGTCAGGATGGTGCTTTTTAATGCTCTCATAAATTTCTTGTGGAGAAAAGCTGATTCCTCCCAAATTATAGCTTGATCTAACTTTGATTTTTTCGGCTGGAGCATGCATCAAATCAATAGTGGCTTTGATTGCATCAGGCATGTACATCATAGGAAGGTATGAATCTTCTCTTAAGAAGCACTCAAAATGTTCCCCTTCAATTGCTTTGTGAAAAATGTCAACCGCATAATCCGTGGTACCACCACCGGGTAATGATTTGTAACCGATCAATCCAGGATAACGAAGGCTCCTTACATCGACATTGTATTTTTGGAAATAATATTCACACCATCTTTCCCCGGCTTGTTTGGAGATGCCATATACGGTGTTGGGATCCATTACACAGTCCTGAGGCGTATTTTTCATAGGAGTGCTTGGGCCAAAAACGGCAATTGACGAAGGCCAATATATTTTGTTGAGCTTGTACTCTTTGGCTATTTCCAATATGGATAATAGGCTGTCCATATTAAGTTTCCAAGCAAATAACGGGTTCTTTTCACTTGTTGCAGAAAGAATGGCTGCCAAGTGGTAAACTTGTGTGACTTTTTCCTCTTTTATAATTTTGACCATTTGGTCATTGTCCAGCACATTTAGAGGAATAAATTGACAATAGTCAAATTTATGAGCTGCAGCCTCATTGATATCAGTGGCGATTACATTGTCTCCTCCGTAAATATCAACCAAAGCTTGCGTAAGTTCTGAGCCTAATTGGCCTGCTGCTCCCGTTATTAAAATCCTTTCCATAATCTCTAACAGCCTAGCTAAATCTTTTTAGCAAGGTCTTTTTTAATAGTTTAGGGTTTATAAATGGTAAAATTAATAAATTCAATTTTACCATTTATAAATATTTTCAATTACATTTATACGAAAGTTTTTCCGTAGCAATAATACGAAATAAAAATCCAAATATATTATGTACGAAAGTTTAAAATCAAAATTAGATAAGGAACTGAAAGAAATAAAAGATTCAGGACTCTATAAGGCAGAGCGAATCATTACCTCTCCACAAGGTGCCGAGATCAAAACCCAAGAAGGGAAAGAGGTATTGAATTTTTGCGCTAATAATTATTTGGGATTGTCAAGTCATCCTAAAGTGATCGAAGCTGCAAAGAATGCGATTGACAGTCATGGCTATGGAATGTCTTCTGTGAGATTTATTTGCGGAACTCAGGATATTCACAAGGAACTTGAAAATAAGATCAGTGAATTTTTAGGTACTGAGGATACCATCCTTTATGCAGCTGCTTTTGATGCAAATGGGGGAGTGTTTGAGCCATTGCTAGGACCTGAAGATGCCATTATCTCTGATGCCTTGAACCACGCCTCTATTATCGATGGGGTGCGCTTATGCAAAGCCATGAGGTTTCGCTACAAGCACAATGATATGGAGGACCTTGAGCAGCAATTAAAGGATGCCAATGAAAAGGGAGCAAAGCAAAAGTTAATTGTGACAGATGGTGCTTTTTCTATGGATGGTACTATTGCACAAATGGATAAGATAGTCGAATTAGCTGAGAAATATGGAGCGATTGTCATGTCTGATGAGTGTCATTCTACAGGCTTTATTGGTAAGACGGGTAGAGGTGTTCATGAGTTGAAAGGTGTGATGGGCAAGATGGACATCATTACCGGAACACTCGGAAAGGCCTTAGGTGGTGCTTCTGGAGGATTTACTTCTGGGAGAAAAGAAATTATCGATATTTTGAGACAAAGATCCCGTCCTTATCTATTTTCCAACACTTTGGCTCCGTCTATTACAGGTGCTTCAATAGCAGTATTTGACCTTTTGTCTAGCACTACTGAATTGAGGGATAAGCTGGAAGAAAACACACAGTACTTCAGGGAGAAAATGACAGCCGCTGGGTTTGATATTAAGCCTGGGGTGCATCCAATTGTTCCAATTATGTTGTATGACGCGGTGCTCTCTCAAAAGATGGCAGAAAAGCTGCTAGAAAGAGGTATTTATGTAATTGGTTTCTACTATCCTGTAGTGCCAAAAGGTCAGGCGAGAATCAGGGTGCAAATTTCTGCTGGACATGATAAAAAGCATTTAGATGCGGCTATTGATGCCTTTACGGAAGTAGGAAAGGAACTTGGAGTTCTATAACCAAAAAAATATAGCATAAAAAAAGCAACTCATTTGAGTTGCTTTTTTTATGCCTCAGCTGTTCGCTGTTTTAATTTTTTATTTTCAAAAGAGTTGATGAATTCAAATTTATCATCAATGTCTGCGCCCGCCAAATAGCTGTTGAGCATTTCTCTTAGTTCCTGAAAAGACAGGTTGTGAAGAATATTTCCATTTTTGGCCATGGATACCTGACCTGTTTCTTCTGATACGATCAAGACCAAAGTGTCAGTGGCCTCGGACATCCCGATAGCAGCCCTATGTCTCAACCCAAATTGAGCAGGGACTTCTTTTTCAGTCACAGGAAGGATACATCTTGCGGCTTTTACCTTTCCATTATAAATGATTACAGCACCATCGTGAAGTGGGCTATATTTGTTGAATATGGAAATCAATAATCTTTTGGAGACGACAGCGTCAATCAAGTCACCACTTTCAGCATAAAATTTCAGTTCAGAATTTCTGGAGATCACCATTAAAGCTCCAGTGCTGGTTCCCGCCAAGGATTTAGAGGCTTCAATGATAGGGGTAATATTGAAAGCCATGGTTTCTTTCTTTCTCCAAAAAAGCAATTCCTGAAGGACGTTTTCATTGGATAAGATGGATGTTTTTCCTATGATCAGGAGGAATTTTCTGATTTCTGGCGCAAAAAGAATAATAGCAGCAATAACACCTACTCCCATAAATTGCCCCAAGATGATGGATAATAACTCCATTTTTGCGGCATTTACCACCAAGTAAACTAGGTAAAGCGATAAGAAGCCTAAAAAGATTTTAATGGCCACACTACCTCGCATCAATTTATAGACTTGGTAAATGAGTACACTTACCAATGTGATGTCTATAATATTGACGATAGAAACGTCTAAAAATCCTATTTTGAAAAGTAGTGTCAAGGGTATATGTTTTTATATAATTTTATGGTTTGGGTTGCTTCTTTAACATCATGTACTCTTAAAATTTTAGCTCCATTAATCAGAGCTGCCATGTTCAGGGCGGTTGTTCCATTAAGGGCCTCCTCTGGAGAAATGTCCAAAGTTTTGTAAATCATAGATTTTCTAGAGACTCCTGCTAATATAGGGCTTTTTATAGTCTTAAAATAAGATAAATTTTTAAGAATCCTATAATTTTGTGATATCGTTTTCGCAAAGCCAAACCCAGGGTCAATTATTACATCTTTAATGCCAGCTTTATGACATTGGTTCAGTTTTTCGTTAAAAAAAGATAAAATTTCTTTTTCTATATTATTATACTCCGTTTTAGACTGCATGGTTTCGGGATTTCCACGCATATGCATGCAGATAAAAGGGACATCCATTGATCCAACAGTCGGGATCATATTACGGTCAAGTTCTCCTCCGGATATATCGTTCACGATATCAGCACCTTCAGATACGGATTCTTTGGCTACTTCATGCCTAAAAGTATCAACCGAAAGTAATACATCTGGAAAATGTTTTTTTAAAGAGCGGACAGCAGGAATAACCCTTTTGATTTCATCTGCTGTAGATACATTCTCAGCCCCAGGGCGGCTACTATATCCTCCCAAATCAAAAATTACAGCGCCATCCTCAATCATTTTTTCGGCTTTGCTGAGGAGCTGTCTTTCATCATCAGAAATTCTACTATCCGCAAAGAACGAGTCCGGTGTGACATTCAAAATACCCATCACACAGGGATCCTCCAGCATAATGAGCTTTCCTTTAATTTGAAGTGTTATTTTTGAATGAAATAATTTATCTTCGGTTTCTGAAGAAGACTTTGGACTATCTTTCATTTAATTAAAATTGCTTTGAAAACGCAAACAGTAAGCGAATATAATCAAGTTATCAGCCTTTGTAAAGAACTTTTTAAGAAGAAAACCATCGATTATGGCACTGCCTGGAGAGTGCTCAGGTTGCCTTCAATAACTGATCAAATATTCATTAAGGCTCAGCGAATTAGATCTATTCAGGAAAAAGGAGCTCAGCGTGTAAGTGACCCTATTCAGGATGAATTTATTGGTATTATTAATTATTGCCTAATAGCACTTATCCAATTGGATTTGCAAGATGATGAGCGGTTGGAAATTGGTTATGAAGAACTTGAACCTATGTATGAGAAGTGGGTAGATGCAACTCGGGGACTTTTAGAAAATAAGAATCATGATTATGGAGAGGCTTGGCGAGATATGCGTGTTTCTTCCATGACAGACCTTATCCTGATGAAATTATACAGAGTAAAGCAAATAGAAGATAATGAAGGTAAAACATTAGCTTCTGAAGGGGTAGATGCCAATTATCAAGACATGATCAATTACTCAGTTTTTTGTCTTATTAAATTAAATGAAGCCCAAAATGCTTAAAAAAATTATATTGAACCTATTCAGGTTTTTAGTTGGTGGTCTATTTGTTTTTTCAGGATTGATCAAGGCAAATGATCCAGTTGGAACATCTATCAAACTGGAAGAATATTTTGAGGTGTTTTCTCATGATATAGCTGGCTTCTTTGAAGTGTTAAGGCCTTTCGCATTGTCACTTTCCATCTTTCTGATTGTGTTGGAAATAGGTCTGGGAGTCATGTTGTTGCTGAATTACCGTAAGAAAATCACCGTAAACTTACTTTTACTTTTGATAGTGTTTTTTACGTTCTTGACTTTCTACTCTGCCTATTTTAACAAAGTTACAGATTGTGGATGTTTTGGCGATGCCATTAAATTGACCCCTTGGGAGTCCTTTATCAAGGATATTGTTTTATTGGTGATGATTTTGGTTTTGTTTGTTTTCAAGAAAGACCTTAAAGATAACCGATCAATGGGAGTTGGAATTGTAGTGGCAAGTAGCTTGTTGTTCACTTTAGTTTTTTCTGTCTTAGCGGTGAGAAACTTGCCATTTATTGACTTTAGGGCTTACAAGGTAGGGGTGAATATACCTGAAGCCATGCAACCTTCCGGTACATTGGAATATCGCTATATCATGAAAAAGGATGGGCAAGAGGTAGTGATGGATGAATATCCTTCGGATGAAAGTTTTGAGTTTGTGGATATGCAATTAAAGAATCCTGAAGCTCTACCGAAAATTTCTGATTTTGCGATTTGGAATGATGATGGTGATTTTACAGAAGAGGTACTCAGCGGTCAGAAAGTATTGATCCTGATCAGTAATTTTGAAAAGATGGATAAGGCATCTTTAAATGCTTTAGAAGGTTTAATAAATCAGGATAAGCTAGAGACTGTGATTATTACAGCGAGTTCATCAGAAGAGGTAGAAGGGTTGATGGAGGAGCATGATTGGGATCTGCCTTATTATTATGGTGATGCTACTGTCCTTAAAACCATTATCCGATCCAATCCAGGAATAGTGATTTTGAACAATGGAACGGTCATCAAAAAATATCATATTAATAACACTCCTAGTATCGAAGAGGTTTCTAGCCTGCTAAGCCATTGATATGACGTATACATCAAAGATTGTTTTAATAGGAATGCCAGGTTGTGGAAAATCGACTTTAGGGAAGCAGGTAGCGAAGCAACTTAATTTTGACTTTTATGATTTGGATGAGGAAATCGTAAAGACTGAGGGATTGGAAATCCCTAAAATATTCATGAATAAGGGAGAAGGGTATTTTAGAAATTTAGAAACAAAAGTTCTCCAAGATTTATTGAGCGTTGATCGGTCATTTGTACTCTCTACAGGAGGTGGAGCACCTTGTTTTAATGACAATATGGATTTGATCAATGATAGAGGGATTTCTGTGTTTTTGGATGTAAATCTAGATCAGATTTTGCAAAGGCTTACCAATAATGAGGTAGAAAAACGCCCGATGTTCCAAGGTTTGGATACAGGTGAAATAATCCTGAAACTACAAAATCTACTAACGGACCGAGGTGCCTTTTATGATAAGGCAAAAATAAAGCTCAGTGGAGATGATATTTCCACTGAGCATTTAATTTCTGAGTTGATGTCCTACTTTAAAAGTTAAACCCAAGGGTTAATAGGCCTTTTGTAGCGTTGTTCTCAATGGTCGTTAGCTCAGCACCTGGATAGGAAGTGTAAAAGGTGTCAAACTGGCTATTGACTATTCCTAAATCAATATACATTTTAGGAAGCTTAACCCCGATACCTCCAGTGAACTGCATTTGTGATCTGTCCAAATCAGAGTCATTGAAAGGGTCGCCATAATAGGCAGTCCCTGCTCTTAACCTAAACATATTCAATCTTAGTTCTCCGCCAACCCTATAATTAATGGCACTGCCAGCAAGTGATGAAATGACATCATTTGATCCATCTAAAGAATAGTCAGGAGAGGATAGGTGCATCGTCGAATAATCTATATAGTCTATGTCCGCTGAAATGAAACCATTTTTATTAATAAAAAAGGCTGCTCCAGCGCTTAATTTCATAGGTGTTCTTAAGTTGATGGAAGATAAGTAGATGTCACTAACCGCATCTGCATTATCCTCTGGGTTTCCGTTAAGATCATAATAATCAGCAAAGATATCTGCATCAAATTCTTCATCGTACCTGGTCCAAGTAGGAGAGCTAAAAGATAGTCCTAAATTGACCTGGTCAATTGGTTTGTAAATCAAACCTAAGTTTAAGTTGATTCCCGTGCCATTATGATATAGGTTTTCCCTTAAAGAATAGTATAATGAATTGTTGTCATTGTTATCTATAAACTCTTCATTATAGGTTTTAGTAGAAGAGAAAGTAATAGAAGTGATGCCCAGTGATCCACCTATAAACAATTTATTCTTATAATTGGAACCATAGGCAAATGTGATCTGATTCATACTTCCCTCTGTTTCTACATATTCGTCCTGAAAAGGGAACATGGGGTCATTATAATTTGGAGAGCCGTCATCATTTGGATTGTAGGTGTAGTCAGATGGGTAGAAAGTTCCTCCATCATTGTAGACTAATCCTACATCTAAAGGAAGTCCGGCAGGGTCGCCAATAGCGGGTTCACCAAACTGGTTGTAGTCATCAGCATAATAATCCAATAGTGAACTTGTACCTTCCAAATTGGAGTAGTAGCCGTATCTACTATTAAAGTTGGCTGTGCGATTGATGCTGATCCCAAATGAATGTCCCCTCCAACTGTCTGTATTAAGAGGATCCTTGGTTTTATTGATAATCACACTGACATTGGGTAATGAGAAATTGCCTTGGTTGTTTTCTTGAGTCTGTCCCATGAAGGTTGCATTGGACTTCCAGTTTTCATATCCGGCAGTAAAGCTAAATTCGGACCTTCTGAAGAAGCCTAAACCTGCGGGGTTTCCAGAAATATTGGAAACGTCTCCACCAATGGCCATTTGGCTTCCTCCAATCCCCATGATTCTGGAAGATCCTGAAGCATTGTATTTGCTATATCGCAAGGCATCCTCGAATGTTTGAGCTTGGGCTGTTGTTAAAGAGAATCCCCCTCCAAAAAGGAGCATTCCCAATATAGTCGTTTTTATTCCTCTCATATTTTTACTAATACAATTCCCTTTTGCCATGAAAATGGCTAACATTAAATTTTAAGAAGGTGTTTGATTATTTAACGGCTGGAGATAAAAAAGTGGTAAAAAAAGGGGGATTAATTTCCCCCTCTTCTTGATCCTCCAGAACTTCTGGTAGTGCCTCCTGAGCTCCTGGATGGCGATGAACTACCAACGCTTCTACTGCTGCTTCCGCTACTACTTCTGGAAGGTGTATATGTGCTATTTGAACTTCTTGATGGTGTAGAATATGTGCTTCTACTTGAAGAACTGCTGCTTCTATTATAAGATGGAGAAGAACTTCGTGATGGTGTAGAATAACTAGATCTTGAGCTATTTGCAGATCTTGTAGTCACATTTCTTTGGCTACTGCTAGATGTAGGAGCATAAGCGCTTCTGGATCTTGTAGAGCTGCTAGGCCGAGTCATTACTGCTGAGTTGGTGCTTCTTCTACTTGGAGAAGCAGAAGCTACTCTACTTCTTCCACTGAAATAATCATTTTCAGATCTACTGAAGTCAGTATTACTTCTTCTAGAATTATCAACTCTACTTACAGCACTTTGACGGGCTGCAGTACGTGAAGTACCTGGGTTTGTAGCAACACTTCTTCTTGTATAGTTAGTTGCTACTGAACTGCCTCTTCTGGATCTGGCAGCCCTTACGATTTGTCTTCCTTCACCAGTATATATGTTATTGATGATTACAGGTCTGCCGTAATACCCACCATAGTAACCTCCATAATATCCACTGTAAGCATAACTAGGCCCCCAGAAAGGATCGTAAAATGGGCTATAATATGGTCTGTAACCCCAGCCTCCAAAACCTATTCCAAATCCAATGGACATATTGAAACCAGGTCTGAATCCATATCCTGGCCAGAATGGGTCGTAGAAACCTCCATAGCCAAAAGAAGGATAGAATCCGAAAGCCCCCGGGTACATAAAGGCAAAAGAAGGACTGAAATTCCACGACGATCTGTTGTTACCATTAGGGTCGTTGTAACCATAAAAATTATTGTATACATTAACGTCACCATCTCCTTCAGTGCTTTGCACGGCGGCATCATCAAAGTAAACAATTTCATCAGCTACAGTATCATTTTGAACCTGATACTTGGCGATATATTCCGGATTAACATTTTTTGCTGAAAAACTTTCTTGATCATATTGACTAGCCGCATTTACAGCAGCATAATCGGTAAAGTTTTCAGGTGTGTTGTTGGTTACGGCATTGGACATAACCACCGCATCATCTGATGCCATAAAATATAAGTCATCCGACTCTCCTTGCATAGCACTATAGCTACTGCTGCATGATACAAGGCCTAAAGCAGCAAGGAAACCAAGATATCGGTATGATGTAAATTTTCTCATAGTTATTTAGTTTACAACTCGTAACACTATATACGTGCACTTCGGAGGAGGGTTATAATTTTTTAAATTATATTTGCTTCCCAAAATGGAAGCGAAAGTTAAAGAGTTTTTTCAAAACAACAAATTATACTCATGAGCAAAGGACTGCCCAAGAGAAGTGAGGACTACTCACTGTGGTACAACGAACTAGTAAAAAAGGCTGACCTTGCAGAGAATTCGGCAGTAAGAGGCTGTATGGTTATTAAGCCATATGGCTATTCTATCTGGGAAAAAATGCAGCAGCAGCTCGATCAGATGTTTAAGGATACAGGGCATAGCAATGCCTACTTTCCTTTATTTATTCCCAAGTCCTATTTATCCAAAGAGGCAAGCCATGTAGAGGGTTTTGCCAAGGAGTGTGCAGTGGTGACCCATTACCGATTAAAGAATTCTGAAGATGGAAAATCGGTAATTGTGGATCCGGAAGCGAAATTGGAGGAAGAATTGATTGTACGCCCAACTTCTGAAACGGTTATCTGGAGCACGTATAAAAACTGGATTCAATCTTATAGGGATTTGCCTTTAAAAGTAAATCAATGGGCAAATGTGGTCAGATGGGAAATGAGAACAAGGCTTTTCTTAAGGACAGCTGAATTTCTGTGGCAAGAAGGTCACACGGCTCACGCCACAAGAGAAGAGGCTGTTGAGGAGACCGTGCAAATGATGAATGTCTATGCACAGTTTGCGGAAGAGTTCATGGGTGTGCCAGTAGTGAAAGGAGTAAAAACAGAGAATGAGCGTTTTGCAGGAGCAGAGGAGACTTATTGTATTGAGGCAATGATGCAGGATGGAAAGGCTTTACAAGCTGGGACTTCCCATTTTCTCGGTCAAAATTTTGCCAAAGCTTTCGATGTGAAGTTTGCAACCAAAGAAGGAGGGCTTGATCTGGTTTGGGGGACTTCTTGGGGTGTAAGTACCCGTCTGATGGGGGCATTGATTATGGCGCATTCTGATGATAACGGCTTGGTGCTGCCTCCAAAACTGGCGCCAATTCAAGTGGTGATTGTTCCGATTTTTAGGAGTGAAGAAGAGCTGCAAGCAATAGAAGAGAAGGCTCATGAAATCATGGATAAGCTCAAGCCTTTGGGGATATCTGTGAAATTTGACCATAGAGATACACAAAAGCCAGGCTGGAAGTTTGCTGAATATGAACTCAAAGGAGTTCCTTTGAGGATTGCTCTAGGTCCGAGAGATTTGGCCAACAATACTGTGGAAGTAGCTAGAAGGGATACTTTGACGAAAGAAATGATCAACTTGAATGAGGTTGAAATAGATCAATATATTTCTGGAAAGCTTGATGAGATCCAGGAGAACATTTATCAAAAGGCACTTCAATTCAGAGAAGAGAATACGACCGAAGTGAATAGCTGGGAAGAATTCCAGGAAGTCATTGAAGAGAAAGGTGGATTTGTGTCCGCGCATTGGGATGGTACTTCTGAAACGGAAGATAAGATCAAAGAACTGACCAAGGCTACAATCAGGTGCATCCCACTGGATCAAGTAAAAGAAGAAGGGGCTTGTGTGCTTTCTGGAAAACCTTCAAAGGGAAGGGTGCTTTTTGCTAAGGCATACTGATAATTTTTTCTGTTCATGCAAACCGCATCAACTAGCTGGCAGTGGTTATAAACCATAGGAGGCTCGTTTGATGCGGTTTAGTTTTTTAAGGGAAAGAAAGCGTAATGAGGTGTAAAGGCCAAACTTTTAGTTTCGTTTTATAATCCCAGAAAAACTCTCTATTTTCAGCTAATCAATTAAAATTTTTATGACTTGGGCTATTATAATAGGGCTGCTGCTGATCGGTCTTCTTCTGGTAATGCTAGAGGTGATTTTCGTGCCAGGAACTACGTTGGTAGGTGTCTTAGGAGTGATCTTTAGCGGGCTTGGTGTTTACTACAGTTTTCAGCATTATGACTTTCAGATAGCAATGTATGTGCTTGGAGGGGCTGTTTTGGCTAATGTCCTGGTGATTTTTTATGGTTTTAAGTCTGGTTTGTGGAAGCGATTTTCCCTTAAGGATACGATCAGTGGAAGGACATACGATGACCGCTTGGTAGGCCTGGAAGTGGGGCAAAGAGGAAGGACACTTTCTGATATTAAACCTTACGGTAAAGCTGAATTTGGAGACAAGATTTATGAGGTGAAGTCTAACACTGGTTTTATCTCATCAGGTCAAGAAGTAGAAATTCAACAACTTGAAAACAACAGAATTATCATTAAACAATAAACTATGGAAATGTCTAATTCGGCAATAATTTTAATTGCAGCCTTTGGTGGGCTGATATTGCTATTTATCTTTCTTTATTTTGTCCCTGTCAACCTGTGGATCACTGCGATTTTTGCCAATGTCAAAGTAGGCATTGGGGAGCTGATTGGGATGCGAATTCGAAAAGTTCCACCAAGTATTATCGTCAATTCACTGATTACTGCCACCAAAGCTGGTTTGAATTTGACCACCAATGAATTGGAAACACATTATCTGGCAGGAGGGAATGTCCCAAATGTGATCCGGGCATTGATTTCGGCAGATAAGGCCAATATTAACTTGTCTTTTAAGCAAGCTACAGCAATAGACTTGGCAGGTAGAGATGTGTTTGAAGCGGTTCAGATTTCCGTTAACCCTAAGGTGATCAATACACCAAGTGTAGCCGCTGTGGCTGCCGATGGTATCCAGCTGATCGCCAAGGCAAGGGTAACAGTGAGGGCCAATATCGCTCAGTTGGTTGGTGGCTCTGGAGAAGATACCATTTTGGCAAGGGTAGGGGAAGGGATTGTAACCTCTATTGGTTCTGCCAAAACCCACAAGAGTGTGTTGGAAAATCCTGATAAGATTTCTAAGTTGGTACTGGAAAGAGGCTTGGATGCGGGAACTGCATTTGAGATATTGTCCATTGATATTGCGGACATTGATGTAGGTACCAATATTGGAGCCAAACTGCAGATTGACCAAGCTTCTGCGGATTTAAAGGTTGCTGAGGCTAAGGCGGAAGAAAGAAGGGCGATGGCTGTGGCTTTGGAACAAGAAATGAAAGCGCGTAATGTGGAGATGAGAGCTAAGGTGGTAGAAGCAGAGGCCGAAGTGCCTAAAGCAATTTCTGAGGCTTTCCGTTCTGGAAATCTCGGGATTATGGACTATTATAAAATGGAAAACATTAAGTCCGATACAGAAATGCGGGATTCCATTGCGAAGCCCGATGAAGGTAAAAAAGGAGATAACAAATCCAAAGGAGACAAATAATGCTACTCTAGGAAATAAAAAAGTAAAGGGCAAGGTTAAACTAACCTTGCCCTTTACTTTTTGTACTCATTTACTTTTCTTCTTTTTCTTTCTTCCTCCTTTGGCTTCATCTAAAACAGGAGGAGTATAAATGTCTTCTGCCAGTATTTTTTGAGTTCCATTATCGATCAGTATATTTTGATAATAAACTGGTAAAGAAAGTTCTCCTGATTCATTAAGGATACCGAACTTATTATTTTTTTGAACTATTATTTTATCATATCCTTCCCTGCGGAGAGATTCAAAAATTGGTGCGGTTATTTCTTTTCCCAATGGATCTATAATGCCATAGAGGCCTTCTTGTTCAGTGATATAATATTGGTCATCTGAGAGGGAAATCTGCTCATAATATTGGGACAGCAGTTCCTTGCCGCTTTTATCTACCAGGTTTGCCCGACCATCCTTTTTTACAATAGAGATACCGCGATGGAATTCTCCTACTTCATCGTATTGTGGCGAAATGACCGTTGTTCCATTCCTGTCAGTGTAGCCCCAAAGGTTCCCCAACTTTACACCAGCTAAGCCCTCTGAGAACTTATTGACAGCTTCGAACTTGTTAGGGATAACCAATTTTCCAGCTCTATTTACAAAGCCAAAATGCCTCTCTTTTAAGGCACCGTAAAGCTCTTCTTGCCCAGGAAGTATCGAAGTGACACTGTCGCACGGCACTACTCTCCATACACCTTTGCTATCCAAAAGACCAACCCTGCCGTTTTTGAAGTAAACATTATAGTGGTCTTTGTCGATCCGGGTTACATGATCCATACCCATGATATCCAGAAGAATTCCATCATTCTTCATTATCCTTCGCAGTCTTCCATGAATGTACTCAAGGATTACATCATTTTCCAATGTGATTTTATGGTAACTGCTGTACCTGATGTCTGCATCATCCTCTGTCGCTTTTAGTAGCATGTACTGGTTTTCATTATAACCATAAAAAAAATCGCCTTCCAAGTACTTTAAGGTATCAAGAATTGGGTCTAAAATGTAATCGCCTTTCCGATTGATCAGGCCATAACCACTTGGCTCATGGGAGATAATAGCCCCGTCTGAAACTGGTTGAAGGTCTTGATAAATTTGGTTGGGGTTATCCGATAGAGGCAGCATATATCCCGCAGGAGTTTTTGCAATAACCTGTCCATTTTGAGCAATATAGGCTGACTCAAAAGATCCAATCGGCTTCAGCACCTTGGTCCCGATATCATAGTGGAAATAGGTGGTTCCCTTTCTTCCTAATAGCTGGTTATAATGCGTGTCAATATGATCATACTCTGGCTTCAAGATTTGCTCGCCATATTCATGGTAGGCGCCATATTTGTCATTGCCTTTTACCAGTATCCAAGGACTTAGGTATTGATATATTTCTGATCCTTCTAGGTCAAGAAAAGGTTCGTAATTATTATTGAGTAGCTTTAACTTTTGATCTTTATCACTTACACGGATGGATTCACTCAATAAGAAGATGTGATCATTGTTGATTTTTTGTACCAGATTAAGTTGGGTGTCATAGACCTCATATACCTGGGCTTGGCAGACGCTAAAAGCAATCAGTGACATGGATATTGTGATGATCCACTTCTTTAAATTACTTGTCATTGAAAAGATGCAGTTTAAATTTGGACTCTAAAGTAAGAGGAATGTTGGTGTTTTTCAAAAAATGTAAAAAACAAAAACAGGCTAAGTAAAAAATACTACTAAAAGCATTGCTTAAGCAGGTTTGAAAAGCATTTTGGTAAAATAAATATTATTTATGCGTGCTTGGTGTTTTCCTTTTCCAGATCAAAAAGGTCCGATATGATATCGATCATTCCTTCAGCTTGGTCTTTTTTGCAGGCAGCTCGGAGTTGTACTACCGGAACTTTGATGATCTTCTGCATCATGCTCTTGGTGATCTTATCTATTACAGCGTATTCCTGTTCACTGGCATTTTTTAAATAGCGCTCCAGCTCCTCTTTTCTGATTTGCTCCAAGGCATTCTTCAGTTTGTTGATGGTAGGGGATACCATCATTTCTTTTTTCCAATCGTAAAATTCCTCAATGCTTTCTTCAATGATTCCTTCTACTTGTGGCACTGATGCAAGCCTTCTTTCCAAAGCTTCGGTGGCTTTGCTTTGGATGTTGTCCACGTTATAGAGAAGAACTCCGGGAACATCTTCCACGGTAGTTTCTATGCTTCTTGGTACAGATAAGTCAACAAACAATTTATAGCTTTGTATGTTGAACTTTTTGGTCAGCTCTTTAGTGATAAAAGGGTCTGATGCTGCAATGGAAGATACGACTACATCTGCTTTGTCCATGGCATCATAAACTTCTTCAAATGGAATGACATTATGGCCAAGTTCAGCGCCCATACGAACCGCTTTTTCATGGGTTCTATTGGTTAGGGTTACTTCGGCATTTGGGATGTAAACCATGTTCTTGGCCACATCTTCTCCAATTTCGCCCAATCCTACCAAAAGAATTCGTGGATTGATAGTATTGGAAGTAAGTTCTTCAATTAGTTCTACAGCCGCATAGGAAACAGAGGCTGCTCCATCCCTGAAAGCCGTTTCCTGAACGACTCTTTTGTTGGTGAAAAAGATGGTATGCATCAGCCTGTGAAGGAAAGGTCCGGCCATTTCCATGTCAGAGGCTGCCTGATAGGCTCTTTTGACTTGATTAGAGATTTGCATGTCACCAACTACCTGGGCTTCCAAGCCCATAGAGACTTTGAAAAGGTGTTGGATAGCTTCTTTGTCATCCTGGATAATATCAAAATACTCAAGATAAGAAACGACATTATGAAGCCCCTTTTCAGTTCCGATAAGCTTGATGATCTCAACACTTAAGTCAAGCTCATGCGCATAGTACACTTCTGTCCTGTTGCAGGTTGATAAAATTAAAGTATCCTTAACATTGAAGAATTCCTTTAATTTTACAAGAAGTGAGTGAATAGCCTTGTCGTCCAGCGCTATAATTTCCCTGATTTCTACAGGGGCATTTTTATAGGAAAGACTAATGGCTTTAAACTTATGCTGCATTATCAGTAATTTTAGACTACAAATTTATCACAGAAAGCGCACGAAATGAATTATTTCGCAATTGCTGTTGGTAATTTAAAATCTGTCTAAATAATTCAAGGCTTTCTTTCTGTTCTATTTCACTGCAATAATGCTAAATATTTGAAATTAATTCCAATATGATTAATTTATGAGTGATAGATGAAATCTATTGAGAGTAATTGTTTGATACTGATTTGTTTCGGATTGTTTAAGCTCGGTTGTTATGAAAAGATCATTTTTTTACTTTTTGAAGAGTTACTTTGGTTTTAGCCAACGGGAAGCCAAGGGGTTTGTGTTAGTGGTTCCTTTCATCTTATTTATGGCTTTTTTGCCTGTCATTTGGGAAGCCTATCAACGTCAAAAATTGGAGGCTGACTATAAAACCTATTTAGCCTTGGCGGATAGTTTATTGTTGGCGGATATGGAAATACAGGAGGAAGACAGCTTGGTGAAGAAAAACTCCTTTACTTTAGTTTCTGCACCTTCCAAAGAGCAAAAAGATACCAATCGGTGGAGAAAGGCTCCGACAAAAAAGCCTGTAATAAACAAGATAAGCTTTGCTGAGGCAGATTCTTCGGTATTGCAAATTGTACCCGGGATTGGAGAGAAGCTTGCTGGCAGGATTGTTAAATTCAGGGAAAGTCTAGGAGGTCTATATTACCCAGAGCAGATAATGGAGGTTTATGGTCTTGATGAAGAAGTGGCTAAGCGGGTTTTTGATTATTTCACCTTTGAGCCTTCCATCTCACACAAATTGGATATAAATATAGCTAGCGCAAAAGAGCTTTCCGCCCATCCCTACATAAAATACGGGGAAGCCAAGGTTCTTGTGGCATACCGGGAGCAGCATGGGAAATACCAATCTCTAGAAGATATTTTGTCCATTAAAATATTTTCCGAGGAATGGGTCAATAGACTTAAGCCTTATTTAAGCTTTTAGTAAACTTTCTCACCTCCCAAATAAGTGGAGCTTATTTTGATATCTCGCAGGTTTTCTTCAGGAGCGGTCATGATGTCTCTTTCAGTAATAACGAAGTCAGCCAGCTTACCTTTTTCGATGCTTCCCTTTAAGTTTTCTTCAAAATTAGCATAAGCAGCCCAAACTGTCATCCCTTTCAAAGCTTGTTCCCTATTCAGTTTATTCTCGGATTGGAAGCCTTCTTCGGGCCAATTATTGGCGTCCTTTCTGGCTATAGCAGCATGAAATCCGAGTAAAGGGTTTATGCTCTCTACTGGAAAGTCACTTCCCAATGCGACCATATCATTCTGATTCATCAAATCTTTGAAAATATAAGCATGTTTGATCCTTTCAGGGCCAAGCCTGTCTTCGGCCCAGTACATGTCTGAGGTAGCGTGGGTCGGTTGTACAGATGGAATGATATTGTATGTGGAAAATTTCTCGATATCTAAAGGATTGACTACTTGGGCGTGCTCTATTCTCCACCTTTTGTCATTTTCTCCTTTGAGTACTTTCGCATAAATGTTCAATAAAACCCTATTAGCCGAATCACCGATGCAATGTGTATTCATCTGGAACCCGTGTTCGTCGAACTGCTCGGCAAGTTTAAGGAAGTTTTCTTGGGTATCGAGTAAAAAGCCAATTTCTTCTGGGGCATCATGGTAAGGGGCGAGTAGGCTTGCTCCTCTGCTACCTAAAGCCCCGTCACCATAGACCTTGAAGCTTCTGACGGTCAATGACTCGTTTTGGAACGGACCCTTATCAAAGTAATATTCCAGATTGCTTTCGGAAGGGGTGATCATGGCATAAATTCTCATTTTTAAACTGCCTTCCTTTTGCATGGCTTCCATCAATTCAATGGTTTCTTTGTCCAGTCCAGCGTCTACGACGGTCGTTAATCCTACTTCAAAGCAATTTTTCTGGGCTTCAAGAAGAGCTTCTCTTGCTTGATTATTGCTAACTGGAGGGATTTTGGAAGATACTAGATCTATTGCATTGTCTACCAAAACACCGGAGACTTCACCTTCTTCCAAAACGATTTTTCCTCCACTAACATTGGTGTTGCTGGTGATACCTCCCATCTCTAAGGCTTTTTGGTTGGCAACAGCAGCATGACCATCGATCCTTGTAAGCAAAACTGGGGTGTTTGGAAAAGCTTCATCCAGAAGTTTTTTGTTTGGGAAAACTTTTTCCTCCCACAGATTTTGGTCCCATCCTCTACCGAGAACCCATGCTTGGTTGGGGTGTTGCTCTCTGTGGGACTTAACAGCCTCGATTATTTTTTCGAAAGAATCAATTCCAGTGAGGTCGGCTACTTTCAGGCTAAGGCCATATCTGTAAAAATGAGAGTGAGCGTCTATTAGCCCTGGATAAACAAATTTGCCTTTTAGGTCGATGATTTCTGGTGCATTGAATGAGTTTAAAATTTCATCATTGGAACCAATGGCAATAAATTTACCGTCCGTAATAGCAAAAGCTTCCGTCTGGGAGAAACTACGGTCTACAGTGTACACGATTCCATTGTGCACGATTAGATCTACGGTTTCTTTTTCTTGGCAAGAGAAGAAGGAGAGAAGAAGTGCGCTTAATAGATATTTTAGTTGAGTCGATTTCATTTTTCTAGTGCTTAGTTTTATTTAAAGTATTAAGCTTGGATATTTGTAGCATGACAGCAGCAGACTTTCCTTTTCTAGAGGCGCCACTTAACTTGCCAACTACAGATTTTAAGATTACGACTGAAAATGGGAAATTAAGTATTTTCGATGCTTTAAGAAAGAAGTTTTTGGTTTTGACTCCTGAAGAATGGGTTAGGCAGCATCTTATCTATTATTTGGTAGAGTACAAGAAATACCCCAAGAGTCTTTTTGCATTGGAAAGAGGGCTGAAGTACAATCGACTGAGCAAACGTTTTGATATTTTGGTGCTCGATAGGGAAGGTCTACCTTTTTTATTGGTGGAATGTAAAGCTCCTGAAGTGAAACTGGATCAGAAAGTGGTGGAACAAGTTTGTGTCTATAACAAAACCATCAATGCTCGGTTTATGGCGATTAGCAATGGAGTCCAGCATATATGTCTAGAGTATGTGGAAAGCACAAATTCTTATCGACAAATACAAACTTTTCCTCAGTTTTAAGGTGGAGAGCTGTGGGCGTTTTTTGGTCCCATTTATTTAATAAAGTAAAATCCTATTTTCTGTATATCTAGTTGAGCAATTAATGTGTTGATTGATAATGAACTATGTGTAGAGTCTAAACTCATGGCTTGCCATAAAATTTAAATAATAGCCATGCTTAATTTTTAGGCTGCTAAATCGAGAAAGTGGACGTTACACATAAACAAACATTAATCATAAGTTTTTATATTTATTTTAAAAAGATAATGAAAGTTTTTAATTTCAAAAACTTTTTATAATTTTGATAAGATCAAGACCTTTCAGGTATAAACCCTAAGATTATTGAATAGGGGTTGAGGAATTCCAATTTGTCAACTCTCCAATAGAATTTTAAAAGAAGCTTATTTGATTAAGTGAAACAGTAGAACTTTCTTTATACGGTTTAATAGGTGAAAAAATCCCCGAAATTTTCGGGGATTTTTTTGCTATTACTACAATAGCTCCGTTTTTAGTGGATTGAAGAAAATTTAGCAGCATGTATTATAGGGATCAAATGGATAGGAAAGTTTGGATAGAGAAAATCCCAAAAAGGATTGTTTCATTGGTGCCATCTCAAACGGAGCTTTTATTGGATCTTGGGCTGGAAGATAGGCAGGTAGGAGTGACTAAGTTTTGTGTTCATCCTTCTCGCATAAAGAAAGAGAAAACGATAATAGGTGGTACTAAGCAGTTTCGTTTTGATGTAATTAAAGAACTTCGTCCAGATTTGATTATTGGGAATAAAGAAGAGAATTACAAAGAAGGAATTGAGAGATTGGCTAAAGATTATCCGGTTTGGATGAGTGATGTTTTCAAACTCGAGGATGCTTTAGAAATGATAAGAGAAGTCGGGCTGATAACAGGAAAAGAACAGGAAGCTTACAATATCGCCAAATCTTTAGCTGAAAAGTTTAAGCAGACTTTCCCTCAAAGAGGCACAGCGGTGTATTTGATTTGGCAAGAGCCTATTATGGTGGCAGGGAAGAATACGTTTATCAACAATATGATGAGGAAAGCGGGTTTTAAAAACCTAATTGAAGAAGAACGTTATCCTTCTATTTCATTGGAAGAGATCATTTTACTAGATCCTGATTATGTTTTACTAAGCTCCGAACCTTTTCCTTTTAAGGAAAAACACATGGACTTTTTTAAGAAAGCTATACCAAGGGCAAGAGTGAAACTGGTGGATGGAGAAATGTTTTCTTGGTACGGAACAAGGCTGTTACAGGCTCCAGAGTATTTCAAATCAATCTAAGAGTCATCCATTATTTTTTCAAATCCAGTATGTTTCCAATTTGATTGGTGTTTTTCATTTTATCGAAAAGCTCTTCGTATTCATCATTGACTAAATTATCACGGAAATCGATCAGGTTTTTTATGTAGCCGTTTAGGGCTTCTAGAATATTTGTTTTGTTCTCCTGCATGATCGGTGTCCACATATCGGGGGAGCTTTTTGCCAATCGAACAGTGGACGCGAAGCCACTTCCAGCCATATTGAAAATGTTTTTGTCATTTTCCATCTTGTCCAAAACTGTTTTGCCCAGCATAAAAGAGCTGATGTGGGAAAGATGTGAAACAAAGGCCAGTTGATTGTCATGGTCGTGAGGTTCCATAAACCTGATTTTCATGTTAAGCGCTTCAAAAGCTTCGTAGGCTTTGGCTTTCAGGTTAAGGTCAGTTTTTTCAAGCTCACACAAAATCATGATCTTGTTGAGAAGCAAGTCCGGAAGAGCGGCTGCAGGTCCAGAGTATTCCGTTCCAGCAATTGGATGAGCAGCCAAGTAGTTTTGTCTTTTGGGGTGTTGGCTAATCGCTTTGCAAATTTCCTCTTTGGTTGAGCCAAAATCCATGACTAAAGTCTCAGGTTGGATTTCATCCAGGGTTTTTTGAAGGAGAGCACTGATGGTATGTACCGGTGTTGCGATGATGATTATGTCCGTGTCCTGCGGGGGATTGTCAGATTTTTTATCAATAATTCCCAAGGAAATCGCTTCATCCAGGTGTGTAGGGTTTCTGTCTGTTCCGCTGATTTTAACGGATGGAAAGGCTTTTTTAATCCCTAAAGCAAATGAGCCACCTAAAAGTCCTAATCCAATAATGTGTATTTTTCTTAGCTCCATATTGTTTTGGTTTTACAGGCTATTTGTTCCAAGATGCATTTATTCGATCCAAAGCCTCCTGTATGGTGTCCTCAGGCACACACAAGGAAAATCTAATGTAACCATGGCCATTACTCCCAAAAATATCACCTGGAGTAATGAAGATATGGTTTTCATAAAGCAGTTTGTCCACCAAGGCCATTGGGTCGGTTTTATCAGCTAATTTGGCCCAAACAAACATGCCTGCACTTTCTTTTTCGCAAATAGCACCTACTCTTTCAGCTAATTTCCAGACAAGTTCTCTGCGTTTTTGATAAATACTGTCCATTTGGTCAAACCAGCTACTTTCCAAATTTAGGGCGGCAATAGCTCCTGCTTGAATGCCCAAAAACATGCCTGAGTCCATGTTGCTTTTTACTTTTAACACTTCCTTAAGGTAATTGGCTTGGCCGCAGAGCATTCCTACGCGCCAACCGGGCATATTGAAAGTTTTGCTCAGGGAATTAAGCTCCAAAGCAATCTCTCTAGCTCCTTCTATGGAAAGGATGCTAATTGGTTTTTCTGTGAGGATAAAGCTGTAAGGGTTGTCATTGACCAATAGGATTTGGTTGTCTTTAGCAAAATCTACTAGTTTCATTAAGGTTTCAATATCAGCCGTCGCCCCAGTGGGCATATGGGGGTAGTTGACCCACATCAGTTTGATTCCTTCCTCTGCCAGTTTATTTAACTGATCAAAGTCAGGGAGCCAACGACTCTCACCCTTTAAATCGTAATAAATAGCTCTAGCGCCTACTAATTCAGTGACAGAAGAATATGTCGGATAACCAGGATTTGGGATCAAGACCTTATCACCCGGGTTTAAGTAAGCCATAGAAATATGCATGATGGCTTCCTTGGATCCCATCATGGGAAGTATTTCATCCACAGGAGATAAAGAGGTGTTATAATATTTTTGATAAAAAGCAGCAATGGACTCCCGGAGTGCAGGGCTGCCTTGGTAGCTTTGATAGCCATGGGAAGTTTCCATTTGGCTAGTGCTATTTAATGCCTCAATTACACTTGGGTGGGGGGGCAAGTCTGGGCTGCCAATTCCCATATTGATAATTGGGTGACCTTCTGCCTTTAGTTTGGCAACTTCCCGGAGCTTTTTAGAAAAATAATATTCTTTAACTTGGTTTAGTCTTTCAGCAGGCTTGATCATAGTAGGTTATTTAGTGTTTTTATACTCTCCCAAAACTTTGATTTTATGGCCTCTATTGGTGAGGATCTCGATTGTTTCATGATAGTCGTTGACATTGTTGAATATCATGTCAATGAAAAAAGCATAATTCCAAGGCTCATCTATAACAGGAAGTGACTGGATTTTGGAGAGGTCAAGGTTGTGCTCACTCATTGTGGTCAATACTTTGGCTAGGCTTCCAGGTTCATTTTTAATGATCAATTTGATTGAGGCTTTGTCGAAAGAGTCTTTTTCACGAGCCTTGTTTTCCTTTTGGACAATACAAAACCTCGTAAAGTTATTTTTGATCGTCTGTATGTCAGAAGCCAGAATGTCCAATTGGTAGAATTCAGCAGCTGATTTTCCGGCTATTGCGCCGACGCCTTTTAGTTTTTTATCACTAATGGTTTTGGCTACCGCAGCAGTGTCAAGATCCTCAATCAATTTGATGTGGGGATAATGTTCAAAGAAAGCTTTGCATTGCAATAAAGCCATTGGGTGGGAGCGTACTTCTTTGATGTCTTCAATGCTTTGACCCTTCAATGCCATCAGTTGGTGGGCGATGGGAAGATAAAATTCCCCAATGATGCTGAGGTTGTTTCTGTCCATCAAATCATAATTGGGGAGGATGGCTCCAGCAATGGAGTTTTCCAAGGCCAATACCCCAATATCAGCTTCCTCATTGATGATTTTTCGCACCAATTCGGAAAAGCTCAGGCATTCTACGACATTGATTTCAGAACCAAATTTATTTAGAGCTACTTGATAGTGGTAGGAGCCTTTGATGCCTTGAATGGCTACTCGTTGTTGTGGAGATTTCAATTTTGTGGAGGTTAGGTCAAGTGTTAGAATTGTCCAGTGAAATTAGATCAGTCCATGCAAAATATCAATATCAATTGATTGACTTTTCACTAAAATGGTTCCTGTAGAGAAAATAAAAGCTGTCCACATTTGATAGACAGCTTTTAAGTATTTACAAAATGCCCACCAGTTCGCAATGTTTCCAAAAGCTCGGATAGGATTTGTTGACTACTTCTTTGTCTTCAATGATGACTTTCGTTTTGGTGGCTAAAGGCATAAATGCCATGGCCATCCTGTGGTCATCATAAGTGTGAATGGTTACTGTTTCAGGAATACCTGTGGATGGAATAAGCGTAAACACTTCGTTTTCTTCTTCCACCAATTGGGCATTGAATTTGGCCAGCTCTTGCTGAAGGGCATAAATCCTGTCCGTCTCTTTGATTCTTAGGCTTTCCAGTCCTGTGAATTTACTTTTTTGACCAATGAGAGCACAGGTCACCGCAACTGTTTGGGCCAGGTCTGGGCAATGTGTAAAGTCAAACTCCTGAAGACCGGTAACCGGCTTTTTTGTAAGCTGTATTCCTTTATTGGTGAATTCACTTTGAACTCCCAATTTATCCATGATGTCTACAACTTTTGAGTCTCCTTGAAGGCTGTCTTTTTTGAGACCTTTAAGGAACAATGAACCTTTTTCAGCACAGGCCAAGAGGCTGAACCAATAGCTGGCTCCTGACCAATCACTTTCCACTGCAAAGGCTGTGTTTTTATAAGACTGGTGAGGTACATTAATGATATTATCTTGGAAAGTATATTGGATGCCAAACTGTTTCATCAGCTCCAGTGTCATTTCAATATAAGTTCTCGATCCAATTTTCCCGGTTAGCTCCAACGTTAACCCTTTGGGAAGTAGGGGAGCGTTCATCAATAAAGCAGAAATATACTGACTGCTTACGTCTCCACGGATTTTGACATGATCGGTGAGTTGCTCAGAAAAACCTTGGGTTTCCATTGGAGGGTATCCCTCTTTTCCTTTGTAATTGATTTTAGCGCCAATACTTCTGAGAGCGTCCACCAAAATGCCAATTGGCCTTTCACACATTCTAGGAGTGCCTGTTAGAGTTTTTTTTCTGTTTGACAAAGCAGCATAAGCGGTCAAAAAGCGCATGGTGGTACCAGCGTCCAAGACATCCAGAATCTCTGGATCTTCTCGAAGAAGTCTGATCATGGTTTGGGTATCCCTTGCTTCTGCCAAATTGGAGATGTCGTTTTCTCCCTCTGTAAGCGCATCAATGATCAATACCCTGTTACTTTCGCTTTTTGAGGAAGGCAATGGGATAGTGACCTCACCAAAACTGGGTTTAGGTGCTAATGTTATATTGTTCATGGATGTTGAGCGTTGTAAAAATTTAGGGATTCAATGATGTCATCAAGGCTAACGGCAATATTATAATCGCACTCTCCGATTTTTTTCAAGAGAGAACAATTGATGGTTTTTCCATCATTTTTCTTGTCTTGGAAGCACAATTGAGCAATGGCATCTAGGTCTTCTGTAGGGATTTCAACTTTACCAAATATTCCCAAAAGGGTTTCGGTGATGGTATCAAGTTCATCTTTGGGAAGTCTGATATGCTGATGGGATAAATAGGCTTCAGCAATCATTCCAATAGCAATTGCTTCCCCGTGGAGGAGGTGCCTCTCAGTATCAAGATAAAAGGATTCCACCGCATGACCAACAGTGTGGCCAAAGTTGAGGATTTTTCTTAGTCCTTCTTCTTTTGGGTCTTTGCTGACCACATCTTTTTTGATGTAAACCGATTTTTCAATAATGTCCTTCCAAACTTGGGTTTCCCAATGATGTAGCTTTAGACTTCTGAAGTAATTCTCGTTTTTGATCAGGCCATGTTTAATGACTTCCGCGTAACCAGATCTAAGTTCTGGCAGGGGTAAAGTCTTCAAAAAAGCATCAGAGATAATTACAGTTTCCGGTTCATTGAATACTCCAATGTGGTTTTTGAACCCGTTGAAATCAATGCCAAGCTTACCGCCCACACTGGCATCTACTTGTGAAAGGAGAGAGGTGGGGATATTGATGAATTTTACGCCACGCTTGTAGGTGCTGGCACAAAATCCACCCATATCTCCAGTAACTCCACCTCCTAGATTGATGATCAGTGATTTTCTGTCAAATCCGCAATCTGTCATCCATTGCCAAATGTCCTTGCAGGTGTCCAGGTTTTTATTGATCTCTCCTGCTTCAAACTGAAAATGTTCGTGGGGAGGAAGTGTTTCCTGAACTAATGGATAACAAGCTTGATAGGTATTGCTATCTGCTATAAGACCTAATTTGGAAAAGCTCTTGCTTTTAAGATACCTTTCCAAATCGGTTGCTATTTGCGATGAGAAAATGATTGATTCCAAGGGATTTTATTTATTTACAAATATAAATTACTTAGGCATCTTTTTTTACGGTGTCGCCTGATCTAAGCTGTTTTTCTTGTCTTTTTACAGACTCCTCATGAATAGTGAAAAGCAACTCTTTCATGAATTTTTCGCTTAGTCCTTTCGCCACACCTTTGTCAGTTCTGGAGTCCATCACTTGTTTCCATCTGTCAGACTGAAATACCGTCAATTTGTGCTCTCTCTTGTGCGAACCGATTTGGTCAATAACAGAGAATCTTTCAACCAAAAGATCGATTAACTGGTCGTCCAAATGGTCAACAGCTGTTCTTAGGTCGCTAAGTCTTTCGCTTGGTTTTTCGGCACCCAAAGTGCTTTTGAAATCAATTTTAGAAAGAATATCTTTTAGTTGAGCAGGTGTAACTTGCTGCTTGGCATCACTCCATGCATTATCAGGATCATGGTGGGTTTCAATCATCAAGCCATCCAAGCCAAAGTTGATGGCTCGTTGAGAAACTTCTAGGATACCATCTCTTTTCCCTACAATGTGACTTGGGTCATTGATCACTTCCATTCCTTTCCATTCTCTCTTAAGGTGGATAGGCATGGACCAGTTAGGTTTGTTTCTGAATCGCTTATCATATGCATCACTGAAACCTCTGTGAATGGCTGCAAGCTTGTCGATTCCCACAGCGTGAAGTCTTTCGAGTGCTCCGATCCACAATTGAAGGTCAGGGTTCATTGGGTTTTTGACCATTACAGGGATGTCCGTTCCTCTTAGTGCTTCAGCAATTTCCTGAACAGCAAAAGGGTTGACAGTTGTTCTGGCACCGATCCAAAGCACATCAACTTTGTGTTTTAAGGCCAATTCAACGTGAGCAGTGTTACCAACTTCAGTAGTGATAGGGATATTTAGATGATGTCTAACAATCTCCATCCATTTAAGTCCGTCTTCACCAATGCCTTCGAAGCTTCCTGGTCTAGTTCTTGGTTTCCAGATTCCAGCACGGAAAATTGAAGGAATGATATTTTCCTTTTTCATTTCTAGGCAAACTTTTTCTACCTGCTCTGGAGTCTCAGCACTACAAGGTCCTGCGATGATAGTGTGGCCTTTTAGGCCCAAGCCCCATTCTGACGTTTTTAAGTGATCTTTCATTTTGTTGTTTGATTGAAATAAAAAAGCCCGACTCTTTCGAATCGGGCTTTTTAAGTTTATGTATGAATTTTATTTTTTATCCAGACAATAAGCAGCTCCGATTCGGCCTTGAGGACGAAAGTAAAAAAAGAAAAAGATAAAATATGTAGCTGCTTGTTTAATCATGGCTTCAAAATTAGGGGGTGGAAATTTAAAAAACAATAAAAACTAAATTATTTTTTTGTGAATTCAATATTTCTTAATTGGGTTCTGTTCAGAGTGATATAATAAGAAAGTGTGGTGCTTATTTACGGTATTTTATTTGGTGAGAAAAGGTGTTTTTTTCAAAAATGCAGAAACAAATTTTGTACGTTTTTTTTCGGAAAAATATGCATAAAATTCTCTGATTCAATATTACATTCGCGGACTGAGATTACTCAGTGGAAATTAGAGAGTTGGTGGCTTGTCGATCATTGAGCTTGGCAGGCTTCTTGTCCAATATAAATAAGGATTAAAAACAGCGTCTGAAGACGTTTTTTTATATATTTGCACCTTGATTCAAAACGATGAATACAAAACCCAATATTTCTTTTGAGAATACAGAGATTGCCTTTGCATCCAGGACGGATGTAGAGTTGAAAAAAATGTATCTCATTTTTGCGGTGATGGATAGTAATCTGGCTGTAAAGTTGGGCACTGGTCTGGCTGATGTAGCTTTTAAATTGAAATTGCCAATAAAAGGGATCATGAAGAAAACCATGTTCGGCCACTTTTGTGGAGGAGAGAGCATTGAAGACTGCTCCAAGTCCATTGGGGAATTAAAACAGTATGGTATTGGTACCATATTGGATTATTCCGTTGAGGGGAAGGGAACAGAAAAAAGTTATGATTTTACCCGCGATGAGATCCTTCGAACCATTGAAAGATCAGCCGGAGCAACGGAGATTCCTTTTACTGTATTTAAAGTTACAGGTCTGGGAAGCTACAAGATCATGACAAAGGTACAAGCTGGTCAAAAGCTCAATGCCAAAGAACAAGAGGCTTTTGAGAGGCTGAAAGATCGTGTGGATGCATTGTGCAAATCGGCTTATGAGCACGATGTGCGCATTATGATAGATGGAGAGGAAAGCTGGTTCCAGGATGTAATTGACGATCTGGCTTATGAAGCAATGGAGAAGTATAATAAGGAAAAAGCCATTGTTTACAATACCTATCAAATGTACCGAAAAGATATGCTAGGTTTGTTGAAGGCGGCCCATCAAGAAGCTGAAATCAAAGGTTATCATGTTGGTGCCAAGTTGGTGAGAGGAGCATATATGGAAAAGGAAAGAGATAGAGCGGAAGATATGGGTTATCAAAGCCCTATTCAGGATACAAAAGAGGATTCTGATAAAGATTATAATGCAGCTCTGAAGTTCAGTATTGAGAACAAAGACCGTATTTATCTGGTCAGTGGCTCGCACAACGAACTGAGTAATATTATCCTTACTGAATTGATGAACCTTCATGGTTTGAAACCAGAGGATAAGAGAGTGTTTTTTGCTCAACTTTATGGGATGAGTGATAACATTTCTTACAATTTGGCCTTTGCAGGCTATAATGTAGCGAAATACGTGCCTTATGGGCCTGTGGAGTCTGTGATGCCTTATTTGTATAGAAGGGCTGCGGAAAATACCAGTGTGGCTGGTCAAAGCAGTAGGGAGTTTGAGTTGATTAAAAATGAGATAGCACGAAGAGCAGCTATCAAAAAATAAATAAATATATCTAAGCACATGCAATTACTGAGCGAACAAGAGATAGAGCGAAGAAAAGACAGGGAAGCCTTGATGAAACTGGGGATAGATCCTTATCCTGCTGTTCAGTTTCCTATCAATGTCACTTCGGAAGACATCCATAAGAACTATGAAAACCATAAAACGGACTATAAGGATGTTTCTATAGCTGGACGTTTGATGAGTAGAAGGATCATGGGGTCTGCCTCTTTTGGTGAAATCCAGGATTCCTCAGGTAGATTGCAGATATATGTAAGGAGGGATGATATTTGTCCGGGAGAGGATAAGACGCTCTATAATACAGTTTTCAAAAAGTTGCTTGGAATAGGTGACTATATTGGTGTTAAGGGATATATTTTCACGACACAAACTGGAGAAATTTCGCTTCATGTTACTGAATTGACGGTTTTGGCAAAGTCCGTGAAGCCACTTCCTGTAGTGAAAAGAGATGAAGAAGGAAATGTGTTTGATGGATTTACTGATCCGGAATTAAGGTATAGACAGCGATATGTTGATCTTACTGTTAATCCAGAAGTGAAAAATGTCTTCATTACCAGGTCAAGAATCATCTCAAACATGAGAAGGTATTTTGATGATCATGGTTGGTTGGAAGTAGAGACTCCAATCTTACAGGCTGTTCATGGTGGTGCTGCTGCCAGGCCATTTGGTACTCACCATAATTCATTGGACATGCCACTTTATCTGCGTATCGCCAATGAGCTTTATCTAAAAAGATTGATCGTAGGAGGCTTTGATGGAGTGTATGAGTTTGGGAAAATGTTCCGAAATGAAGGAATGGATCGGACTCATAATCCAGAGTTTACTTCTATGGAAATTTATGTGGCCTATAAGGACTATATCTGGATGATGGAAATGGTGGAAGACCTATTGGAAAAGGTTACTGTTTCTGTCCACGGCACTTCTAAAGTTAAAGTAGGGGATAAAGAAATTGATTTTGCTGGTCCTTACAGAAGATTGACCATGTTTGATTCCATCATGGAATATGCAGGTGTCGATGTGAGTAAAATGAATGAGGCAGAGTTGAGAGGTGTATGTGCTGACTTTGGTATTGAAGTGGATGAGACCATGGGTAAGGGCAAGTTGATTGATGAGATTTTTGGTGAAAAAGTAGAAGCCAATTTAGTTCAACCAACTTACATTACCGATTACCCAATCGAAATGACACCTTTGGCCAAAAAGCACAGAACGGAGAAAGGTTTGGTGGAGCGTTTTGAGCTGTTTGTGAATGGTAAGGAAATAGCCAATGCCTATACAGAGCTGAATGACCCAATTGATCAGCGTGAACGTTTTGAGGACCAATTGAAGTTGGCAGAAAGAGGGGATGATGAAGCAATGGCCATGGACGAAGATTTCTTAAGAGCTTTGGAATATGGAATGCCTCCAACTTCTGGACTTGGAATAGGAATAGATAGGTTAACGATGCTTTTGACGGACAATTCTACTATCCAGGAGGTGCTTTTCTTTCCTCAAATGAGACCAGAGAAAAAAGTGAAAATTGCTACCGATGAGGACTTTATAGCTTTGGGTGTTGATCCTGCCTTGGTGCCTGCCATTAGGGATTTGAATATTCATACCATCGAGCAATTAAAGGAGCAAGATGCCAATAAGCTCTTTAATGATGTTTGTGGAAGGAGGAAAAAGCTTAAGCTGGACGCAAAGAATCCTAGCAAGGATGAAGTAGCCAGTTGGTTGGCTTAACATTTGTATTAGGCTTCTTGTCAGTGAGTTGTGATTTTGTGGTTCATTGAAAATACATTATAAAAAAAGGGTTGTACCGGACAGTACAACCCTTTTTTTATGTCAATGATAATGATAGGTGTAATTTGTTTCGTAATTGGTAGTATTTATTGTACATTGTTGTTAAATATGAAATAAATTTAGGTAAGTAAAAATATGATTGACCTGAGAATTAACTCTGAATTTGGAACACTTAAGACAGTGCTAATGCATCGTCCTGGAAAGGAAATAGATCGTCTTACACCTTATAATAAAGAGTTGTTGCTTTTTGAGGATGTTCCTTATTTAGAGGCCATGCAGGTGGAGCATGATTACTTTACCAATATCATCAAACAGACCACAGGTGCTAAGGTTTTAAGTCTTCATGAGCTTTTGATGGAAACCATGGCAGATGACAAAATACTTTTTAAAATGATGGAAGAGGCGCTTTCATTTTCTAGGCTGTCCCATTTCACGGAAAGTATTTTGGGGAGGTTGTCTACCTCAGAATGCGCTACTGCACTAATTGCAGGAATCAAGGTACATGAACTTAAAAAAAAGATTAGTAAGCTACCCTTGGTGGATCTTATGGATTATGCTTTTATTATTCCACCTTGTCCCAATTTGTATTTTCAACGAGATCCTGCCGCCCTCACTCCAGGGGGAATGATTTTTTCAAGTATGAAGATGGAAGGTCGACAAAGAGAAGCCAACGTTATCAGGGCAATATTTGAAAACCATCCGGATTTTAAAGGCAGTGTAAATAAAATTTACCCGGTAGATGGGCACAACAACCCTGCTTGTATAGAAGGAGGTGATGTGATAGTGCTTTCAGAAAAAGCAGTAGCTATCGGTAATTCTGAGCGAACAGATGAGAAAGCCATCTACCATGTGGCCAAGGCCTTGCTGGCAGAGGGAACTGTGGAACGGGTTTATGAAGTGCATATGCCCAAGCAAAGAAATTTTATGCATTTGGATACAGTGTTCACAGTATTGGATGAGAATTTGGTTTTGACCTATCCTGATGCTTTGGAGTCTGTTTTACAAACCTCTCTTTACACCCTGAAAAGCAATGATGGAGATCAGGTGCACATTAAGAGAACTGTACTGAAAGAGTCGCTGCTGACTGTTTTAGAGAAGGAAATTCCGTATTTGGAAGTGATTCATCTGGGAGGCAACGGCAATAAAGATATTGCTTTGCGCGAACAATGGTTTGATGGTGCTAATGTTTTTGCGATCGGTCCTAGAAAAGTAATTTCCTATAGAAGAAACAAACATACCAACAGGGCATTGCGGGATATGGGGGTGGAAGTGCTCGATATTCCTTCTTCAGAACTGAGTAGAGGCTTAGGCGGTCCAAGATGTATGACCATGCCGTTGAGCCGAGCTAAAATTTAATTTACTGTTTCATTAATAATCGAAGAAGGACCTTCTTCTGGATACCTTGAGGTCTTGTAGGATACTAGCTTTTACCCTAATGTCAATGTTATAACTGGTGAATGAGCCAAATGGAATCCAGCTGACATTCATTTGCCAACAGTGAAGGTCTCTGGCGATGCCGATCATGGATTGGGTGATCTTTTGAGTAGACAAGTCCAAGCCGGTATTGAAGTTGACTTTCCATTTTTCTGAGAAACTGATATCTCCTGATAAATTGATGGCTTGGGTGATATTGGTTTTCCCAGTATTGTCACTCTTACTGTAGCTCAGGTTGTAACCATAGTTGATGTTCCAAGGGATACTCCAATCGATGTATTGACTGGGATCATTGGCTATTCTTTCAATTTCATTTTCGACGAAATCATTCATCTGCCCACCTTGCTGGAGGAATTCATTGGTAAGTTCCTCTCGGGTATCTGCTGGAGTTTTTTCGGCGCCTCTTGGGTTATAACTACCATTGATGTTTAAGTTGGCCCTGCTGAAACTTCCTACGCCTTGACCGTTTTTCCATGCGTATTCACTCGTTCTACGGGTGTAGTATTCTTCTGTAGACTCATTGTAATAGGCTTGGGTAGCATAGGGGTTTAAGGTGGCGGAAAGAGCAACCGAGATTTTATTGTCAAAGAAAGTAGTCCTTGTGCTCATACTGATGGGAGCAAGGTTAAAGGAGTCAGCTACAAAGTTGTAATTGGTCGAAATATTGAATGACTGTAATAATGGAAACTTTTTCGTTGAGGCTTCTGTGGTATCACTTTCAATTCTCTTTTTGGCCTCTAACGTGTTTCTAATTGAAATATTCAGTGACCTTGATTCTCCTCTTGGTGCTCCTCCATAAAGAAAACCTTGGAACCTACTGTACATTTGCGTATTTCCTTCTTCATCTACCTGAACAGTTTGATAATAACCATACTTTGGGTCAGAAAAATCAGGCGTAAATGACATACCTATAGTCGGTTGCACATGGTGTCTGATGGCTTCGATTTTAGAATTCTTGCCAAACGTGTAAAAACCATAGATATTGGTGGCCATGTTAAAGGAGGTGTTATAATAACCTACTCTGCTAAAGCCATTTTCTAAGATTCTATCCACACGCTCTTCTGGTGCATTGTAGAAATAATTGATCCTGTCCAAGTACCAAAGCTCTGTGTATTGGAAGCCCGCAGTTCCTGTGAAGTACTTAAAAAGAGTGAAATTAGAGGAAACCGGAATGGATTGTCTGAAACCATTTTCTGCTTGTTTGAAGAGTTTTGGTAGGTTAGCCCAAGTAAATGGGATCACATCAGGTGCCTCATAATCATCCTCGAAAGCATCATTTTGCAAATATTCGTTTTCAATGCCCAGCTCCTGAACCACCTTATTATTGATGGAGTTCTGTAACTCAAAATTCCATGCAAAGTTCAAGGTTTTCAAAGGTTCGAACTTGGAGTTTTTAAAAGGCGTTTGACGGTTCATATTCACCGAAACATTAGGCAAAACCAAAGAAACTTCATCTGTCTGAACATTTTGTGAATGCCTTAGATTAGCAGACATACTAAATGGGGTTCCAGTAAAGGTTTTGCTATACGAAATATTTGAAGTAAACTCCGAATTGGTATTTCGCATATAGTTGGTGGGGTTCACCACTAAGTTATTGTAATTGGTGGTACCTGCATTGACGGAGGCCGAAAACCTGGAATTACCTCTGGATTCTGGACTGTGACTCCAATTGACCCATACAGTAGTGTAGTCCAGTGGGTTTGCTTCTGTTTCTGGACTTCGGAATTGTTGATAATCCACATTGAATCCACCACTGTAGCGATATCGCTTTTTGTAAGCTGTAGCAGCTTTTACGCCATAGCCACCTTTTGAGTAGATCTCACCAGTCAATCTACTATGGATATAGTCGTTAAAGGCGAAGTAATAGCCAAAATCCCTCAGATAAAAACCTCTTCTTCTTTCCTCTCCATAAGAAGGAATAATAATTCCGGAAACTTGTTCTTCTTTCTGATCAGGAATAAATCCAAAAGGCAAACCTACTGGTGTAGGGATACCATTGAAGTAAAGGTTAAAGGGACCGGAAATGGTTTGTTTGCCCTCTACGGATTTTATTTTACTGGAAGAAATGTGCCAATGCGGCTCTGCCAGATTACAAGTGGTGTAAAAGCCATGGCTTAAATATACATTCCCTTCGTTATCTTTTTTCACTGTTTCACCGCGTAGGAGCCCTTCTTGCTGTTCGGTAACCACGTCGGAGATAATGGCTTTGCTGGTTTTGAAGTTGTAGCGCATGTCCTTTCGGATTTCATAAGTACTACTTCCTTCCTTAAAGATGGGGCTTCCCTGTACCGTGCCCGTAGAGTCTTTGACACCAGAGGCATAAAGTTCATTTTTCTCCCAGTTGATTTCTATGTAATCAGCATCCAATCGGATGTTTCCATACTCAAACCACGCTTTATTATAAAGGTAAACTTTCTTCTCTTTAAAGTTGGAGAGAATGCTGTCTTGAGCAGCATACTTAATAGTGGTCTCAATGTCTCCTTTGGGCACAACCTTTGCTGAGTCAATCGAAGGAATGGAGTCATTCAAAATTAAACTATCTGGCAGCGTAGGGGGGATAGAATCGATTGGTGAGGGTAACTCTGGTGCAATGATCTCTTTCTCAGCAGGGTTCCTGAAAGTTTTCTGAGCCATGGAGGCTCCAAGGGAAATTATGAGTAAGATAAAGGAAAGATAAGCTACCTTAATATTCTGCACAGATTTACTTCTATTTGCTTCAAAAATTTTTAAATTTCGCGTAAAGTTAACGTTAATAATGTTTATGAAACGAACCAGTATCAAAAATGTTATAATAATTTCTTTTCTGACCTGCTTTGCATTGCTCTCAGCTTTTGTTCCTGCTGGAGAGAAGACCAGGGAGTTCAAATTGAGAAGGGTTGTTATAGACGCTGGACATGGAGGAAAAGATTCTGGTACACTTGGCGGAAGGTCAATGGAAAAGGATGTGGCATTATCTATTGCCCTACAAGTGGGGAATTATATAGAGAAGTATATTCCTGATGTAGAGGTGATCTACACACGGAAAACAGACGTTTTTATTGAGCTGGAAGAAAGAGCCAATATTGCCAATAGAAACAAGGCAGATTTATTTGTGTCCATTCATTGCAATGCGGGACCTTCGGCTGCCTATGGCACAGAGACCTATGTGATGGGTTCCTATGATTTGAAGAGAAACTTCGAAATTGTAAAAAGGGAGAACTCTGTAATTCTGATGGAAGATGGCTACAAAGAAAATTATGAAGGGTTTGATCCTAAATCACCAGAATCCTATATGATGTTCAACCTGATGCAAAAGGCTTATTTTGCAAGCAGCCTTTCCTTAGCACAAAAGATAGAGAATGATTTCAAGAACAAACTGAACAGAAGAAGTCGTGGTGTGAAGCAGCTGCCTCTGATGGTACTTTGGAGATCCAGCATGGCCAGCGTGTTGGTGGAGACTGGTTTTCTTTCCAACTCCAATGAAGAAAGGTACCTAAACAGTGAGAATGGCCAAGCTTATTTGGCATCGGCCATATACCGATCCATTAAAGCCTATAAGGAAGAGATTGAGGCATATTGAAAAGCCCTACTAATTTAAAAAGCCAGCTGACCAGCTGGCTTTTTTTATGGGTGAGTTTTTAAGAAATCAAGACCAATATCATTTGAATTTTTATATATTGGAATAAGTCAATTTTTCGCCATCCATTAAATCGACAAATGGCGATTGCCAAATGTAATCAAGTTTATAAACCCATGAGTGAAGTCAAAACAAACAAAGAACAGCACGAAGAATTACTTCGGTTTTTAAAGGAAAAGATCGCCAAAGTCAAACAGGGGGGAGGAGAGAAGCGAATCGCCAAAGAACATGAAAAGGGCAAATTGACAGCAAGAGAGAGGATTGACTATTTATTGGATGAGGGGGATGAATTTTTAGAAATTGGTGCTTTGGCCGCAGATCAAATGTATTTGGAAGAGGGAGGCTGTCCGTCCGCTGGTGTAGTAACGGGCATAGGTCAGGTTAGTGGCCGCATGTGTGTGGTAGTAGCCAATGATGCCACTGTGAAAGCTGGCGCCTGGTTTCCCATGACCGCCAAGAAGAACCTCAGAGCACAAGAAGTGGCCATGGAAAATAGACTCCCCATTATTTATTTGGTAGATAGTGCCGGTGTGTTTCTTCCAAAGCAAAATGAAATATTTCCAGATAAAGAACATTTTGGTAGGCAGTTTAGAAATAATGCGAAGATGTCGGCTATGGGGATTGTTCAGGTAGCTGCCATCATGGGAAGCTGTGTGGCAGGAGGAGCATATTTGCCAATTATGTCCGATGAAGCTTTGATCGTGGATAAGACAGGTTCTATATTTTTGGCAGGGTCTTATTTGGTAAAAGCTGCGATTGGTGAGTCCGTGGACAATGAAACCTTAGGTGGAGCTACCACACACTGTGAAATCTCAGGGGTCACTGATAATAAATATGATAATGACCAAGCTTGTTTAGATGCGATCAAGCGTATTTTCAATACACTTGGGGCGAGAGAGGATGCCGGTTTTGATAGGGTGAAATCAATAGAGCCAGAGAAATCTTACGAAGAATTATTATCCCTTTTTCCTATCGATAGGGCCAAACCTTATGATATGCATGAACTGTTGAAAGGCCTCGTAGATCAAGGTTCCTTTGACGAATACAAACCCGACTACGGCCAGACCTTGGTTTGTGGTACGGCAAGGGTAGATGGATGGGCTGTAGGCATTGTAGCGAATCAAAGGAAAATGGTAAAAACCAAGAAGGGAGAAATGCAGATGGGAGGAGTGATTTACTCAGACTCTGCGGATAAAGCGGCACGATTCATCATGAACTGCAATCAACGTAAAATACCTTTATTGTTTCTTCAGGATGTAAGTGGCTTTATGGTCGGTAGTAGGGCGGAACATGGAGGGATCATTAAGGATGGGGCCAAAATGGTCAATGCAATGGCCAACTCTGTGGTTCCCAAGTTTACCATTATCATTGGCAATTCTTATGGGGCAGGAAACTACGCCATGTGCGGCAAAGCCTATGACCCTCGATTGATTTACAGCTGGCCTACAGCTCAGATGGCAGTGATGTCTGGTGCATCTGCGGCAAAGACCTTACTACAGATTAAGGTGGCTTCACTTAAGAAGACTGGCAAGGAGATAAGTCCTGATGATGAGGCGAAACTATTAAAGGATATTTCGGACAAATATGAAGAGGAATTGAGTCCTTACTATGCGGCTGCAAGATTGTGGGTTGATGGGGTGATAGCCCCTCAAGAAACCAGAAAAGTGATTTCAATGGGCATAACGGCAGCCAATCATGCGCCCATTATTGAACGCTTTAATGTAGGAGTTATTCAAACTTGATCGTAAATTTGAGCTTAGTAAAATTTGACGTTAATCTAGATGTTTTCAAACCCTGTTATCGGGGCAATACTATATGGGAGAGCTTACAGAAAAAGAATTGCATGCATTGGTTTCTTTGTTGGATGATTCAGATCGTGAAGTAAAAGATCATGTGAAAGATAAAATCATCTCCTTGGGAAATGCCGTAATTCCTTTTTTGGAGAAGAAGTGGGAAAGTAGCTTTAATCCTGAATTGCAAAAAGAAATAGAGGAGCTGGTGCATGAGCTTCAGTTTTCACTCCTCAAAGAAAGGTTGGAGCAATGGAAACTGTCTGAAGAGCAGGATTTGTTGAAAGGACTTTGGATATTGAATACATACCAATATCCTGATTTGGACTTTGAGTCCATGAATGCGGATATGCACCAGATTTATTTTGAAGTTTGGACAGCTTTCAAAACAGATATTTCTCCATACGATCAAATTCGATTGATCAATAATGTATTGTTCAATCAACTGAAGTTTTCAGCTAATACTAAAAATTTCCATTCTCCTGGGAATAGCATGATCAGCAATGTGTTGGATACTCGAAAAGGGAATCCCATTAGTTTGTGTGCTGTTTATTATTTGGTAGCTCAAAAATTAGGTTTGCCGGTTTTTGGTGTCAATTTGCCGAATTTGTTTGTGTTGACTTACAAGTCAGAAGCTACTACGTTTTATATCAATGCTTTCAATAAAGGGCTGATTTTTAGCAAGCAGGATATCAATAATTATTTGGAGCATCTGAAGATTGAGCCGAAAGAGGAGTTTTTTGAGCCTTGTGCCCATATAGATATTCTCCGAAGAACTCTAAGGAACCTGACTGTTTCTTTCGAAAAACTGGGAGAACCGGAAAAGATCGAGGAAATTCGACAGCTTTTGGAAATCCTTGGGGCAATCAATTAAGGGGAACGATATTACACCCTACTGCTCGTAAGCTGTTTGGAATGGGATGTTGATCGGCCAGTACTTGGTCGATGGCTGTTTTTAGGTATTGCTTGGTAACCTGATTGGGTAGTTGAGCATTATTATCAATCGCACCATGATAGGCAATAGAAAACCCAGTTGGGCTTGGTGTAAGGACATAGGCCTCTGGTAGTTTTGATGCTTTTAGGCTTTTGGTCACCGATTGATTAGAGTCAATCAAATAGGCAAATTTAATTCCTTTCTGAGCAATTTTGGATTTGATGGCATTGGTAGACTCTTCCTCACTTTGCCCATGGTGAGGGTTAATAAAGGCAAAGATTACGCTTTTATCCATATATGATTTCTGCAGATTGATCAAACGATCTTCATATAGCTTAGCAAAAGGACAATTGTTGGATGTGAAAATCAAAATAACAGCTGGATATTTATTGTAATCTTGAAGTTTAAAAGTGGTATTGCTAACAATATCCTCCAACTCAAAAGAGGCTACTTGCCTTGCATTAGAGGTCACGTTAATGATTAGTACGGTTAATATCAATAATACAAGTTTTTTCATTTGGAGTGTGGTTGATTGTTTTCTTGTATTACAAAAATCAGGCTAATGATGTTGTTGATTTACCAAATGGTGTAGGTCATTATCAAATCATGCTGCCTTTCTACCTTTACCGAGTAATAATGGTCGGCAAAGTCGGTATCATAAATTTTTCCTTTTATAACTCTATCATTGATATCAAAGGGGGATAAAAGGATATGTTGTCTCAAGCTGATCCCTTTTCGACCTTGGCACTTGAAAATAGATTCTTTCGCAGACCAGGCAATGGTGTACAATACTGGGTCATTGTTTAGGAATGCGATTTCCGTTGGGTCAAGAAATTTGGGGCCAAGCCTAACCACTTTTTCTTTAATGTAGTCGATGTCTATTCCCACCGGCATTTCCTTATGAAAAATAGCGGCAGCTAATCCCTGGGTATGTGTCAAGGAAACATTGCCATATCCATCCATTGGGTAGGATTTTCCATGTTCATCTTTGTAGAAACCAGGATAGGCCATGTTGATCGCATCCAGAGCTGACTTGATGGCCAGTCGTGCCCCTTTCCATTCTTTACGCTTCTCTGGATGACTGATGTTGGCAAAAGAAAGCTTCTCCCTGAAACTCAAAAAATCCACAGTTTTATTTTCCTGCTCTTCAATATTCTTAATGGCTAAAGCAGATAAAGGACTTATTTTTTCTATTTTTGCTTGCATACAGCCGAGGAGAAGGTTACGTGATTCAAAATGCAATATATGCCAAAAATTCAAGTAAATAAACTTTATACACTTACTGGACATAATGATAGTATTTTTGCTTTGGTAGAGGGAAATGATCCTCGTTATTTTTATACTGGTGCAGGAGATGGGATGGTAGTGAAGTGGGATTTGGATGCTCCCAAAGATGGAAAACTGATCGCTAAATTACCTCACTCCGTCTATGCTTTGGCCATAGATGATCAGCGCGATTTGTTGTTTATTGGACACAATTTTGAAGGCGTACATGTCATCGATTTAAACACAAATAAGGAAATTTGGTCTCTGAAAATTACGGATCATGCAATTTTTGATATTAAGATCTATAAGAACCAAGCTTTTGTAGGAACAGGGGATGGTGTTGTCACAGTTCTGGATATTGAGGAGCGTTCTATTTTGAAGCACATCAAGCTAGGGGAAAAGAATATTAGAGTAATGGCCCTGGATGTCCAAAAAGAGCATTTGGCCATTGGATCCAGTGATAATACTGTGAAGGTGTTTGATCTAAATGGTTTTTCTCCGGTAAAAAAACTGGACGAACATACTAATTCCGTTTTTGCACTTCGTTATTCTCCTGATGGGAAATTACTGATCAGTGGAGGTCGGGATGCGCATCTAAAAATATGGGAGACGAAAGCATATAAGCTGCAGGAAAATATCGTTGCGCATATGTATGCGATCAACTATCTTGCCTTTCGAGAAGATGGTAAATATTTTGTAACTTGTAGTATGGATAAATCCATTAAGCTGTGGGAAACTGCTACTTTGCAGCTTAAAAAGGTAATTGATAAATCCAGACATGCAGGGCATGGAACTTCGGTCAACAAGGTGATTTGGAGTAAATATACCCATCAAATTATAGCAGTGAGTGATGACCGGACCATTTCCATTTGGGAAATAGAACTTCAATAAAACATATGAAAATAACGCCGTTAGAAATCCGCCAAAAAACATTTGAGAAAAACTTCAGAGGATTTGATAAAGATGAAGTGAGTTCCTTTTTAGTGTCTCTTTCTCAGGAATGGGAAAGGGAAATGGATGAAAAAAGGGAACTTCAAATCAAGCTGGAGCAGGTGGAAAAGGAATCAGCTAAGCTCAGGGAAGTGGAAGATTCACTTTTTAAAACACTCAAAGCGGCTGAGGATACAGGAGCCAGCATGATAGAGCAGGCGAACAAGACGGCAGAACTGATCTTAAAGGAAGCCCAGATGAATTCAGATGCGATGATTTCTGAGGCTAAGAACAAATCCCGCAGCATCATAGAAGAGGCTGAAAGTAGAGCCAAGAGGATTATTGAAGACCTTAAAGCTGATGTTGGAACCTTGGTGGAGAGTTATGAAGATTTATTGGCACAGAGGGAGATAATAATACGGAACTTGAAAAACTTGGCTACTGATAGTTTAGAAAACATCAAGCAGTCCCAAGATGATATCAAACGCTTGGATATGGCTACCCATACCAAAGCTGTCAAAGATTTGAGCAGACAATCACCTTCTTTTAGTCATGAAAGTGCTCCCGGCCAAACAAAGGAAAAGTCCCATACTTTTGTAATTGAAAAGAAAAGTGAAGCACCTGAAGAAAAGCCTCCAATTTCCCAACAGGTAGAACTTCCCTTGGAAAGCAAGAAGGAAGAAGTAATACCAGAAAAAACTGAAGTACCTGAAATAAAAGTTGAGGCCCCAAGTAAGATTGAAGAACCTTCAGAAAATATTAGTAGGAAAAAAGAGTCAGGTTCGTTTTTTGACCAGTTTGATTGATGGGAAAGGTAGCTTTAGAAGGGATAGAGTTTCATGCATTTCATGGAGTATTTACTGAAGAAAAGAAATTGGGAAACCGATTTACGGTAGATATTCATGTGGATACTGATTTCAAAAAGGCAATGCTGGAGGATGATTTGAATGAAACGGTGGATTATGCACGTCTTTACCAAATCGCCAAATCTCATATGGAAGAGCCTGTAAAGCTTTTGGAGCATTTGGGACATTTGATGGTTCAGGATATTCTAAAAGCTTATCCTCAGTTGAAATCTATCGACATCATTATCAAAAAGCATAACCCTGCATTGGGAGGAGTGGTCAATTACTCAGTGGTAAAAGTATCCTATCCAGAAGATTATCAATAAGTGTACAAACGAGCGGAAATCACCAAAACCAAAAAGGATTTTTGGACAGCCTTTGGGCAATATATGAAACCGGTACCTTCAGCAGAAGGAGGTCGGGTCAACTGGCAAAACTACAAAACCCATGTTGGTCAAGTGTTTTTTAGGATGAAAGCCGAAAGAGGCTATGCCTCTATTGGAATAGAGATCAACCACAAGGATACAGAAATACAGGAATTGGTATTTGAGCAGTTCGAGACTTTCAAGAAGATATTGCACGGAACTTTGGGAGAAGAGTGGGATTGGCAGCTTCATGCCCAAGATGAATATGGCAAGGTGGTTTCGAAAATAGAAAAAAGAATTGGCGGTGTCAATGTTATGGAACGGGACACCTGGCCTGAAATCATTTCTTTCCTCAAGCCTCGAATCATTGCCCTTGATGAGTTTTGGTCGAATGTGAAACCAGCTTTTGAAGACTTCTTATAGATCCTCTTTAATATACTCAAATGTTTCAATGGAGGATTCTCCATTATGTTCCATAGCCAGCTTAAGGATCATTTTTTCTCCTTCACGACGAATGGTAAGTCCACTAAAATATGCCGTTTGCCCTTCAGTTTTGATAAAGCGAAAATTGACCCATTTTTCTTTTTCTTCCCATCCAGTGAAATCGGCCCAGAAATGCTTGACTTTTAGTTGAAGTTTTCCTTCTTCCTCCAGAATAGCCATATACTCTGAAAAGACCAACTTCCCATTTTCTATAAACCTAAAAATACCCACCATACTGTTTCCTTGTTGTGGCAACCAAAGTTCTTCGCATTCACCACCAAAACCATTTCCTTTCCAAAATCCAACCATCCAGCTCAAATCTGAAAGGTTACCAGGTGCCGCTTTTTCACCTTCTTTTAGCTTAAGGACTTCTTGTCCAAAAGAAAGGCTATAAGTTGCAAAACAAAGAAGAAGGAATAGAAAAATCTTTTTCATAGCAGTGGGGTTAGGTTTTACTCTTGTACATCATGTCTTTTAGGAATGTCAGGGTTGACAAAGGTAAATCCGCGTGCATCATTACCCTCATAGAAATCTACTTGCATGCCCATCAAGAACATCACATGTTTTTTCTCAATCAGCACAGGGATTCCCTCCAATTCAAATTGCTCATCTCCATCCTTTGATTTGTCGAAGCCCAAAGCATAGGACATGCCGCCACAACCTCCTCCTTTAACACCTACCCGCAAGGAGTAGTCTGAGGGGATGTTCTTGTGCTCCATGATACTTTTAATTTCTTCTTGGGCCTTCTCTGTAATGGTAATCGGTATCAGCATGCCTAGTAAATGTTCTGATTGATTTGTTAGTTCAAAAATAATGACAAATAATCAACTTCTCTTTGAAATATTTTAGATATTCGGGTATTAATCGAAAATAGTGAATGGCGTATTTTATTGAATTGTTAAAGATCATTGTGCCAGCCGGGCTGGTAATTTATGGGATGTATTTGGTTATTGTGTCCTTTTTGTCCAAAGAAAGGGAAGCCAAATTGATTACTTTGAAAACCCGAAATTCTGACACTGTATTACCTATTCGTCTTCAGGCTGCAGAACGCTTGTGTTTATTGCTTGAAAGGCTCACACCCAATAATTTGGTAAGAAGGGTGAATGATCAAGCTTATTCCGCTAAGGAACTTCATAGTCTCTTGCTGAGTGAAATCAGGGAAGAGTTCAACCACAACTTGGCGCAGCAAGTTTACTTTTCTGATGAGGCTTGGGAGAGTGTTCGCAATGCTGTAGAGGGAGTCATTACCTTGGTCAATAGGGCCATGCAAGAAGTAAATCCTGAAGCCAAGGGAATGGATTTGGCCAAGAAGATATTCCAGTTATCTTTAGAACAGAAAAACGATGGCATTTCTTTTGCGTTACAAAAGGTGAAATCTGAAATTAGGGTATACTTCTAAGGAAAAAGACATTATGGCAAACTGGAAGAGTGAACAAGGGAATTTACTGGATAGAGCAAAAGGGCTTTATCAGGCCAAAGCTGAAAAGATAGTGGAGAGCAAAGAGAAAGTGCAGCAACTTATTCAAAAAGTCACTGATAAACTCCACCAGTTAGCTGAAAACCCCACTGTCAAGGAATCTAAATTCTATATTGATGTGGTGCTCAGAATGGTGAAAGCCTATTATAAAAATGAGTACCGCAGTTTTTCTACCAAAACATTGGTGCTTTTGGTTTTGGGTTTGCTATACTTTGTTATGCCTTTTGACCTTATTCCTGATTTTATCGTTGGACTTGGGTTTGTCGATGATCTATCCGTTTTGTTGGCCATTACCAAAAGTGTCCAAAGTGATATTTATGATTTTTTAGAATGGGAAAGAACTAAGGTATAGTCAGTCTTGTTAAAGGCTGAAAAACAAGGAAACTATATGACTACCATTACTTCTTCGATTAGCCATGAGCTGATTGACCAAGCGATGAGCTATACACAATACAAAGAGTTGATTGATCAGCTGTTTTCTGAAAGTAGGACCACAGGCAACAATCATTCCGAGGCTATGATCGAATATACCCGGATCAATATCCAAAGAATGAAACGTTGGGACAAAACTTCTAAAGTAGGTGAGGAAGCAGTTGAGCTGGTTAAGAAATTAGACAGAAAACAAGTGTGGTTGGTTTTGACGGAAGGATGGTGTGGAGATGGTGCACAAAATATGCCCTATATTGAAAAGTTAGCAGCTTTTTCTGATCTTGTTGAAGTTAAGTATATTCTAAGAGATGAAAACTTGGAAGTAATGGACGATTACCTTACCAATGGAGGTCGTTCCATCCCAAAATTGATTGCTTTGGACAAGGAAACTTTAGAAGAGTTGTTTACTTGGGGGCCTAGACCCAGTGAATTACAAAAAATGGTGATGGATTACAAAGCAGATCCACAAGGTGTATCCCAACCAGATTTCAATAATCGTGTCCATTTATGGTACGCAAAGGATAAAAATCAAACGCTTGAGCGTGATTTTGTTACTTTATTAAGTAGGTAGAAATATACCAATTTCAATTATGAAGACCATCGCATTAGTTTCGGGAGCTTCTGGTTTAATAGGTGTACAGTTGCTTCATCAACTGTTCAAGGAAAAGGCCTATGATTATGTCCTATCCGTTTCGAGAAGGGAATTAGCTTTTAAGCATGCCAAACTGGTGCAGGTAGTGGTGGACTTTGAGCATATTGGTCAAACCAGCCTTCTGGATAGTTTGAGAGAGTTTGATCTTGGCGGAGATAATCAGGAATTGATCAAAGCTATTGAAAACAAAGAATTTACCATGCATGCTTTTTGTGCTTTGGGAACAACGATCAAAAAGGCCAAGTCACAAGAGAATTTCTATAAAATTGACCATGATTTTGTGATCAACTTTGCAAGGTGGGCACACCAGTGGGGAGCCAGTAAATTTTTGTATGTTAGTTCGCTTGGGGCAGATCAACAGTCATCTATTTTTTACAATAAAGTAAAGGGAGAAGTGGAAGAGGACTTGAAGGTAATTCCTTTCAAATACTTAGGTATTTTCAGGCCCTCAATTTTATTGGGAGATCGAAAGGAGACGAGGATTGGGGAATCAGTCGGTAAAGCTGTGATGAAAGCCTTTACTTCATTTGGCCTGTTCAAAAAGTACAAACCCATCTATGATCATCAGGTGGCAAAGGCCATGATTCACCAAGCGCTCAATGATGAACTGGAAGTGGTAAAAATTATAGAATCCAAGCAAATGCAGGTTTTTGAATGAAGGTAAATTGAGAAGAGATACTTTCTCAGTGACTATGATTTACCTGTAAGTATTTTTTGCTAATCAAAGCCAAAAGCAATGTGTAGACCAAGTAGATCACTACCCAAGCCCAAGGTGCATATTCAGGATACCAAGTCTTCCAATTTTCAAAATCACTTCCTCCATCAGGAATAAATTCGAACAAACGCTGAACAGGAATACTGATCACGAATAATATGATCCATTGACGGTAAGAAAGGGCTAATCTCTGCAAAAATAGGACCATCATAAATGGAGCTCCTAGAAACGCGATTCTTGTAAAATCTCCTCCAGCAAAAAGGCTGAAGAATAGGTAAACACCAACCAATGGAAACAATACTTTTTGGAATTCATTTTCTGAATTGATCAAAAGTTTTCTATTCCAAATCATGATCCATATAAAAGCTCCATAAGCCAAGGATAGTGAAAGCACCCATCTAAGCAACAGGTCGGGATGACCAATCAAACCAAGTGTATTATTAAAAAGGTTGATAATGGCATTTTTCCCAGTATTTGCTCCAGGGAAATAAAGACTGGTAGTTTTTAAGGTAATAAAACTCAATGCCAGTGCCACTAACAAATAGATAAACTGTATTCTTTTACCTTTTTGAAGCCATGGAATACCGGGATAAAGGCAGAGCACTACAAGGATAGGCAAAAAAGATTCTTTTTGAATGGTAGCAATGGGCGCGATTAATATCAAAAGCCACCACTTCTTTTTGATCAAAGCCAAAAGTAGCAAAAGTTGGAATAGGTAAAGTGGTAAGTCTACCGTAATAGGGTCGGAGAGATTGGCTTTCCAAATGTCCACCCAATGGAAAGTTATCCAAAACCATCCGAGCCAGGTTTTGAACCGATCCAATCCCACAGTAGGAGCAACAATAAACCAAACAGGTATCCAGGCTATTCCAAAAAGAAGGTTTATAATTTTGAAATTTGTGTAAATGTCATCAAATGGAAATTGGGCGGCTAACCAAGGAACTAAAATGCGGACACTAAAAGGGTAGTTGACTGTGTAATGGTCTGTTATACCTTTGAAGTATTCATAAGCTTTTTGATATTGATTGGCATCAAAAAGAGGGTTGAGTTGATGCTGTAAAGGTGACTGAAACCAGTTGAATACCAAAAAGCCCATAAGGCTGATTGCTATAGCCAAAATGACATCTTTAAAACTATATATCTTAGCTGAATTCAATTATCTTCAAGTTTTTATTTGAAAAATACGATTACAATGATAGCAGTTATTCAGCGGGTTTCGGAATCTTCGGTGAAAATTGATGGTACAATCAAAGGTGAGATAGGACAAGGCTTAATGGTTTTGTTGGGGATTGAGGAGGCAGACAATGCTGAGGATATCACGTGGCTAAGTAAGAAAATTGTCAATTTGAGGATTTTTGGTGATGAGAATGGGGTGATGAACAAAAGCCTGTTGGATGTGGGCGGGGAGATACTTTTGATCAGCCAGTTTACCCTGCATGCCAGTACAAAAAAGGGAAACAGGCCATCTTATATTAAGGCAGCCAAACCGGATATTGCGATTCCATTATATGAATCATTTATCCAACAAGTAGAGAATGACTTGGGCAAAACCATTGAAACAGGAGAGTTTGGAGCAGATATGAAAGTGGCTTTGGTGAACGATGGACCTGTAACCATCTGTATTGATTCAAAAAATAAAATATAAAAGGATGGGGTCATTGTTTCTATCGATCGAAAATGCTCATGTCAGGTATTTTGACAGGAATATCTTTCAGGACTTGAACTTCCATATGCAGGAAGGGGAGAACTGGGCCATCTTGAGTGCTTCTGGTTCGGAAAAAACTGCATTTTTGGATACCATTTTGGGTAAGACTGTACTTTCAGAGGGGAGGGTGACTAGGGATTTTGCGGTGGATTATCAAAAGGAAATGACTGCACAGGGTAGGATTAATAGCTTTAGGGATTTGATTGCCGTAGTTTCCCAGAAATACACTTTTACCAATAAGTCCAACCTTCAAAACTTTTATTACCAGCAACGCTTTAATTCTTCAGAATCTGAAGAGGCTGCCACAGTAATAGAGCATCTGCAGGAAGTGGAGATCAAGCAGGAGGGGCAATGGACTGTTGAAAAGGTAATGGAATTGCTGGATTTGGAGGTGTTAAAGGATAAGTCTCTGATTAAGCTGTCCAATGGAGAAAGCAGGAGGTTGACCATTGCAGGAGCGCTGCTAAGGAATCCAAAACTCTTTTTGATGGACCAACCCATGACCGGTTTGGATGTAGATACCAGAAAGCATTTTGGAGAAGTATTGGAGGCCATGGTAGCATCCGGAATTCAGGTGATCATGACGACTTCTCCAGAGGAAATTCCCAATGCCATTACACACGTAGCGATATTGGATGGAGGTAAAATTGTGCAGTTGGAGAAAAGGGAAGATTTTCACGAAAGAGATTTGGTCAATCATGAAGCCCTTTCGCAATTTGATCATAAAAAGTTGGATGAATTGATTCAGAATAATCCTGTTATGCGATTTGATACGCTGGTCAAGATGAATCAAATCCATATCCAGTATAATAGCAAGGTGATTTTGGACCGGATCAATTGGGAAGTCAAACAGGGAGAATGTTGGGTGTTGAGAGGGCATAATGGAGCTGGAAAATCTACTTTGCTCAGTTTGATCAATGGAGAGAATCCTCAGGCTTATGCCAATGATATTGTTCTTTTTGGTAGAAAGCGGGGAACCGGAGAAACGATTTGGGATATCAAGCGTCCCATTGGTTTTGTGTCACCAGAACTGGCAAGGTATTTTCCCAGAAACCAGACCTGTTTGAAGGTGGTGCTTTCTGGTTTATTTGATTCCATTGGCTTGTTCAAAAAAGTCAGTGAGGAGCAAGAGCAGCTTGCCATGGAATGGTTGAAGTTGTTCAGAATAGAACATGTGGCCCAAATGCTTTTGCACCAGATCCCTTTGGAGAACCAGCGCTTTTGTCTTTTGGCCAGGGCTTTGATAAAATCGCCAGCCTTACTGATCCTTGATGAGGCTGCTCAGGGAATGGATGATGAGCAAAGGATTTTGTTCCGTGAGACGATTGACCATATCGGAAGGCATCCTGATGTTTCGATGATCTATGTAAGCCATTATGAAGAAGATATTCCGAAAGTAGTTGATAGAGAGTTGGTATTGGAAGATGGGAAGGTTATAAGAAGTATTTAATGAAATAAAATGACAATAGAAGAAGCACAAGAAAAGGTAGATCATTGGATCAAGACGGTTGGGGTAAGGTATTTCAATGAACTGACCAATATGACCATCTTGACGGAAGAAGTGGGAGAGTTGGCGCGGATCATGGCCAGGAAATATGGTGAACAGTCCTTTAAGGAAAGTGACAAGGGCAAGGACCTAGGAGATGAAATGGCAGATGTGCTATGGGTGTTGATCTGCTTGGCCAATCAAACAGGTGTTGACCTTACCAAGGCCTTGGAGAAAAATTTTGAGAAGAAAAATATCCGGGATATTGATCGGCACAAAAACAATGATAAGCTGAAGTGAAAATAGTCGAGAGTATTGAGTATGTAGTCTTGAGACAATAGATAGTAGATATGAGGTTTTTGTCTCATGTCTACTTTCTATTGTCTTAAATCTATTTTCCAACCACCGCGCAGATAGCTTGTCCCCCAAACCCTAATGCTGTGATCAGGATTTTATTGATCGATTTAGGCGGATCAACTTCATTTTTGATGTAATCTGGTAATGTTGGAAGTTCCTGATTTTGCAAGATGGAAATGGCTAGATCTAAATTGGCCGCTAAGCTGGAGCCTAGTGAGTGCCCAATCTTCCACTTGTTGGAAATAGTATAAGGAACTTTATCACCAAAGACGGTTTGGTAAGCATTTTTTTCAGCTATATCTCCCAGTTTGGTGCCGGGGAAGTGTCCGATTATTAAATCTATCTTTGGGACTGATTCAGTATTAAAGGCTCTTTTTGCTGCAGTTACTATGCAATTTCCTTGGGAGGATAATTCAGTGGAATGGTGGATTTTTTCTACAGCAGATCCCACTCCATCCAAGTAGGCGAGTACATTGTTATTGTTTTTCTTTAGTTCGAAAGCATAAGCCCCTTCACCTAGTACCATGGTATTTTGTTCCTTTTCAAAATCCATGGACCTGCAAGGGTAGTTATTGTTTGCTCCATTGGCATAAATTCGAATCGCCTTCATTTGGTCTATGGTCAATTGACCTGTGGGGCATTCCACAGCTGATGCGATAAAACTATCCGCCATACCACTATTCAGCCAGGCAAAGGCATTTTGTAAAGTCAGTCCAAAGCTACTGCAAGTGGAAGATTGAAAGAAAAGGGAACTATCCGATTCATGCAGTAAGCTGGGCCAACTGCTGGCAAAACCTAAGGTAGAATGAGGAGAGGTCCAAACAGGCAGGTTTGGGTTTTCTTGCTGCATTCTGGATAGGAAATCAATGCTTCCTCTTGAAGTGGCCGCATTGATCATTTGACCTTCCGAAGGCTGTAAATCCATTTTGTGGATCAGATAAGAAAGTAATTTGGCTTCCTCTGGAAAACGTTCTGGTTTGTGACCTAGGTCTTGGATATATCCGTTTATTTTATTCCACAAGCTGGTAGAAACACTTGCTTTCCAATCTCCATTCGTGTTTTGGTCAAAAGAATGTTCCTTCGTAGTGTATCTTTGGTCTTCTGTGGATTCATATAGCCCCAAAGGGTTTATAGCCATGGCTTTAGTGATGCCAATTTTATTCTTCTCCGATCTCATCTCTTCACTATAATTCATCTCAGCCGATTTGTTTAAGATGCGGCAATTCATTTTTCTCCATGTCCCATTCCTCCATCCTATATTGCTCGATAGGTGAGAAGCGCTTCAAAATAGCACTTTCTGAAGAAGCATTTTCTTCACCGTTCCAGATTATGGTGAAATCCTTAATTCCTGCCGAGGCCAATGCCTGCAGTGTCAGTAAACTATGGTTGATGCTGCCCAAATAATGCCTAATGACAATTACAGGATGTAGTTTTGATTCCAAAAGAAAATCCAGATAGGTTTGGCTCTCATTGAAAGGAACCATTAGGCCTCCAGCTCCTTCTACGCAGAGTTTTTCTGAGTTCCTTGGGATAAGCGATTCAGGAAGAGAAACTTCAATACCCTCCAGTTTTGCAGCCAAGTGTGGAGATTGAGGTGTTTTTAACCTGTAAGCTTCCTGATGAATATGGGTTCCTAGCGAATGTTTAGAAATAAAAATAGTATCAGATTGGTCCAAATCACCACATTGTACTGGTTTCCAGTAAGCATGTCCAAATGTCTTGCACAGGGCAGCTGAACAAACTGTTTTGCCTATTCCTGTTCCTATTCCCGTAACAAATACCTTATTGTTCATTTTATTTATTCAACAAGCTGATAAGCTCTTGTATTTCTTTTTTTGTGTTAAATGAGTGTAGCACCAGTCGAATTCTTTCCTCTCCAGATTTTACTGTGGGAGAAAGAATAGCATAGCAATTCACACCTGATTGTTGTAATAATTTTACTTTCCCCTTTAGTCTGGGGATATCAGCACATTGCCAATACTGGATTGGACTTGGGTTTCGGGAAAAGTTGTCAGGTAATTCTTTGACCATGTCCAAATAGGTCTCGATGGTCTGATCCAGTTGGTCGAAATTGCTTTTCTTTTTAAAGAGGTCTAAAGCAGCCTTAATGCTGTTTACCTGGTCGATAGATGGTGCAGTGGTATAAATAAATGCCCTACTAAAGTTAATCAGGAAATCCCTGAGTTTGTTAGACCCCAATACCATTGCTCCATGTCCTCCGGCAGCTTTGCCAAAGGTAATAACCCTGGCAAAAAGATTAGGATGATTGTGGAATGAAGCTGAAATTCCTTTTTTATTCTGTCCCAAGGTTCCAAGGGAATGAGCTTCGTCAATGATCAAGGCTGCTTGGTACTTTTGGCAAAGAGCAAGCATTTCTTTGATATCAGGGATATCTCCGTGCATGGAAAACAATCCTTCTGTGAGCACCAATAGCCTTTTGTTATTGCTAGATTGCTGCTTGAGTTTTCTTTCTAAATCATCAAGGTCATTGTGCTTGAATGATGTTTTTTGCCCGAAGCTCAGACGCATCCCTTCCTTAATACTGGCATGGACATGTTCATCAAAGACAAAACAGCTGTCCTTATCTCCCAATGCAGAAAGCAGGCCCACATTGGCCATATAGCCGGAATTATAAAGTAGCGCTGCCGGGCTGTCCATAAAATTAGCAAAATCCTGCTCCAAAAGTTCTATCTCTGGATGGTTTCCGCTGATTAATCTTGAGCCAGTAGCTCCGCTCCATTGTGGAGGTGAAGTTTGGGGTATTGCTTGGTTAAGCAGTCCTTTTGTGGAGTAACCAAGGTAATCGTTGGAAAAGAAATCCACTTTGTCAGGGGAGGTTTTTTTAAGCGTCCTCAATCTATTGGAAGAGGCCGCTTGCTCCAATTTGGACTGGATAAATTGGTGGTGCTTTTCCATGGAGCACAAAGGTAAATCCTATTGACCGAATTGCAAAGAATAAACCGCAAAGGACAAGGAGAACAAAGGATATTAACCGCGGAGGACACAGAGAGGTTACAAAGGGCTCAGAGGTTTAGTTGAAGAAGGATGAAGGAAAGGGTTTATTAGAGCATGTCTATTAAGAGTGTATTTTTTATAAATTAAAAAGTACAGGAATGTTAGTGGAAAAAGAGGTGGGGTTGCCTCTGGTTTTTGAAGTGGTAAAGATTGAGTGCAGTTATAGACTGGGTTTGCTGGTCGAAAATAAGGTTATTGCTAGGGTTAAAAAGCGTAGAAACTCTAAATGATATTCATTTAGCCCAAACATTAACCTATCTTAAATTAGAGTATTATTAATTGGGACTTTTGATGAATTTTAATGTGTTACTTTTAAAGAATGGAATAAAGAGAGTGATAAATGATCAATAGAATCAAATTGTTTCTTTGTGACCTCTGTGTTCTTTGTGGTAAAAATAGGTTGCTACCCTACTTTATTAAGCACTACTTTTACTAATTCCTCTCCTTCGAGTTTTCCGACGAAGTTGTATTTGTCCAGAGTCAGGCAGAAGTCAATGTCCGCTTCAATATTGTGGTTTTGCAATCTTTTGGCGTGGGAAGCCTGACCTAGAAAGCTTTTAAGGTTCCCTTGGTTTTGTTCATAAAGGGCTTTCATTCCAATGGCGCCATCACAATCGAAGTCAAACTCATTGGCCAAAACACTTACCAAAGCTCCAGCATACAAAGAATCTTCCAAGTTGAACATTCCCTTCCATCCGGCACAGTGGATCACCACATCTTTGCCCTGCTGAACAAGGTAATCTGCTGTAGCCTGCAAATTTAAGAATGCCCCTATCAAAACTTCAGCGGCATCTTTTTTTGATTTCTCAATAGTCAGTGTTCCGTTGGTGGTAGTAACGGCAATCTTCTTTCCGGCATAAGCATTGTTCAGGTAGCTTAGTGGAGAGTTTCCCAGTTCGAAGCCTTCTGCAGTTTGGCCATTCCTTTCTCCAGCTATAATGTAGCCTAGGGATTTCATGTTTCTGCAAGCTTCCAAACCCGCTACAGGAGTAATTGAAGTTACCTTATTGGCCAATCCTGTGATCATAGTAGAGGTGGCGCGGAAAATATCAACAACTACTACGATTTTGTTTTTTAAATCGTGCAGATGTACCAGTTCAGGGCTTAGACAGACTTCGATTTTAGGCATAATAAAAGCAATGAGTTCCTGTACACCGCACAGGAACTCTATATTTAAATGATGTTTTTATTTCTTTAGTAAAGGTAGTTTTTCCACTACAGCAGCCAAGTTTTTGTTTCGCACACTAACGGCGATTTCTGTACCAGGCTTTGCATAAGCGATATCCACATACCCCAAACCAATGCCAATCCCCATACTTGGTGACATGGTTCCGGAAGTAACTTCCCCTATTTGTTCACCTGATTCATTAAGGATTGGATAGTGGGCTCTTGGAATACCTTTGTCTTTAAATTTAAAACCTACCAATTTTTTGGAAATACCTTCCTCTTTTTGCTGCTTTAAATTTTCACTGTTGATAAAATCTTTGGTGAATTTGGTGATCCAGCCAAGACCTGCCTCAAGAGGTGAGGTGGTGTCATCAATATCGTTGCCATAAAGACAATACCCCATCTCCAATCTCAATGTGTCTCTAGCACCAAGGCCAATAGGCTTGATGTCAAATTCAGCACCCGCTTCAAATATGGCATCCCAAACAGCAAGGGCATCTTCATTTTTTACATATATCTCAAAACCACCAGCTCCAGTGTATCCCGTTCCAGAAATAATGACATCTTGTTTACCTGCAAATTCACCAATAGCGAAATGATAGAATTTGATTTCATCCAATTTCACTGATGTCAACTTTTGTAATGCTGCAGTTGCTTTTGGACCTTGAACCGCAAATAGAGAGATTTCATCAGAAATGTTTTCCAACTCGGCTCCAACGGTGTTATGTTGATTTACCCAATCCCAATCTTTATCGATGTTGGAAGCATTGACTACCAGCATATATTCTTCTTCGTCCATCTTGTAGACGATCAGGTCATCCACGATTCCTCCTTTTTCATTGGGAAAGCAAGAATATTGTGCTTGATCAATGACCAGCTTGGAAGCATCATTGGAAGTGACCTTTTGGATTAAGGCTAAAGCATTGGGGCCTTTAACCATAAATTCGCCCATGTGGGAAACATCAAAAACGCCTACGCCATTTCTAACAGTATTGTGCTCTTCTTTGTCTGAGGAATACCTGACAGGCATATTATATCCTGCAAAAGGCACCATTTTTCCTCCTAATTCAATGTGCTTGTCGTTAAGCGCGACTTTTTTGATTGTATTTTCCATATACTTGGGTCTTATTTCCTTTTCGGCAAAGGTAATAAATGAGCCCTAAAAAACGAGAAAGGAAACAAAAAAGACCGACTATTTAGGCCGGTCTTATAAAATGAGTTTGTTCAATTTACTTATTAGATCGCGAAGCTTTCTCCACATCCGCAAGTCCGGGAAGCATTAGGGTTGACAAATTGAAAGCCTTTGCCGTTCAGGCCATCGGTGAATTCCAAGGTGGTACCGGCCAAATAAAGTAAGCTTTTTTTATCTACCAGGATTTTGATTCCATTGTCTTCAAATATTTTGTCACTATCGGCAATGTTCTCGTCAAAGCCCAAGTCGTACATCAAGCCTGAGCAGCCACCGCCTTTTACCGATACTCGGATATTCTCATTGTCCTTTCTGCCCTCTTCCTGTTTCAATTCTAGGATCCGCTCTTTTGCTTTGTCTGAAACGATGATCATATTTTCTGTAGATTAATGTTCAAGTGAATTTAGATTAAGTTATAAACATGCTTAACTTAGAAATAATTCCTAATACAAATATACAAATTTAGCGCATGAGAAAAATCGAGCACTTAGGAATAGCTGTAAAAGACCTAAAAAAATCCACAGAATTGTTTGAAAAGCTCCTTGGTACGCCATCTTATAAAGAAGAAGCGGTAAAAAGTGAGGAAGTTGTTACCTCTTTTTTTCAAGTGGGAGAAACCAAGATAGAACTGCTTCAGTCAAGCGATGGTCAAGGTCCTATTCGTAAGTTTATCGAAAAAAGAAATGAAGGATTGCACCATATTGCATTTGCAGTTGATGATATTTATGCAGAAATGGAAAGACTCCAAGAAGCAGGTTTCGAAGTGCTCAATGATGTGCCAAAAAGAGGTGCGGATCATAAATTAATTGTATTTTTGCACCCTCGCTCCACCAATGGTGTTTTGGTGGAATTGTGTCAGGACATAGATTCAAGTTCAGAATAAATTCTTGAAAGAACAGAAAAGCTTAAGAAAAGTAAACCATGAGTGAAAAGAGAACAGAAATAGGAGAACTGGGAGAGTTTGGTCTGATTGATCAGTTGAATAGCAAAATACAAATACGACATCAGGAAACTTTAAAAGGAATCGGTGATGATGCAGCGGTATTGGATGCAGGAGATAAGGTAAAGGTAATCACTACTGACCTTTTGCTTGAAGGGGTTCATTTTGATCTTTCCTATGCGCCACTTCATCATTTGGGTTTCAAAGCAGTTGCTGTCAATATTTCAGATGTAGCAGCCATGAATGCCATTCCCAAGCAGATAACTGTAAGTATTGCCCTGAGCAATAGATTTTCAGTAGAGGCAGTGGAGGCTTTGTATGCAGGAATAAATGCAGCAGCAGAACATTATAATGTTGATGTAATCGGAGGGGACACCACTAGCTCAAGGTCCGGTTTGGTTATTTCAGTGACTGCCATTGGAGAAGTAGAAAAAGGTAAGGAGGTCTACCGTTCTGGTGCCAAAGTAAATGATATTATCTGTGTTACTGGAGATCTAGGAGCAGCTTTAATCGGTCTTCAGGTTTTAGAGAGAGAAAAAGAGGTATTTATGGCTGACCCTAATATGAAACCTCAGTTGGATAAGTACTCTTATGTGACAGGCCGGCAACTTAAACCTGACGCAAGAATGGATATCATCCATGAGCTAAAAGAGTTGGAAGTGGTTCCCACAGCCATGATGGATGTGTCAGATGGACTTGCCTCTGAACTTTTTCATATCTGTAAAGAATCCAATGTCGGGGTCATGATTTATGAGGATAAATTACCAATTGATAAGCAAACTTTTGATACTGCGGTAGAGTTTAACTTAGATCCAATTACTTGTGTTTTGAACGGAGGGGAGGATTATGAATTGTTATTTACGATCAGCCAAGATGATTTTCATAAGTTGGAAAAACACCCGGACATTCATTTTATTGGTCATGTGACCAAAGCAGATGAAGGTAAGTTTATGGTGACGAAAAGTGAAACGGCCGTTCAGCTTAAAGCACAAGGCTGGGTGCATTTTTAAAAGCATAAAGGTGTTGAATATATTATTAGCCACAGTTGGTTAGATAAAAAGAGAAAATTGATTCTTTTTTGCTACCAGCTGTGGTTTTTTTATTTGACCCTATCAGGATTTTCTTCTAAAAAGGCTTTCCATCCTGCGGTTCTTCCTCGTGTTTGTAATCGTCCATCATGGAAATGGTGGCATATTGCTACAGCCAATGCATCAGTAGCATCCAATAGCTTGGGAATTGATTCAATTTTTAAAAGTGTTTTGAGCATTTCAGCCACTTGTTCTTTGGAGGCATTGCCATTTCCAGTGACCGATTGTTTTACTTTTTTGGGAGAATATTCGGCAATGGGAATATCCCTGGCCAGCGCTGCAGCCATAGCCACTCCCTGAGCACGCCCTAACTTCAGCATGGATTGGACGTTTTGTCCATAAAAGGGAGCTTCCAAGGCTACTTTGTCTGGCAGGAATTCATCTATGATACCGGTAACCCGTTCAAAAATCTTTTTCAGTTTCAGTTCATGAGAGCCATATTTCTTGAGGTGGATAACACCATATTGTATGGTCTCATATTTATTTCCTTTTACCAAAATCAATCCATAGCCCATCACATTGGTACCGGGATCAATTCCTAAAATGATTTGTTCTTTCACCTCCTTTTTCGCTATTTTGCCCATTAGCGCAATTTAGTAGAAATACTCCCATGGGCATGAATCTTTTGGCATTTTTCTTTTTTGAAGCCTTGGTTATTTATTTGGCCATATTGGTGATGCTGGCCGTTTTTTGGCGTAAGTCAAAGGGTAAGACTTCAGAGAAAATAAATGTTTTCGATTATCCAGTTACCTTATTGGTTCCCTTTAGGAATGAAAAGAGCCAATTACCCAAGTTGTTGGAAAGCTTGGAGAAATTGACTTATCCAAGTTTGCAGGTTATTTTGATTGATGATTCAAGTGAAGACGGGGGAGCAGAATACGTAGACTCATGGATTAAAGGAAAAAGTTATAGCCATTTTTTGATGGTCCAAAGTCAGGCGCAAGGAAAAAAAGGAGCGATAGAACAAGGAGTGGTTCTTTCCAACGGCTACATTATTCTGACAACGGATGCTGATTGTGTTTTGCCTTCAGATTGGGTCGAAAATATGCTTCAGCCTTTTAACGACCCCAAGGTTCAAATGGTGGCTGGGCCTGTAATGTCAGAAGGCAGAAAAAGTAACTTCAATCAATTCCAACAAATAGAATGGTCCAGTATTTTGTTGATGACCAATTTCTTTTTTCAGATCAACAAACCCATTATGTGTAGTGCTGCCAATATGGGCTACAGAAAAGAAGCTTTTCAACATTTGGGTGGTTATCAAGGCAATCGTGAACAAAGCTCTGGGGATGATTCTTTTCTGTTGGAGAAAGTGGTAAGGGCATTTGGATATCATGCAATTCATTATTTCACGGATGAAAAAGTATTGGTTAAGACCAAAGCAGAAAAAAACTGGAGCTTATTCATTGCACAAAGGGCGCGATGGGTCAGTAAATGGAACAAGCATCAATCCATGGAAAATGCATTCGGAGCAGTGGTGACCGCTGGGTTTTCCTTGGCTAGTTTGTTAAGTCCGCTGCTACTGTTGGGGTCTGGCTTGATGCCGCTTCTTTTTTTACTTTATTGGGTACTTAAATTAGGTGTGGAGTATGTTGTAATGAATAAAGTTTTGGAAGGATATGAAATAAAAGCACCTTTTTTAAGTTTTATTTACGCGAGTTTCTGTCATCCTTGTTTTGTGATTGTTGTGGCTTTGTCTTCATTTTTCGGGAAATTTAAGTGGAAAGGAAGGTAATGTGTTTGAATAGACCTAAATTTACTTAAACATTAGATTAGGATGTCAGAGGAAGAGTATGAATTAATGGACGAATTGTATTTTGTACAGCCTTTTGGTTACCTTAAGGAGACGCTTGGTTGGGAAGAAGAGCGGCTATTGTTGGTCTTACAAGGGCTTTATGAAAGGGAATTGATCAAATGCTTAAAGGAGCCTGATAGAGAGATTTTTGATGAAGTGGAGGTAGTGAAAGAAGGAAGGGCTTATTATTATCTGGCTACCAAGAAAGGCCTCATGGAACACAATACAATGTAAATGACAAGGTTTTGACTGCAGAAACAGTAAAATATCAAAGAAAAGAACTTGAGCTCAAGGCTTTGCTGGAAATCACGCAGGCCATTAACGAGAACAAAACAGAATCTGTTCTACTCAACATATTTAAGTTTACCTGTTTGGTGCATCTTAATATTAGGTCCTTGGTGTTGTATGTGGCCAATTCAGAAGGGTTTGAAGAAAGAGTAAAGCATGGTGTGAAGCAAAATATTCCCAAGCTTATCCCTCACACTGATGTGGATGATAATCGGGAAATTGGGAAGCTGAATTTGGTGATGCCGGAGGATTATTCTTTTAATGAACTTGATATATATGTTCCGGTTTATCATAAGGATAAGATGCTCGCTATTTTACTGTTAAAAATAAAAGATACTGAACAGGAGTTAGATCTCGACTTTACACAGGCGTTGACCAATATCCTGGTAGTGGCACTAGAAAACAAACGGTTTGCTAGAAGGCAATTGGAGCAAGAAAGGCTGAAGCGTGAAGTGGAAATCGCCAGCAATGTGCAGCGGATGTTGTTTCCGGCAACCTTACCTGTCAAGGATAAAATTGATGCGAAAGTAACTTACTATCCCCATAGCACTGTTGGTGGGGACTATTATGATTTGATAGAGAAATCGGAAGATGAAGTTTTCTTTTGTATTGCTGATGTATCAGGCAAAGGCATGCCTGCGGCTTTGTTAATGTCCAACTTTCAGGCGGCATTGAGAACTTTGCTCAGAAGCTCATCTGATTTGAAGATGGTTGCTGAGCAGTTAAACTTTACCATATTTGAAAATACGAATGGGGAAAGGTTCATTACTTTCTTTTTAGGGTATTATAATTACAAAACCAAGACGCTAAAATTTATCAATGCAGGTCATAATCCGCCTGTGCTTTGTTGGGAGAAAGAAGGTAAAAGTGAGCTTTTGGAAGCAGGCACTACCATTTTGGGTGCCTTTAAGCAGCTGCCGTTTTTGGAAGAAGGTGAGCGCTCTGGATTAAGTGACTTTACCCTGCACATGTATACAGATGGCTTGACAGAAGCTTTTAATGCAAATGATGAAGAATATGGAGAGGAACGGTTTATGTCTTTTGTCAATAGGAACAATTGCATTTCTCCTGAGTATTTCCATGAAGTTTTTTTTGAGGAATGGAATGAATTTTCTGGAGAGATAGCTCGTAGGGATGACATCACCTTGTTGAGTATTCGCTTCAAATAATGGCTTATGATCATTCATTATGTGCCTGGACTTATCAAGCGCCTTTTTCCAAGATATATCTGGAATAAATCCAGGGAAGAGGCTAAGGTCTATTTGACTTTTGATGATGGGCCTGTTCCGGAAATCACACCTTATATATTGGATCAGCTATCTGAAAGAGGAATGAAGGCAACATTTTTCATGGTAGGAGATAATGTTAAAAAGTACCCGGAAATTGCTCAGAGGGTAGTGGAGGAAGGTCACCAAATTGGCAACCATACTTTTAACCATTTACAAGGGAATAGAGTAAATACAACAGCTTATATTAATAATGTGTCTCATTGCAATGATATTATCCAAGAAGTGACTGGTAATGTGACGGGGTTGTTTAGACCTCCTTATGGGAGATTAAAGCGGAGCCAGTTAAAAGTACTTTCAGGTCAATACCAAATCATTATGTGGGATGTGCTTTCCGGAGACTATGATCCGCGACAACCACCAATGCAATGTTTGTCCAAAACAATAAAATATACCCAAAATGGTTCAATCATATTGTTTCATGATCAGCTAAAAACGGTCTCTATTATCAAGAAAGTTTTACCATCATACCTAGACTATCTACAAGACCAAAAATATCAAACAGAAGTGTTATGATGTTCTTTGTCGCATTGGTATTGGTTGGTTTGTTACTGGTCCAGGACTTCTTGTTGTGTTTTTTTATTTTTTTCAATTTTAAAGATTACAGTAAAAGGGATGTTGATTTACCTATGGTGTCGGTTCTTTTACCTGCTCGAAATGAGGCGAGTACTGTAAAAGCATGCCTTAAGTCTTTTGAGTCTATTAATTACCCACCTGAAAAGATTGAATTTATAGTAGGTAATGACCAAAGTGAAGATCATACAGGACAGATTTTAAGAGATTGGTCCAATGAATTTTCCAATCGTACTTATGTGGAAATAAAAACGCGTTATTCCCATCTTAATGGTAAGGCTAATGCTTTGGCGCAAATGGCACAAGTAGCCACTGGAGAGCTTTTGCTGTTTACAGATGCGGATTGCAGGACTAATGAGTTTTGGGTAAAGGAAATGGTTAGCGCTTTTGAACCCCGATATGGGCTAATAGTTGGAGTGACAGAGGTGGCTGGTGAAAATATCTTTGAGAGGCTTCAAGGAATGGATTGGTGGATTACCCTTGGAATGATTAAAGTTACCGCAGATTTAGGAAAGCTCTTAACTGCTGTCGGGAACAATATGCTGGTAAGCAGGGAGGCTTATGAAGCTATAGGAGGTTATGAGTCACTTGGATTTTCAGTGACAGAAGATTTTGCGCTTGGACAAGCCGTGATGGAAAAAGGGTATGATCCTATTCATCAAATGACTTCTAAAAGTTTGGTATATACTAAGGGTGAAAAAAGCTTTTTTCAGTTGATGCGCCAAAGAAAGCGGTGGATGCGTGGAGCTTTGAGCCTACCCTTTCGATGGAAACTTTTGCTGGTACTGCAGGCTTTGTTTTTTCCTGCCATCATTACAGTGCTTGTTTTTAACGTATGGCTTGGAGGAGCAATATGGTTTGGGAAAATATGGGTTCAAGCTGCATTTATTAAGAAGTTAGCCCATAATTGTAAGGGTAAAGTGAATTGGGGAGAATTATTTATTTTTGAAGTTTATCATCTAGTAATTTCATGGTCAACAATAGTGTATTATTTTTGGCCTTCGAAAATTAATTGGAAAGAGAGGAGATACTGATGCATTTTATTGATACCCACGCCCATATTTATTCCAAAAAGTACGATAGTGATAGAGATGAGGTGATTCAACGGTGTAGGGAGAATGGTGTGGATAAGATATATATGCCCAATGTGGATGTGGAATCCATTGACTCCATGTTGGAAGCCGAGCAAAAATACCCGGACATGTGCATCCCCATGATGGGGCTGCATCCCTGTGATGTGAAGAAGGGTTTTGAAAAAGAGCTTTACATTATGGAGGACTGGTTGGCCAAGCGTGAGTTTGTTGCCATCGGGGAGATAGGTACAGACCTTTATTGGGACAAAAGCCTTTTTGAATTGCAAAAGGAAGCTTTGAAGATTCAGGTTGCCTGGGCAAAAGAAAAGCATCTTCCTATCATACTTCATTGTAGGGAATCCATTGATGAGACCATTGAAATTATAAAGCAAGAGAAAGATGACCGTTTAACTGGGATTTTCCATTGTTTTACTGGTTCCATTAGCCAAGCCAAAGAAATTATTGATATGGGATTTTTGTTGGGCATAGGCGGTGTCTCAACTTTCAAAAATGGAGGTTTGGATAAAGTTTTGCCTGAGATAGGTCTTGAAAATCTTGTTTTAGAAACGGACGGGCCATATTTGGCACCTGTGCCACACCGAGGGAAAAGAAATTCTCCAGAGTATATTCCAATAATAGCAGAAAGAGTAGGTGATTTGACAGAAAGTACGATTGATAAGGTCGCTGAAATTACTAATTTGAATGCCAACAAAGTTTTTAACCGATCTAATGTATGAATTATAAGATCGTAAGATTAAATACCGCTGCAAAAAGCGAAATCAAATCCTCAGTTTTGATCATTTATACAGGGGGGACTTTGGGAATGGCTTATGATGAGTCAGGTTCCTTGGTGCCTTTTAACTTTGGTCAAATCCTGGAGAAGATACCCAACTTGACCAATATGAATATTGCCATTACGGTGATATCATTTCCCGAGCCGATAGATTCTTCTAATGTCAATATGCAGCATTGGGTGGATATGGCTTATATCATATATGAAAATTATGATACTTATGATGGTTTTGTGGTACTTCACGGGACAGATACTATGGCCTATTCAGCTTCGATGCTGAGTTTTATGCTGAAAGGACTGAGTAAGCCCGTGATCTTTACTGGAGCTCAACTTCCCATCAGTGCAATGCGCTCAGATGCTAGGGAGAACCTGATGACTTCTTTGGAAATAGCTATTTCCAAAGCCAATGGCAAACCTATCGTACCTGAAGTTTGTATCTTTTTTAACCACTTATTACTGAGAGGTAATAGGGCCAAGAAGATGCAGAGCGTGCATTTTGATGCATTTGAGTCTGAAAATTATCCTCCCTTGGCTGAGTCGGGCATCGTGATCGATTATAATTACTCTGCCATTAAGCCATTTAAGGAAGGGGTGCAGTTAAAATACCTCAACAAGCTGGATAAACGGGTGATGATCCTAAAGCTGTTTCCGGGGATTACGTCAGAAGTAATTGACAGTTGTTTCAGAATTGAAGGTTTAAGGGGAGTGGTAATGGAAACCTATGGTTCGGGAAATAGTCCTACTGAGCCTTGGTTTATAGAAAGTGTTCAGAAGGCAGTAGAAAAAGGAATAATTATTTTAAATGTTTCCCAATGTAATGGCGGTAGGGTAATCCAAGGTAGGTATGAAACAAGTAAAGAACTGAAGCGACTTGGGGTGCTTAGTGGAGGGGACATTACTTCAGAAGCAGCCATATGTAAGATGATGTTCCTGCTTGCCAATGAGACGGATGAGGATGAAATTAGAAGGAAGCTGATAACTCCTATTGCAGGAGAGATGTCATTGACCAGCAATTGATAGAGCTTCGTTGAATTTTCTTGTAAATTGCCAAAAGAAATGTAAAATTTTTCAATAAAACAATAGGTTGATAATCAGGTTGGTACTAGTAGATAATGTTTGAATACAGCCTGAAATCGCGTATTTTTGCTTAAATAAGCTTTCGTTTATTTGCAGGAACTAAATATTATATATTTATTTGTCGCTTCGATTGTTAGCGAGAAATACAGAGAGGTGTCCGAGCGGTCGAAGGAGCACGCCTGGAAAGCGTGTATACCCCTAAAGGGTATCGAGGGTTCGAATCCCTTCCTCTCTGCACTTTACACCCTGTCAATGCCATTTGGATAAGGGATGGCCAATAATGTTCTTTCAAACTACTGCTCTAATTCATAATTATTTTACCGTTTGTCATTCTTATAAGTAAAGCTTTTTTAGTTCATAAAAAGATGGTTACCTTGTAAGGAAGTATTGAAAATGGGGAGTAGTAATAGATATAAGGAAAAAATTATAACATCATCCCTTGTCATTTGAATTGAAAAAATTATATCTTTAAAAGCTCAATATTAAAATTAGAAACCGTTTAACCTTTATTTAAAGTCTATTAAAAACTAAATTATGAAAAAGTTAATCGCTTTGTTCATGCTTACCGGACTGCTTTTATCTCCGGTTATCACAAAAGCACAAGACACCGCAGAAGAGGCTTCTGCTGGAGACACTACTGAAATGATGATGGAGGAAGAAGTCGCTCCAGATCCTGCGCCAGTGATGGCTGATGATGAGATCGTGGTAGAAGACCAACCATTCCACCAAATAATCAAGGATAAGTTCATCGAAGGTGACCCAACCTTTATGACTCCGGTATTGATCTGTTTGATTTTGGGTCTTGCAGTAGCTCTGGAAAGAATCATTACCCTTAACCTTTCCACTACTAACACCAAAAAACTTCTTGCTAAAGTAGAAGATGCTCTTGACCAAGGCGGTATTGAAGCTGCTAAAGATGTTACTAAAAGCACTAAAGGTCCTGTAGCTTCTATCTTTACTCAAGGTTTGATGAGATATTCTGAAGGTATTGAGATGGTTGAAAAATCAATCATTGCTTATGGTTCTGTTGAAATGGGCCGTTTGGAAAAAGGATTGGTTTGGATTTCCCTATTTATCTCCCTTGCTCCAATGCTTGGTTTCATGGGTACGGTAATTGGTATGATCGGTGCCTTTGACTCTATCGAAGCAGCTGGTGATATCTCTCCATCTCTTGTAGCAGGTGGTATTAAAATTGCCCTTTTGACTACTGTAGCAGGTTTGATCGTAGCGATTATCCTACAGTTGTTCTATAACTATTGTGTGGCGAAAATCGACTCTTTGGTAAACGATATGGAGGATGCTTCTATCACTTTGGTAGATATCCTAGTTAAGCACAAGTTGACTAAGTAATAGTCTCCTGTTTGTCGCTTTTATTAAATAAAATTTATCAACCAAAGAACTAAACGATATGGATTCTTACGATATCATGCTATATGTGAGTTATTTGTTGATTGGATTGGGGATATTATTTGCAATAGTAATGCCTTTGATCAAGTCAATCGATAACCCGAAAAGTTTGCTTAAGATAGGTGTCGGTGTCATTGGTGTTGCGGTATTGTTCTTCATTGCCTACTCTGTGTCTGGAGATGAGGTATTACCAAAATTCGCCGTTGAACCGTTCAACTTAACCCCAGGAGCTTCTAAGGCTGTTGGAGGAGTATTGCTAACTACTTACATACTATTCTTCCTTTCATTAGTAGGAATTGTATTTACTGAAATAAGTAAAATCATAAAGTAATTTAAGATGGCAAGAAAGAAAAACCGAATGAGTCAGGAGGTAAATGCAGGTTCCATGGCGGATATCGCCTTCTTGCTACTTATCTTCTTTCTTGTAACAACAACAATTGCTTCTGACAAGGGTATTACGACCATCTTGCCTCCTAAGCAAGATCCGAATGTACCACCACCTGATATTAAAAAGAACGAGAGAAATATTTTTAAAATATTGATCAACTCAAACGACCAGTTATTGGTTGAAGATGATTTCAGGGACAACACTGAGGGATTGGATCAGGAAGTTAAAGAGTTTGTTTTAAACTTTGGAAATCCTAATCAAGAGAATTTGGATCTTTTCAATAGCCTTCCTCCTTCATTAAAAGGAGAGGCAGGTAGAAGCCCTGAATCTTCTGATCACCCTAATGAAGCAGTAGTATCTATCAAGACCAATCGTGGCACCAGCTATGAGCTATACCTAGAGGTACTTGATTTAGTTAAGAAAGCGTATTTTGAGATCTATGCTGAAAGAGTGGGATTGACTGCTGACGAATACAGGGCATTGTCCAGTAGAAGTGCAGCCGAGAAAGAGTTGATGGAAAGAGGTAAGGAGAATATCCCAATGGCAATATCGATCGCAGAACCAGATAAAACAGGAGAATAATTATGGCTAAGTTTAAGAAAAAGACCAAGACCGAAGAAAATATTCCTACGTCAGCCTTGCCAGATATTATCTTTATGCTGTTGTTCTTCTTTATGGTGACCACTGTACTAAGGGAACAAGAGTTATTGGTAGAGCAAAAGTTGCCTCAGGCTTCTCAGCTTCAAAAGCTTGAGAAAAAGTCTCTGATATCTTATCTTTTCGTAGGAAAGCCTAAGAATCCAAATATGTACGGTAGTGAACCAAGAATTCAAGCTAATGATGCTTTGATTACTACCAATGATATTTTGCTCTGGGTTAACCAAGAAAAAGACAATTTATCAGAAGCTGAAAGAGATCAAATTTATATTTCCCTAAAGGCCGACCGTGATGTGAAAATGGGGCCGATAGCTGATATACAGCTTGAACTTAGAGAAGCGGATGCTAGAAAAATTCTATATGCTTCCGTTGGTAAAACAACAACTGAGTAACTGGAAATAGTTTAAGAAAATAAAAGCTACCTTATACAATAAGGTAGCTTTTTTATTTTGATATCAAATAAATCCACATGGATGAATCTTGACCGTAAAAAAGTGCATTTTGCATGGGCTATGTATGATTGGGCCAATTCAGTCTATAGTTTAGTAATTACTTCTACTATATTTCCAGTATATTATAATAGTGTCACCAAGTCTGTTTCGGGAAGTGATATTGTATCTTTTTTTGGATTTGATATCGTGAATACCGTATTGTATTCCTGGTCGATTTCCTTTTCTTTCTTAGTTATAGCTATTCTTTCCCCACTTTTGTCCGGTATGGCAGATTATGGAGGTAAAAAATTACTTTTCATGGAGATATTTGCTCTATTAGGTTCTATATCGTGTATTGGTTTATTTTTCTTTGATGGAACCAATCTTGAATTTGGTATAATCTGTAGCGTATTGGCCAGTGTAGGTTATGCTGGGAGTATTGTGTTTTATAATGCTTTCTTACCTGAGATAAGCAATAGTGATGAATATGACATGCTTAGTGCGAAAGGTTTCGCTTTAGGTTATATTGGAAGTGTCATTTTACTTATTATTAACCTTGTGATGATTCAAAAGCCGGAGTTCTTTGGGATTGAAGATGGAGGCGTTGCTGCTAGATGGTCTTTTTTGATGACAGGCGTTTGGTGGGCCGGCTTTGCATTGATTCCGTTTAATGTTCTACCTAGAAAATCTAAGAAAAACGATAAAGAAGTTTCTTTACTATGGGCTGGGTACAAGGAAATTAATACTGTCTTTAAAGAATTAAGAAGGAAGCCTGATATGAAGCGGTTTTTACTCTCTTTTTTGTTTTATAGCATGGGTGTACAGACAGTAATGTATATGGCTGCTTCATTTGGAGATAAAGAATTGGCTTTGGAAGGTGATAAACTGATCATAACAATTTTGATCATTCAGGTAGTTGCTATTTTGGGAAGCTACTTCTTTGCTTGGGTTTCTAAGCTTAGGGGAAATAAAGTTTCTCTTATGAGCATGGTTATCATTTGGGTGGGAATTTGTCTTGCAGCTTATTTTGTGACCACAGAAATGGAGTTCTATGCTCTAGCATTTGTTGTTGGTTTGGTTATGGGAGGAATTCAAGCTATTTCCCGATCATCATATTCCAAACTGATTCCAGTAGGGACAAATGACACTGCTTCCTACTTTAGTTTTTATGATGTGACTGAAAAATTGGGAATTGTATTTGGTACTTTTTCATACGGGTTTATTGAGCAATTTACTGGAAGTATGAGAGTGAGCTCTTTAGTACTTGGAATATTTTTTGTATTGGGTATGATGTTTTTGTTGCGAGTTAGGTTCCCAGGGTATAAATTGGTAAATACTTAACGAAAAGAAAGATGCTTGAGATAATTTCTGGAAGGTCTGTAAAGAAATTGGATGCCGACTTTATTAGTGATAGAGGAATTACGTCGCACCGACTTATGGAAAATGCTGCCCAGGCATTTTGTGATTGGTTTGAAAAGAAATATCATAGAAATGATCGAGTTGGTATTTGCTGTGGGCACGGTAATAACGGAGGTGATGGTCTAGCAATTGCCAGGTTATTATGGAGAAAAGGCTTTGATGTAGTTGTTTTTTTGGTAGGAGATCATGAGAATGCATCAGCCGATTGTAGATTAAATAAGGAATTACTGCCAGACAAACTTCCTGCAGTTAGTTTAATAGACGAGGATATCCAACACATCGAATTTGATTTTGATATAATCATAGATGCCTTGTTGGGTATTGGTGTTAATAGGCCATTGTCCGGTGATTTTTTGTCTTTGGTTAAGAGGTTAAACAAGCTGATTAATGTAAATAAAATAGCAGTAGATATTCCTTCCGGTTTACCATCGGATGATTGTGTTCAAGGGGATGCCTTTATTGCAGATATTACTATAAGTTTTCAATTTCCGAAATACTCCTTGCTATTTCCAGAACATGCAGGATTTGTTGGTCATTTGAAGGTAGCAAATATTGGTATTAGTCAGCCATTCTTTGGACAGTTTTCTGAAGGTAAGTATTATTTGCAGTACAAAGACGTGGCTAAGCGGCATTTAAGATTTGGAAGGTTTAGCCATAAGGGGGATTTTGGAAAAGTTTTAGTTTGTGGTGGAAGTTATGGTTCTATGGGGGCTTTGAAAATGGCATCCAAAGCAGCATTGAGGACAGGAAGTGGCCTAGTGACTTGCTTAGCTCCTAAGTGTGGCATGGGCGTATTACAAAACAGTTTGCCTGAAGCACAAGTTTTAACTGGAAAAGGTGAAAATGAATTGGCAGGTTCAATGGACTGGGAAAGTTTATCCCGATTTGATGCAATTGGTATAGGACCTGGAATGGGGACAAGCCAAGCCTCTAGCTGTTTTCTAGGAAAATTTCTTGAAAATTATAAAGGCCCTTTGGTAATTGATGCGGATGGTATAAATATCCTAGCCAAACAACCAGGTCTTCTGAGTTATTTGAATGAGAATGTAATCCTTACCCCGCATGTAAAGGAATTTGAAAGACTGGTAGGCCCTTGCCAAAATCATAAGGAAAGGCTTGACAAGGCTCTGGAATTTTCTCAGACACATGGATGCATATTAATCCTTAAAGGGGCGCATACTGCAATTTCACTTCCTAATGGAAAACAATATTTTAATTCAACAGGAAATAAGCATATGGCAACTGGAGGTTCTGGCGATGTGCTTACAGGAATGATTACCTCTTTTCTTGGTCAGGGTTATTCTGTTGAAAATGCAGCCGTTTGTGGAGTTTATCAACATGGATTGGCAGGACAGATAGCTTCAAAAAATAGATTAAGGGGGACAATAGCTTCTGATATTGTTGAGGCGATCCCAAGGACATATGTTTTACTGAAAATAGACTAGAAAGAAAGCCCGATATTATCGGGCTTTCTTTTTTAACTTGATCTTTCTTAAAATTCTGCGTTTCCAGGTGTTCTTGGAAAGGCTATCACGTCCCTGATATTACCCATTCCAGTGACAAATTGGACCATTCTTTCAAATCCGAGCCCAAAACCAGCATGTGGGGTGGTTCCGAATCTTCGGGTATCTAAATACCAGTAAAGTTCTTCTTGGCTAATTTCCAACTCATCCATCCTGGCCGTAAGTTTTTCAAGGCTTTCTTCTCTTTGGGATCCCCCAACAATCTCACCAATACCCGGGAACAGAATATCCATCGCTGCAACAGTTTTCCCATCCTCGTTTTGCTTCATATAGAAAGCTTTGATTTCCTTAGGGTAGTCTGTCAGGATTACTGGCTTTTTGAAGTGTTTTTCCACCAAGAACCTTTCATGTTCAGATTGAAGATCAGCTCCCCATTCCTCAATTAGGTATTTGAACTTTTTCTTTTTGTTCGGTTTAGAGTTTCGAAGGATTTCAATGGCCTCAGTATAGGTCAATCTTTCAAAATCATGTTCTACCACAAATTGAAGCCTTTCTAACAATCCCATTTCACTGCGTTCGTTTACCGGCTTCTTAGCATTTTCTTCAGCAGCTCTTTTATCTAAGAATAGGAGGTCTTCCTTACAATTTTCCATCGCATAAGAGATGATGGACTTCAGGAAATCCTCAGCTAAATCTTGATTATCTTCAGCATCATAGAAAGCCATTTCTGGTTCGATCATCCAAAATTCAGCCAAATGCCTTGTCGTGTTTGAGTTTTCAGCTCTGAATGTTGGGCCGAAAGTGTAAATCTCTGATAGGGCCATGGCAGCCAACTCACCTTCCAATTGACCAGATACGGTTAGGTTGGTTTCTCTTTCAAAGAAATCCTCCGTATAGTTGATGTTACCTTCTTCAGTTAGAGGAGGGTTTTTAATATCTAGAGTGGTAACCTTAAAAGTTTCACCTGCTCCCTCAGCATCAGAAGCTGTGATAATGGGTGTGTGAATGTAAAAGAAACCTTTGTTGTTGAAATATTGGTGCACAGCGAAAGCCAAAGCATGCCTTACTCTGAATACAGCACCAAAAGTATTGGTTCTCATCCTCAAGTGGGCAATGTCGCGAAGGAATTCCATGGAGTGCTTTTTGGGCTGCAAAGGGTATTTTTCAGCGTCAGCCTCACCCAACACCTCAATACTTTCCGCTACCAGTTCAGAGTCTTGACCAGATCCTTGAGAAGCGACTACTTTTCCAGTTACTTTAATACAAGCGCCTGTGTTAATTCTCCTTAAAGTGTCCTCATTAATGACATTCGGGTCTGCAACTACTTGGTAATTGTTAATAATAGAGCCGTCATTAACCGCAATAAAAGAGACGCTTTTATTGCTTCTTTTTGTTCTGACCCAGCCCATGATAGTAGCCTGTTCTCCGATTTTATCACTTTCCAGCAATAATTTAATCTTTGATCGTTTGTTGAATGCCATAAGAGTTGAATGTTATCTGCTATACAATTGACAAGTAAAGCTAATCAATGTTTTAAAATGGAATGCAAAAAAACGATATAATAAGCTTTTTGTCAAAATTTTGCTGTAATTTCCTAAATTTGAATAGGCAATTTGAGCAAGGAGTAGGTTCCTTTTAAAAAGCCAATTATTTTTAAGAAAAGAAATATTTTAGAGTACGCTATATATGCAAAAACTTAATTTAAATCAGGTACTTTCACAAAAATTGAGTCCCCAACAGATTCAATTTATCAAGTTGTTACAAGTACCAACTGCGGAGCTGGAGGCTAGGGTAGAAGAAGAACTTGAAATCAACCCAGCCTTAGAGGAAGGAAAAGAAGAGAACGGCGAACAGCAAGAGGAGGTGTTGCAGGACAACTATGAGGAAGATAATAAAGATGATAAGGATATCAATCTGGATGATTATTTGACAGATGATTACGGGGGGTATAAAATGCAGGGGGATGGAAATTATTCTCCGGATGATGAAGATCGTGAAATGCCTCTTTCTAGTGGTACCTCTTTACATGAGCAGTTACTTTCCCAATTGAGCTTTTTAAGGATGGATGAGCATCAGAAAGTAATTGGTAGACAATTGATAGGCAGCATTGAAAGTGATGGATATATCAGGCGTGATTTGGAAGCAATTATTAATGACCTTGCTTTTAGTCAAAATATAGAAACTGACTTGGACGAAGTCGAGGAAGTTCTTAGAAAGATCCAGAATTTTGATCCGGCCGGGATAGCAGCCAGAAGCCTTCAGGAATGTCTTATTATTCAGTTGGAGCGAAAAGAGCATCAGGAAGATGAAATCGTTCAAAAAGCACTGCAAGTTTTGAGTGATTGTTTTGAGGAATTTACCAAAAAGCATTACGAGAAAATCTTAAAGCGGTGTAGCCTTGAAGAAGAGGACTTGAAAGAAGTGATTAATATGATCACCAAGTTGAATCCAAAGCCGGGAGGAGGTTCAGATGGATTGATGAGAACACAGTATATAATTCCTGACTTCATTTTAAATACTGTAAATGGAAAATTTGAAATAAGCCTTAACTCAAGGAATGCTCCTGAACTTAGAGTGAGTAGATCTTATTCCGAAATGTTCGAGGCTTACGAGAAGAGTGATAAGAAGGATAAAAAGCTGAAAGATACAGTAAGTTTTGTGAAGCAGAAGTTAGATGCTGCAAAGTGGTTTATTGATGCGATTAAGCAGCGGCAACAGACACTCTTAAAAACCATGCATGCAATACTGGATTATCAGTCGGAATTTTTTGTGGAAGGGGATGAAACCAAGTTGAAGCCAATGATTCTAAAGGATATTGCAGAGAAAATAGATATGGATATCTCCACTGTTTCCAGGGTGGCCAATAGTAAAGCGATTCAAACAGAATTCGGTGTTTACCCATTAAAATATTTCTTCTCTGAAGGGATCTCTACAGATGGTGGAGAAGATGTGAGTAACAGGGAAGTAAAAAGTGTGTTACAAAAGATGGTAGATAATGAAGATAAAAGAAAGCCACTTTCGGATGATAAGTTAGTAAAGCTATTAAATGAGAAAGGATACAATATTGCGAGGAGAACTGTGGCCAAATACCGAGAGCAACTTCAGATTCCTGTCGCTAGACTAAGAAAAGAACTGTAGTGAACAGAAATATTGCCCTGACCCTTTCTATAGTATTTCAACCCTTATTAGTGCCTACTTTGGTGTTTACACTGATTTTATACCTTGTACCACAAGCTACTCAGGTACCTCATGAAATAAAAGGGTCGATGTTATTGATGGTTGTAGTGAGTACTTTATTAATTCCTATGCTTAGTGTAATAGGTATGAAATATATGGAGTCCATCCCAAGCTTGCATATGGCAAGTAAAAGGGAAAGGTATTTGCCATTTACCATGGTGAGCATCTTTTATGTTATCGTAACCTATTTTTTTTATCTCAGGCTTAATTATGATGATTTAATTGTTTTTAGTCTGGTTACTATGACAGGCTCAATTGTTTTGTTGACGCTGGTTACTTTTTTTTGGAAGATCAGTGCACACTTAACAGGCCTTTCAGGATTATTGGCTATAATGGTTGTACTTAGCTGGAAATACCCAAGTGCTTCGTTGTTGTATCCGATGATCGTAACGATTATGTTATGTGGTGCAGTAGCTTCCAGTAGGCTTTACCTCAATGCCCATAAACCAGGAGAGTTATTGGCAGGCTTTTGTTTAGGCTTCGGAACCTGTTTTGTTTCTTTTTACTATTATTTGTTAAGTTGAATATGGAATTACGACACCTTCAATATCATCATAAAGGAACTTGGGTAGAACTGGTGTTGGATCGTCCTGACGTTTTTAATGCCTTAAACAAAGAATTATTACTTGAGCTTAGCTGGGCTTTTGATGAAGTAGGAAAGGATAATGGCATCAGAAGTGTGGTGCTGACAGGTCAGGGAAAGGCGTTTTGCAGTGGTCAAGACTTGAAATCGGTAGGTGGAGATTTGGAGAATATCCCTTTCAGAAAGGTTATAGAGGATCTTTACAATCCTTTGATCCTGAAAATGAGAAATAGTAAAAAGCCCATCATTTGTAAACTGAATGGAGTGGCTGCTGGTGCAGGTTGCTCTTTGGCCTTGGCTACAGATATAATCATAGCCAATAAAGAGGCTTACCTCGCGGAGATTTTTGCTCACATTGGATTGATCATGGATGCAGGATCCAACTATTTTCTACTTGAAAGACTGGGATATCCCTTGGCATTTGAATTGGCCACTACGGGGAGAAAGGTTTATGCAGATGAAGCAGAAAAGCTTGGTTTGATCAATAAATCCGTTGAGGTTATGGATTTGGATGATGTCGTACTACAGTTTGTGGAGATTTATGCAAACTCATCTGCTAATGCGGTGGCACTAATTAAGGAGATGTTAAACAAAGCCCAAAAAATGAACCTTAAAGATGTTCTTTCCATGGAGGCGGACTTTCAGGAGAAAGCAGGCAAGTCTTCTGACTTTAAGGAAGGAGTAATGGCATTTTTGGAAAAAAGGAAACCAAAGTTCAAATAAAAAGCCTTCCAACTAGTTGGAAGGCTTTTTAAGCTTAAGTCTTTAACAATATATCATTAGAATAGAGCTACAGACATCCCGAAATTAAATTGGGTAGATTCTGTTTCGTAAGGGCCTTGTCCTGATTTGAAGACATCGTTCAGTCCGTAATAAGCCCAAAGGTTAAAGCCTGATAGTCCTACTCGAGTATACACGCCATACCTGAATTTATTAAGCCCGAACTCTTGGGAGTCTTTTATTTTTCTGTTTACACCATCCGAATCAGTCAATTTGATTTTAGTATGCGCTTCGTACAGCATACCTACTTTACCTCCTAAAGCAATACGGAACCCTTCATTGTAGTCGCTTTTATTAAAATGGTAACGTATTTCGACCGG